>JAHDHT010000007.1:9039-12865 GCA_020631175.1 Chitinophagales bacterium
CTTTGACAAAGCGACCAGGTAGCGGGTAAAATGAGCGGATATAAAATCGCCATGGTTCCCCAGCTTGAACCGGTCGAAAAGGCAATTGCTCCTGCAAGTAAAAAGGTAATTGCCGGCATCCACATCGGGTTGATATTACCTTGAATGATCGATGTGAGAAAATTTGCGGTGTATAAATCGGCGGTAATATCTGCCAATGCCCAGGCTAAAACCAGAATACAAATTGCCGGAAGCATGGTTTTCATTCCGTCGATCAATGTTTCCATGATTTGAAGTAAAGCCATTTTGCGGGTGCCCAGACTTAATAAAATCGCCACTACAATACTCGACAATGAACTCCATAAAAGTGCGATATATGAATCGGAGTTTCCGACCATATCAGATAAATTTCGGAAAAACGACTGATCGGGATTGCTTGTCCAGCCGCCTTGAACGGAAGTATAATATAAAGCAAAAAGGGTTACACCAATAAGCGTGAAAATCGGCAGTAATGCATTGATCGCTTTTGGTTGAATGCCTTTTACCGGATCGAGCGCTTTGAGCGATTGATCGATTTCATGCTCGCCGGTATTTTTGGTTACCCGAAAAACTTTACCGGTTGTTCTTGCCCGGTTTTCTGCTTTGTACATGGCAGCATAATCTCTTCTCGTCCAAATCAATGCGAAAATAAAAATCAAGGTAATTACAGGGTAGTAAGCATATTTCAGCGATTGTAAAAAGAGTTGGTAAGGGCTTTCTGTAAGTCCTAACTGTTCGACTGCCCCTTGAATATAGCCTAATTCTGCACCGATCCATGTGGTGATAAAAGCGATTGCGGCTATCGGAGCAGCGGTTGAGTCGACAATATATGCCAGCTTTTCCCGGGAAATGCGAAAGCGATCGGTTACCGGACGCATGGTATTTCCAACGATCAGGGTATTGGCATAATCGTCGAAGAAAATTCCGATTCCCAGAAGCCAGGTTATCAATTGTGAACTTCGTGCCGACCTGGCAAATCGACTCAGAAAATTGACGACGCCCAGCATGCCACCATTGCGGCTTATAATAGCCACCATACCGCCGATGAGCATTGAAAATACAATAACGGAAATATGTCCACTATCGGGATTGAGCGTATTGACAATATATTTATCTACTGCGGCGAAGAAGCTACGCCATAAGCCGGAGAGGCTGAAACCGTGTAATGCCCATGCCCCAAACCATATGCCGGCGAATAGTGAAATAATTACTTCCCTGAAAATGAGTGCTAAAATGATAGCAATTAGTGGCGGTATAATCGACAGCCATAGCGGAATTACTTTTTTCTGATAGCCGTCTTCGCCTTGTTCGAAGCGATAAAACTTACTAACTGTCTGATCGCCCGTATTTATACTAATGTGATAGTATTCTTCATCGCTTCCGGTGATATCTTTGATGGCAATACCTCTATCAAAGCTTAAATTTTCGTTTTCACCGTTAATTTTCAGCCCGATATTACCGCTAAAAGGCACCCTCGTGCCCTGTGCATCTGCTCTCAATACGACAGAAAGGAATTTCCGATCTAACTTTTCACTTATATCGGCGTTAATATATTGAATTGCGGTTAAATCGCTTGCGGAAACCTGTTGTGCCTGACAAAATGAAAAATTGACAATAAACAGGCAAAAAATGGCAAGAAAACGATACGGCCAATATACTTGCATTTACTATTTTTAGATTGCAATAAAAGCCCTTAATTGATTTGGCTGTTAATGCTGTTGGTTTAGAGGATTAATATAGGAAATGTCCTTAAATTATTTATCGCAAATGATATACATTCTATGAATGCTGATTTTTTGAAAATACTACTCTTCGGCTGCTTTTTGGGCTTTATCTCTTTTGAAGCTAGTGCACAAACTTTTAGTAAAGTGCTCGATGTTGATGTAACGGAAAACGATGCTGCCATGTTAATGCCCTGGGTGGGCGGACTTAATAATCCGCAGTTTTCGGATATCGACCTGAACAATGATGGGATTAAAGACTTGGTGATTTTTGATCGGAAGGATGATAAGCTGCTTACTTTTCTGAACGGCGGATCAGCAGGACAAATCGATTATTCTTATGCGCCGGAATTTCAGGATGCTTTTCCGAAAATGTATAACTGGGCATTAATGGAAGATTATAATTGTGATGGATTAGAAGATTTATTTTTCGGCTTTGATGAATCTATTTCTGTTTATACGTCTTCTTACGACGGTGGGGGAGTGAGCTTTACTTATTTATACGACACTTTAGTTTTTAATGATCCTTCAGATGCTTCTGTCAATAATAAATTATTATCTGTTGCGCGCTATGATATTCCCGCTATTGTGGATGTCAATAATGATGGTGATACAGATATTTTAACATTTAATTTATCGGGTGGATATGTAGAATATTTTGAAAATCAATCTCAGGAATTAGGTTATGGTTGTGATAGTTTAATTTTTGATCTGGTTGATTATTGCTGGGGTAAATTTTATGAAAGTGGAATTCAACAGGCAGTTACTTTAAATGATAGTTGTACTTCCGGTTTTACTTCGGGAGGAGGTGACGCTCAGCGTAGCGTGCATCCAGGTTCAACTTTATTAGCTACTGATCTGGATGGGGATGGAGATAAGGAAATGATGTTGGGCGATATCACTTTTGACAATATAAATATGCTCACCAATGAAGGTGATTTAGATAATGCTTATATGGCATTACAGGATTCATTTTTTCCTTCTTATGATGTGCCTGCTTATTTTTCATTTTTTCCGGGCACATTTGAATTCGATACCAATAATGATGAATTATTAGATTTAGTCTTTGCACCAAATGGAACAAATCAGGCGGTAAATTTAAATTGTTCATGGAGATATGAAAATGTGGGTTCTAATTCGGATAAAGTTTATGAATATCGACAGCAAAATTTCTTAGTTAATCAAATGGTCGATGCTGGTGAGGCTTCGAAGCCGGTTTGGTTTGATTATGATGGTGATGGTTTACTGGATATTATCATTGGCAATAACGGTTATCACGTTCCGGGACAAATTGATTTACAAAGTTCGATGACTTTGTATCGTAATATCGGAACGGCTGATGCGCCGGCATTCGAACAGGTTACACGAGATTATTTAAATTTTACTTCTACTTATCCTTTCGAAGAAATGTATCCTGCTTTTGGAGATTTGGATGGAGATGGTGATATGGATATGTTGTTAGGGGAGCAGGATGGAGATTTACATTATTTCACGAATCAGGCCGGTGCAGGCCAGGAAGCTGATTTTGTATTAACGGCACCTGAATTTCAGGGTATTGATATGGGGCAATTTGCCGTGCCTGTTTTGTTTGATGTTACCGGAAATGGTTTGCTGGATTTAATTTACGGTGAACGAAATGGCAATATTAACTTTTTTGAAAATACCGGTTCGGCTTCTGTTCCTGAATTTACGTTGATTAGTGAAAATTGGGGTGGAGTAAATGTACAACAGGAAGATCTACCTACCGGATATGCGTCTCCCGCAATTGGATATTTCGACAATAGCAATGAATTGTATTTAATGGTGGGTTCTGAAAACGGGCAGGTATATGTATATACTGATATTGAAGATCATATTTATAATGGTAACTTTTCTTTAGTTACTGAAGATATACTTCCTGATTTTGAAGGTTATCGTACCACGGTTAGCATAGCGGATATTGATAATGATGGACAACTCGAGTGGATAAGCGGTAATTTGCGGGGCGGATTGATTTTACATGAAAAGGATGCTGATTTCCCACCGGTAGGAATTGAATCTTACAGTATTGAAGCGGATGTTCAATTGTTTCCGAATCCGGCTACTGA
>JAHDHT010000007.1:12965-26562 GCA_020631175.1 Chitinophagales bacterium
TTGAATCTTACAGTATTGAAGCGGATGTTCAATTGTTTCCGAATCCGGCTACTGACATTTTGCAAATAGCTAATTCGTCTGGTTTAATTTTTGACACATTCGAAATTGTTGATGTTTCGGGCAGAATTGTTTTACAGGCAAATTTGTTAGCTGCTTCTTTAAATTCGGTTGACGTTTCTTTTCTGGATACAGGAATTTATTTTGTTCGCATAATAGGGGAGGATGGATTTGTTGTTCGGAAATTAATGGTGGAGTAAGGGGAGGATGACTGAGTTGTGCGAAGGAGGGGGGCCGCAGGCCAGAGGTGGTTGAATTTTTTACGAAAGAAACCTAATCCTTAGCAAGCATCTCAATCGCCTGCCCAACCCAGTTGTTCGAAGAAATCTTATCAAAACTCAAATTCATTAATTCTAATAATAAATCTTTAGACTCTTCATTAATCCGGCTAATCTGTCGGTAATTAAATATTCCGAAGCTGTTCAGTTTGTTTTCAATTCCATCACTAATACCGATTATCTTTTTTAGATCCTGTCTTTTTGTCGAATCTGCTTCACCCAATAAAGCCGTTATACGAAGAAGTTTCTCTGCATTACTTTGTTGCTTTTTATGTAGTGGTGCATCGCTATTCGCAGATGGATTTTTAACAATTTCTTTTATTTGCTTTTCTTTTTCAATATTGTCATCGATCAGTTTAGCATTGGCAGACTTCATTTTAGATAAGTCGCTTTTCATTAATTGAAAATCATTTTGTAATTCAATCAATTCATTTTTAGCAGATTTTATCTCTTTATTTTTGTTTTGAATTTCACTTTTGTACTGCAATTGCAAACGTTTAGCAGAAGCAGTTTCCTGTTCCAATTCTGTTTTCTCTTTTTCTATAGCTTTAATTTTGCTGTTTTTCCAAAGGGCTGCTAAAATAAAGCCAATCAAAAAGCATAGTAAACTTGCTCCAAGAATAAGAAGCGCTTCTATTAAGTGGATGTTTTCAAATAATGTTTCCATAACTATCGGATATTAATTTCTACCCTTCTGTTCTTTTTTCTTCCCGAACTATTTCTATTCGAGTAAGCCGGAGCACGTTCTCCTTTTGTTTTTATTTCGATTCTGTTCCGGTCAATATTTTTGTCAACTAACATCAGCATTACCGAACCGGCACGGTTAAAGCCAAGCTTTTCATTTTTATCTTCCGGACCAAGATCACAAGTATGTCCATATATCTCAATCTTTTTTTTCGGATGCTCATCAAGATATTGCTTTAGTTTTTTCGCATACTTATCTATATCGTTAGTCAAAAAGAGTCGATCAGATCCGTATTGAAAATTTATTTCCGGCTGATCTTCATTTAAAGCAAGCAATTGTTCATTTTTTACTTCATCTCCCGCAGCAGCATCTTCGTCTTTTTTTCCTGCAAATACATTTTCTAAACCACGTTCAATTTTTTGTGCTTCAATAATAGCTTCACTTGATTTATCAGGTAGAATTAAATTTAAATCGACTACACCTATTTTTGAATATCCGTTTTCGTCGAAAATATCTTTAGCCAAAAAATGTCCGGCAGTCATATTCTCTTCTAAAATTTTTTGATTGGCAAGGGCACTTAATAAATGACGACTGCGTGCCTCTCCCATATTTTTAAATGCTGCTTCTACAATTTCACTTGATTGATAAGGCATCGTCACTTTTAACTGCTGATCCTTATTTCGGTTGAGGTAGTAATTTATTTCTTCAATTACAGGTGAAGCATCCGAATTTACATTTACATCAGTTTTATTCTTCTCAAATGAAATGTACGTTTCCAATTTATTTAATTGTCGATAAGCAGTTTTGATTTCACCATTATTTAATTCCCGGTAAGTTTCTGAAAAAATAAAGTCCATCTGAAGCGGCACTTTTAGATTAAAATCATCTTTTTTAACGATCGATGTTTTCAATTGCTTTTTAGAAATTCCTTTTTGATTCAGTCTTTTTACAATTTTATCTAAACGCTCTTCTCCTTTATTCGAAAAACCATTCGACACTTTTTCAGATTCATTATAAAGAGCTTCGATCGATAAAATTGTTTTTGGATGTCGCTTTAAGAATTGAACAAGATCGTCAGTGTCAGGAATTGCAGCATCTATATTATTTTCTATTGCAAATATGTTTTTATATGCCGGCTTTAACTGATTCGCATCAATTATTTCTCTTGGTCCAAAAGGACAATACTCATTAATTACACATAGGTATGTATAGGCGGTACCGGTACCGGTGATGAGACTTAGTAATAATCCGAAAATAAAATATTTCATTAAATAAAAACCGGTTTACGTTTATCGAACAATTCGCTGAATTCAGGCGGAATATCATTCATGAAATCCATAAAATCATCCAGATCTTCTTTTGTCTTTTTCGAAAGTTGCTCCTGTAATTGCGCCATTATATCCTCTGATATACAAACCACCGGAAATTTTTCAGCAAATTCTCCCCCGCGGAAATAGCCCATTAAATTAAAACGCTTGTAATTACCTTCTATTTCAGAAAGTTTAAACTCATTTGGATCGATCATATCGATAAGGCCGTTAATCGGACCGTCATTTTCTAAAGTCTCAACAACTTTATTCTGCATAAATTGCTGCATGTTTTCCTTCGACTCTTCCGACATTGCATTTTGAGCTTTTTCAACACAAGTAAGACACAAAGCCAATTCGTATATAATGTCACCCGGAATAACACACTTCTCGATCATATAAACCACCTCTTCGTCATCTTCGTTTTGTTTAAAAAGTGGCTTTTCACACCGGCTGCAGAATTTAAACTCTTCTTCTGTTACCGTATTCTTAAAGGCATCAGGTATGGATGTTTTCATATTTCAAAAATAACAATTTCTAAGCGTTCACACATAAACGCCCATAAAGACATTTCTATTTTTTGAAGAGAGAAATTTGACCAGTTTGCATAGGGTAGTCCCGCTATCCCCTGCAACGCGCGCATCGCTCAAGCACTGCTGGCTCTTTTCTTTTAGTCTTCCGCTGTCAGCCGTCAAAGAAAAAGGCCGGCAGGCATTCGCATTGCACGGGTTTTCGGTACTATCGGGTCTATTTTGGCGGCCGCAGGGCTGTTAACATTGTCTTCAACCCAAACAGGTTTTAAGATACATTGAAATATTCTCCCTGAATAAAATTGGTTTCATTTTCTTTTATCAGGTTAACCAGTAATTTGCGTTGGTCTTTGTCATACTTTTCGAAGATTTTTTGCCCGTCAATTAAGATTCCTGTTCCGAATTCTAAAGCATCAATATCACTCTCAGGAAATTCATCAGGGTATTCCTGCATTTTTTCTTTTAAAGTCCCAAGAATATCAATTGTCTTTTTTATGAGCTTAATATTGGTGACTGCATTAAATAAATCTTCAACATTTTTTACCAATGTTTTTAATTGCTTTGGTGGTAATTCTTCAATTAATTCATTAAATACTTCTCTATCAATTGGTATTTCCAGTTCTTTTTCTTTTGCAATGGCTTCCAGTTTTTTCTCCAATCGGATTGCTGTATTGAATGATTCAAAACTGGTATAAGCGGCTTTTATAGCTGCTGGTAATTGAGTCCCGAATTTAAATATTGCAGTCGTCATCGAACCAACAAGTAATTTTAACTTAGACGGATTTTTTAAGTACTTACCCATGTTTTCCATAGAAGATTCTATGGCATTTCTTTTTTCTTCAGTAGGATAAATACGTTCTAAAAAGAAATAACGAACCTCGGCCATCATATCTTCATCAAATTCATCTATGTCTAAATGCTCTTCAAGAAAATTGAAGGTATATCTTTCTTCAACACTTTCTCTAAAATGGTCAATCAAATGTGCACGCCATTTATTCTTTTTTACTTTCTTTTTCTTAGCCATTTTTAATTGCAATTAGAATACTCTCTTAAAACTTTCACAAACTAAATCTAATTCTTCAGAAAATGCTAATCCATTTTGTTTTAAATGTCTGCTAAAAAAGGCTTTATGTACTTTTTTCCAGTAATCTAAACTCCGATCACCTTCGCCTTCAGCTGCAGCCCATGCTTCATCGATGTCTTTGTACTTTTTAATTTCAACATTTACATTTTGAATAATACATAATGCTTCATTTTTGAAATTTGTAATGATGAAAAAATCATTTTGCCCGGGCAAATCTTCATTTTCGATTTTATATTCGATCAAAGCACTGCAGGTTGCTGTCTTTATTCCATCCAACACTAATTGCCCGCATTCATTTGCTGCATTTTCACTGTCGCAAAAGTAATAGGCTTCCGGTGTAGTATATAATTTATATTCAGAATGTTTTTCAGTAAATGCTTTCCACATTGCCTCAGCTGAAGTATTCGTTTGCGGTAAAGCTTCAATAAATTCAATTCGATTGTTGAATGGGTCCCAGGCATCGAATCGGTGATAACCGGGTATTGGAATGCCAGACTTAGTTTTAATTCCGGCTTCTTCTAACTTTGCTTTTACTTTTTTGAGATGTTTTACTCTAAAGGCAGGGTGCGCTTTCCCCTTTTCTACTAATGTTTCTGTTCCTATATGTAAATTAATACCATTCTGAACCAGCCAAAAACCACCGCGACCTTTAAGGGAATCTGGTTTTGGAACTTCAGTAAATCCCAATAAGTCAATATAGAATTGCTTTGCTTGTTCTTCTTCTTTGACAGGAATACATATTTGCAGATGATCTATTGCCTGGATGAAACCCATAAAGCAATATATCTATTTTATTATTTTTCCTGAAATTTAAAAGGGAGGACAAATTTGTCAATGAGAATCCGGAATAGTAACTGTAAAGATAGTTCCTTTAGAATTTTGTGATTCGAAATCAATTTTACCGTTTAAACTTTCAACCATTTCTTTGGTAATGGCAAGACCTAATCCACTTCCATTGATTTCTTTGCTATGATCGCCTCTGTTATATTTTCTAAAAACAGATTCTTTTAATTCTTTAGCGATTCCAATTCCATTATCAATTACCTTGTAAATCTGATTCTTATCTTCTTTATGAAAAGAGATTTCGATTCGTTTCTTGTTTGAATCATTATACTTTAAACCGTTCTGAATAAGGTTTTGAAAAATCTTTTTATATGCTACATAATTACTATTAATAATGGGTAGTTGATTTTTCTTTGTAAGTTCAAAATTGCCAAATTCGTTTTTAAGATCTGATTTAATATCATCGACCAGTTTATTTAGGTCAAAATCTTCTTTTGCTTTGTTATTGTAATCTTTATTTTTTGCGAACTGAAGGCTTTCATGAATCATTGTTTTCATTTTGGCTACACCTTCAATTACAAAATTACTGTAAACCGGTATTTCAGAATCTTCAATATTTTGAACCTCCTGGTTTATAATATTTGTGAAACTTTCAATGGTAACTAAGGGTGCCTTTAGATCGTGTGATATTAACCGCATTAAATCTTCCTTTTCTTTGCTCAAGTTTTGATTAATCACTTTAAGCTCATTGTTCAATTCGTCAATTTCGTCACCATATATTATCAATCTGTTTACAATCTGAAAGATTAGAACCAGAAAATAAAGGAAGAAATTAATCGCTAATCCAATATTACTGATGTAATGAAAATTGTTACCGGTTACAGAACCGAATTTACTTTGATACCAGTTTACAAATACAAACAAACATATATTATATACTACAAAGAAATACTTTACCGTAAGTTGTTTGCTGTATAACACACCACTTATCAGGAATGCGCAAAAGTAAATTTGAATAAAGCTAACATCAGTATATAAAACAGCAAGGCCGCTGATTCCAAAAGGTAAAAATATATTAAAAATAAATGAGCTGATCTCCTGCCTGCCTTTTGCTTTTAAGAAAGCAATAGAATAAATCACCAGACAAATGATTGCACTGTTAATAGTACCGTAAAAATGACCAAGAATGACTTCACTAATAAGAGATGCTGTACTTGAAATTACAAGTATAAAGATCATGAAATTGAAAATCCTTCCTAAAGTCTTTTGAGATCTTGACTCCAGGTTATGGTTTCCCATATCCACTATTTTCTCCCAGATATGCTTTATACTACCGCTTGTCATTTAGTTTGTTAAATTGAAAAGCATTTCAATCGTTTAAGCCTGTATATACCCAATGAAATCTTGGTGTTCAAAGATGATTCAGTATACTTTCTGTTTGTACGAAATTCAGGTAAAATTGTTATTCAACTGTGATAGAATCGCCAATAGCCGACTAAAACAAGCTGTTTAGCTGTTTCAGTGTCTCTTCGGCTGTTTGATTGCTTGAATTAATATGTTGTACAAATGAAGGCCAGACTGAATTTGCCAATTGAGCATTAACGATATCAACTCGTGTTTTCATTTGATTTTCAGGCACTCTCAATTGGTCTCTTTTGTGGTTTTCTTCTATCGAACAATATAAGCGGATGCATTGCACATGTATTGATGGGAATACAGCTTTAAGTTGTGCTCTTATTTTTGTTATTTCGGCCGGAAACCATACGTTTTCGATAGCTACAGAAATATGGTTTTTTAGATATAATGTGGCTGAAGCAATCGCATGTTCGGCAACAAAAGAGGCTTCTTCTTCTGAAAAAGATTCAAACTGATCCCCCAACATCCATTCAGTAAAATAATCACACTCGACAACAGCTCCATTTTCCTGCTGTGCCCATGCTTTTGAAATGGTAGATTTACCTACACCACAAGCTCCTGTTAAAATCAATAATTTGATGCTCATCCCTGCATAAGGTTTTCCAGTTCTTTCGAATAATCAAATTTTAAATCATCATCGAGTTTTTCAATTTTTCGTTTGATTAAATCAATTTCGCGATAATACATATTGTAAAGCATCTTGTTTTTAAAGAGGTTTATTTTAAAGTCTTTCATTTGTTCGCAAAAGAAAAGTAAAATTTCGATTTCTGTAACCGGCTTTTTTGAATAGCGAATATATTTTTTTGCCTGACGCTGAATCTTTCTAACACTTTTTTTGATGTAATATAGATTGAGTGCTGTAATAGAATCAAATTGTGTTTCAATTTCTGTTTTCACACTTTCAATATATCCTTCTTCATAATCTGCCTCAAATACTAAATAGGTTAGTAATTCTTTGTTCTCTTTTTTAAAGCGGGATAAATGAAGGCAATAATCTAATAGCTCTTTAGGAGATTTATCTTTTAGAGCGCGTTTTATTTCACTTTGTGATGCTGCTTTCATTTGCCTTCTTGAGATTGATAAGTTGAAATTTAAAGATACAATCTCTAATATTTTAATTGCTGTTTTTCTTTTTACCTTTATTTAGTGGAAAAGAACATTGACCAAATTTTTAAAAGACTCTTTGGCACGTCAAATCATGCTATTCATCATTATCATTGTCCGGGAAGATTAAATTTCATTGGTGAACATCTTGATTATAATGGCGGCTCTGTTATGCCCTTTGCGATTGAATTGGGAATTGATTTGTACATCCGTCCGAATCAGGAAATGAAATTTCGAATGTTTTCTTCTGATTTTGAAAAGCAAATAATCCTTCCTTCCGATACTGAAAAAATTCAGTACTCTAAAGATAATGGATGGGGAAATTACCCTTTAGGGATAATAGAAATTCTTAAGCAAAAAGGCTTTTCTTTTGATGGCTATGATTTTTACTTTAAAAGTAACCTTCCAACAGGTGCCGGTTTGTCTTCTTCAGCGGCAATAGAAGTATTAACTGCATTTGCATTGTTGGATTTAGCTGCTGAGAAAATTGATCGAACACAAATTGCTTTGTGGGCTAAAGAGGCTGAAAATAATTTTATTGGCGTTGCATGCGGAATTATGGATCAGTTCGCTGTTGCCATGGGAAAAAATGGCCACTTAATATGTTTGAATTGTGAAACGATGGATTATAGTTATGTACCGGTTAATCTGGATGGATATTCAATTTTAATTTTAAATACAAAGACAAGCCGTTCATTAGAGCATTCTTATTTTAATACGCGAAGAGCGGAATGCGAAGAGGCAGAAAATGAGTTGAATAAAAATGGAAACTCAACTCGTCTTGCGCATGCTGATTTGAAGCACTTAGATATTATTCCTTCCGAAAATGCCAGAAAAAGAGCTCAACATGTAATCAGTGAACAAAGCAGGGTAATTGCAATGAAGGATGCTATTAGTGGAGATATTGATCTGGTAGCTGGTTTAATCAATGCGTCTCACTTAAGCTTAAAAAATGATTTTGAAGTAACAGGGGAATATTTGGATAGAATGCAGGAAATTGCTTTAAGACAGGATGGATGTATCGCCTCAAGAATGACCGGTGCCGGTTTTGCCGGTTGTGGTTTGGCAATTGTCGAAAATGAAAAAGTCAGCTCATTTAAAAATGTGTTTGTTGAGCAGTATAAAGATGCTTTGGGTTTTGATGCAGAAGTTTACACGTGTAATCCGCAAAACGGTGTGCATAAGGTGGGGGAAATTTAAGCTGAGGTATAAGTTTAGACTCTATTTCAAGTGCAAGTGTCAAACTCAAACTCAAATTAGTTCTGTCTTTGTTTTGTTGAAATAATAATACAATTTGAAATTTGAATTAGTTTGGTCTTCGGTTTAAAAGTATATCACTACCTCCAAATGTCATCTCGAACGAAGTGACAGATCTTATTGTTTGACTTGAATGATTTTTCTGTAAAAAAAGAATTAAATCGCAAAGAGCAAGATCCTTCGTTAAACTTAGGATGACCTGCAGTCACTTCTGACTTCTAGCTTTGAAGCTTCAGAATTTGAAGCCTATATTTGCTGAGCAAAAATAATGAGGTATCCATTTACATCGGTAATTGCAAATTCGGCAAGATTACCTGCGTCTGTGTTTAATTCTTTGGCGATATCGACTTCATTCTCTTTCAGAATATCATAATACAAATCGATATCCTCATCCACTTTAATGAATAAATTGACCCCATCAGCAATTGAGCTATGCGCCAGGTCAGGATATTCATCGACCATCGAATCACGGCTTTGAAACATAATGACTGCCTGACCGCATTGCAGCATTGCCCATTCTGCGTATCCTTCTTCAGGGTTTTGAGCCAACAAAGTAAATCCAAGCTTTTCAGTGTAAAAGGCTATGGTATGATTGACGTCTTCTACCATCAAATTGGGAGCAAGGCTAAGCATTTCCATGTCGCAAAGATAGGCTTATTTGTCTCAACAAAAGTGGTATTTTTAGGGCAAAAAAGATGCTTGGACTTAAACTACCAACCGACCCAAGATGGGCTAATCTGGCGGAGTTTTCATTAGAAGAAATTCTGACTGATCATGCTTATTGTGAACAGAAAGCTGCTTCAACAATTATATCGTTGATTCAAATGTATCCTGAACATATGGATATGATAAAAGAACTAGCACCGATTGTTACAGAAGAGTGGGGCCACTTCCGAATGGTTTTACAGGAGCTAAGCAAAAGAGGTTTAAAACTAGGCCGACAACGTAAGGATGAATATGTTGCCGGTTTATTTAAGTTTATAAGAAAAGGCGGTGATCGAAACGACCAACTGGTAGAGCGTTTGTTGATGTGTGCCATGATAGAAGCACGATCTTGTGAACGATTCAGAACTTTATCAGAAGGATTGGATGATGAATATCTGAAAGAGTTCTATTATAAATTTATGGTTTCTGAAGCCGGACATTATCGACTCTTTATTGATCTTGCGAAAAGTTTTCTGCCGGAAGAAATAGTAAACGAACGCTGGCAGGAATGGCTTGACTATGAAAAGGAATTGTTGGACTCACTGGAGTTAAGAGGAGACCGGATGCATTGATTAGTTGCAATAATAAGTTCCATCACGCTGATCAGGATGACTTGCGGCCACTTTTGTCTTAGAGCAGATCATCAAAATAAAATGCCCGGTTGTTTTATATTAAATGCCTACCTTAATAGAAAGAAAATTAATGCTATGAATTTAAAGTCTTTAAAATATCTTTCTATTCTCACCATTCTGATTTTTGTTTATTTATCCTTTACCATGCATGGTGTATGGACATTTGCTGTGGCGATTTATGCATATATACTTGTACCGGGACTTGAATTTATATTGCCGGGCAAAGGAACAAACATGACGAATGATGAAGAAATTGAAGCGCTTAAGGATAAGACTTACGACATAATGTTGTATGCTATGGTACCAATTTTATTTGGTGTATTGGTTTTCTTTCTATTTAGTATTAGAGAACCAGGATTAAGCACTTTTGAAATCATAGGTAGAATTTCTAGTATGGGCCTCGTTGCGGTTACATTAGGTTTTAATGTGGGTCATGAATTGGGGCATCGAAACACCAGGCATGAAAAAATAATGTCCAGAGCTATGTTGTTAGTTTCATTACAAATGCATTTTGTAATTGAACATAATTATGGTCACCATAAAAGAGTGGCAACAGAAGAAGATCCGGCTTCAGCCAGATATGGAGAAGTACTCTATACTTTTTGGTTCAGATCATGGATTATGGGTTATATCTCTGCCTGGAAACTAGAAGCGAAAAGACTGAAAAATGAAGGACTCCCGTTTTATTCCATCCATAATGAAATGATCCGTTTTGAGATCATTCAAATCCTTTTTGTTGCAGCTATATTTGTTTTATTCGGCGGCTTCGCAACGCTGGCTTATCTGGTGGCAGCATTTATAAGCAAAATATTGTTTGAAACAATAAATTATATCGAGCATTACGGACTTACCAGAAAAAGAAAAAATAAATCATTTGAAAAAGTATTGCCGGTACATTCATGGAATTCAAATAAAGATGTCGGAAGAGTTTTATTATTTGAGTTAACAAGACATTCCGATCATCATTATAAAGCTTCACGAAAATATCAGATTCTTAAGCATTATGAAGATGTACCTCAAATGCCGGCAGGATATCCTGCAATGATATTACTCTCTTTTATTCCACCCTTATGGTTTTATGTGATGCATCGTAAAATTGACAGATTTAAAAAAGAAAACCCAGCAGGTGCAGCCTTGGCTTAGCAGGGGTCGAATTAAGTTTAAACTTAAACCTAAGTCTTAACTTAATTTCCACTTGTACTTATCAAACTTTTGTCTCCGCCATCTTCAAAATCTCTTTCCAATGGGCTTTGTCAATCGGCATCACCGAAAGACGACTTATTTTTACTAATGCAATCTCCTGTAGTTTTGGATTTGCCTTTATATCACTCAAATGTACCGGCTTAACCAAAGGTTTTACCGGAACAAAATCAACAGCAACCCATCGATCATCATCAGTAGTAGGATCCTGATAATGCTCTTTTACTACTTTACAAATGCCAACAATTTCTTTCTGCTTTACAGAATGGTAAAAAAAGACAAGATCATCTTTTTGCATATTTTTCAAATGAAGACGAGCAGCATAGTTACGCACTCCGTCCCAATGATCACGTTTTAACTTTACAAAGTCATCCCAACTGTATTCTCCGGGCTCTGTTTTTACCAGCCAATAATTCATAAGGAATTGAAATTATTGAACCATTAATTTACGTGAGTATAATTCACCGTCAGAAGAAGTTACATTTAGTAAATAAACTCCATTTGACAAATGCCCAATTGAAGTTTCATCCTGAACACTTGTTTGCATTAATAATTGCCCCTGTAAATCATAAATAAACAATTGGTCGAATTGAGCAGGATTTAAAATAGAAATACTTTCAGACCCGATCAAAATATTGTTTTCAAAAATAAGATCTTCTATACCTACAACCATAATCGTTATTTCTTCACAATAAGTATCCTCTCCGAAAGGATTTGTAATGGTTAAGCAAACGGTATAGGTGCCGTCTTCATCATAGGCATGTTCCGGGTTCCATTCAGTAGAAGTATTTCCATCACCAAAATCCCATGCCCAGCTTATTGCATTTTCAGACATTTCATCAAAACTAACAATAGTTTGTGCACCCGGATCACCGATGGTATAAGTGAAAAAACTTACCGGTAAAATTACAGAGGTTTGATAAACGCAATCGTCACTAACGTAATTTTCATTTTCAATAATTCCTTCAGTGTAATCTAAATCAACATTATCAAAAGCAGCAAAAGAAGAAGAGTATTTATCAATTTTATAAACGGCCGCCTGAATATTATCGCCCTGATCAGCAATACTTCCTCCACCATACCAGGAGCTTTCAATAGGACATTGATAAATCCATGCTATGTCGCCATCAGGTGTAACTTCTGTAAACTTACCTGAAGTAGCTTCAGTGATTACGACATTACCATTCGATTGAACATCAACTCCACCCATAATTCCTGATGAAACATTATTGCCCGGGAAATTTTCACCGATCCATGTCCATGTAAAATCTTCAGGTAAAAATTGTCCGTTCGAATTTTTAGGATATTCATTGTTTACATCATCCCATTCTAATTCAAGAATACAAGCTCCTGAAAATCCATTCTGACCTATAAGAGCACCGTAATCATTATTGAAAACAGATATCATCCCTCCAAAAACATCATAACTGTCCGGTATAAATTTAGGATTATGCTGTCCGCCTAAACGACGGTCACCATTATTTCCTGCATCATAATTATTTGGATTTCCCCATCTCCAGAGAAAGTCGCCCCCACGGCCACCGTTACCACCAATTGAACCGGCTGCTTCATCGGCTGTGGTGCTGTGATCGATAATATAAATTTCATCATCCTTCCAGGAAGAAACAATAATATGATCTCTTTCTTCATGATAATGCATTCCGTTAAAGTGAGAGTTCGCTCCACCAAATCCTCCTCCAATCAAATTAATATTATAACGGTGTGGATTATCTGCAATGACTCCATAATTATCTTTAGAAGCATCGAAATCCTGAATCAGATGATCCCATTGATGCCATTCCCAAACCACTTCCGCATCATTTGTACCAATAGGCATAAATTCAATGACAGATTCAGTGCTTAAAGAATTCCCAAAATTATTCGGATTGGCACCGGCCTGTATTGCTTCAGTAGCATTATGCGGATCCTGCACCAAACCAAGTATGTTTCCATTTGGTAGCATAACTAAATCAGAATGCAAACCTTTATATCGACCTTCGGCGCAATATTGCCATACCAGGTTATCGTCCCAATCGCGACGCTCAAAACATCCATCCCCATAAGCAGCAGCTCCACCCGGAGCATCTGAAAATACAAACTTTATTACACTTCCATCCTCTAATAAATAAGTACCGGTATAATTAAAATCACCTGTAAAAGTCCATGTGTTAATTACTTCACCGCAGGTATTAATCAGATAAACCTGATCAGAACCTTGCGGACTAAACAACAAAGGTCCGTCATATACTTTTTCGTAGTCTACATACTGTAGTCCTACCGTTATACCTGCCGGTTCCGGAACCTGAGCAAAAAGGGTACAAGTAAATGCCAGAAAGAATAAAGTTATAAGCTTACGCATAGTTGGATTTTTTCTAAAGATACGGAAGAATTCTGATTGCTGAATTCAATAATTCTGAATGACTAATGACAATACAGGGATAATATTAAGATCGCTGCGCTTTGAGACCGCTGCGCTTCGAGAGTCGAGACCGCCTTCGGCTGCGAGAGTCGAGACCTTCAGCTAAGACATGCAAGCAAACCGAACAAAAGACAATTTCA
>JAHDHT010000007.1:26662-28823 GCA_020631175.1 Chitinophagales bacterium
AAAAAAAGGGACAAACTAAAAGCTTGTCCCTTTTCTAAATTATTACTTTGAATTTTATTCTTCTTCTTCCGAACCGGCAGTTTCTTCTGCATCAGAAGCAGTCGCTTCGCTTGCTTTAGCATCAGCAGCTGCAGCGTCAGAAGTGTCACCACCTTTCTGATCTTCGATCATCTGCTCTTTTAACTGAGCTAATACATCTAAATCACCGAAAGTTGTTTTCTCTAAATTCTTGTTTAAACGACTAACCTGAGAACGACCTTGTTTTCTTCTGTTGTCACTTTCTCTACGCTTAGCAGTTTGCTCTTTACGCTTCTCTTCTTCGAAGATTTTAGTGTGCGAAATAACAATACGCTTGTCGTCTCTGTTGAACTCGATCACTTTGAAGTTTAATGTTTCATCAGCACCTGCTAATGTACCATCTTCTTTTTTCAAATGACGATTCGGAGCAAATGCCTCAACACCATATGGTAAAGAAACGATTCCACCTTTATCATCTTTCTTGATGATCGTACCTTCATGAGTAGAACCAACAGGGAATACATTTTCGAAAGTATCCCATGGATCTTCTTCAATCTGCTTATGACCTAATGAAAGTTTTCTGCTTTCCTCATCGATCTCTAATACAACAACTTCAAGGTCTTCACCCACTCTTGTGTATTCGTTTGGATGATTGAAACGCTTCAACCAGCTTAAGTCAGAAATGTGAACCATTCCACCGATACCTTCATCTAATTCAACGAAAACACCATAAGGAGTGATGTTTTTCACTAAACCGGTATGACGGCTTTCAACAGGGAATTTCTCTTTAATGCCACCCCAAGGATCTTGAGATAATTGCTTGATGGAAAGCGACATTTTACGCTCTTCACGATCGATCGTAACGACCTTCGCTTCGTACTCTTCATTTAATTTGAAGTAGTCTCTCGAGTTAATCGGCTGGTTCGACCAGCTAACTTCAGAAACGTGAACAAGTCCCTCAACACCCGGCTGAATTTCAAGGAATGCACCGTAATCTTCAATGTTTACGATCTTACCTTTAACAGAACTTCCTTCCACAATATCATCCGCTAATACTTCCCATGGATGCGGTTGTAATTGTTTTAAACCTAACGAAATACGCTTCTTGTTATCATCGTACTCCAATACAACCACGTTTAATTTCTGGTTTAATTCCAACACCTCATTCGGATGCGAAATTCTTCCCCATGAAATATCTGTGATATATAATAAACCATCGACACCACCAAGATCGATAAAGGCACCGAAATCTGTGATGTTTTTGATAACACCTTCCAATACCTGACCTTTCTCAAGCTGGCTGATGATTTTTTGTCTTTGTTCTTCAAGATCACTCTCGATTAATGCTTTATGCGAAACAACAGCATTCTTAATGGTCTCATTAACTTTTACCACCTTGAATTCCATCGACTGACCAACATATGCATCGTAATCGATAATTGGCTTTACGTCGATTTGAGAACCCGGTAAGAATGTTTCTAATCCAAATACATCAGCGATTAAACCACCTTTTGTTTTAGATATAATAACACCTTTAACGATCTCATCATCTTTGTTCGCTTTAACAATTTTCTGCCATGCGCGCATTAATTTCGCTTTCTTTCTCGACAGAATTAATTGTCCTTTTTCATTTTCCTGCTCCTCAACGTACACTTCCACTTCATCTCCTACTTTTAAGTCTTCCATGTCACGGAATTCAGAAAGCGATACCAATCCATCCGACTTATAGCCGATGTTTAATACCACATCTGCATTGGTCAATGATGCCACTGTACCGTGAATAATTTCATGTTCGTTGATTTCTCTGAATGAAGCTTCATAAGCTTTCGTCATTTCAGGATTGTTCTCAGAAAATACGCTTTCACGCTTTCCAATATCCCAATCAAAATCATCGTGTGCTCCACCGTCACCGAAGTTTGCATTCGCCGGATTGTCAGTAGAGTAAGTAGCTGTAGCTTCTTTTGATGCTTCAGTTATCTCCTCTGCCGCCGCCGCAGCAGATTCATTGACCGGTGTTGCCGGCGCCTCGCCTGCCTGCTGATCGCCAGCCTGCCCGTCGAGGTTTTTTTGGTTAACTAATTCGTTTTCAGTCAAAACTTAGTTTTTTGGTTATAAAATTAAAATTCATCCCGTCGCAACGGGC
>JAHDHT010000007.1:28923-31165 GCA_020631175.1 Chitinophagales bacterium
GTTAAGTTATCACGCACCTCTTCAAAGCTCATGGTGCTGCCTTTCGCCTGTAATTCCTGGAGGCGACGACGGGCTCGAACATCTAATTCTGCGGTCATGAAAATCTTTAATTCAGCCTGCGGAAATACAACCGTTCCAATATCCCTTCCATCCATCACAATCCCCTTTCCAACCCCCATCGAGCGTTGCTGCTCCACCATACGTTCCCGTATTTGAACAATCGCGCTTACCGGACTCACATGTTCAGAAACCAACTTATCGCGGATTTCAAAAGATACATCCTGCCCGTTTAAGAAAGTCAGATTTTTACCCTGTTCAGGGTCGTTTTCGAAATGAATTTTAATATTGTCGAGTGCATTTAAAACACCCTCATCATCATCAAACGCGATTTCATTTTGAATCAGATAAAGCGTGACCGCCCGATACATAGCACCCGAATCAATGTAGATATAGCCAAGCGCATTTGCCAGCTCCCGCGCAACGGTACTCTTACCGGTCGAGGCATGCCCGTCAATCGCAATAATTATTTTTGGCTTCGACAAACTGTGACTTTAAATTCAGGTATTCAGTTGATAATCAAATGTAAAGAATTTTTGATGGAATTGTCTTAATTTTTTTGGGCACCTACCTGAGTGATGATTTTAAATATATCTACCCCTGATCAAGAAACACTTAAATAATAAAATTTTCAATGTACTTGCGATCGGTATCGGGCTTTCCGCTTGTACGCACCGCCTGTATTCTTAAGCGCTTGTAATTGTTGGGCAGTTTTCCGCTGTCAACCTGCCCAACAAAACAATCGCTAAAAAATACAGCCCGTGGGTATCGCTGCAATCCCTGGCGCGGGGTTTTGAAGTTCAAGAGACAAGTACAAGTTTCAAGAACAAATTCAAGTGTCAAACTCAAATTCAAACTCAAAAATAGATTTGAAAATCAATTTCATTCACCACGAAACAAAATCGAAGCATAAAATTGTCCAGCTGGCGGGACCAAGGCTAACGCAGTGCCTTGAGGGTGGAAAAAATATTTCCTTTCACCTTAAAATCAATCTATCCGCTTCAACTTTGGCCGGTAAACATTCACGAAATGATTCAACCATTTTTTAAAAAAGGATTTTATTTTTAATCGGTTTTTGTCTGCGTAAATATCATCTAAAGGAAGTCTGATAAACATTTCACCACCTTCGTACCATTTATCTTGCACTTCCGGACCTAACTCATTAATTATTTCAGCTTTATAATCTTCAAGTCCGTCCAGAATTTTAAAACCTTCCGAAGTTTTATTTAATCTGAAATAAACACCAACTCTTCCTTTACTTCGGGCAAAGTAGGCACTTATCCAGGCACGTTTAGTTTTGTATGGATAAACATAAATATTATTGCCGTGTGAATGTTCAGGAAGTGCCTGACCTGGGTCATCAAATTCCAGTTCATCAATTAACTCCTTCCAAAAATCAATTAAAAATTGTTTCTCCTCACTTATTTCTTCCGTTTCAATTAATTCTTGTTCTTTATCAAAACTAATCTTGAAACCGGCCGGTGCATCAATTGATATTTTTTGAACTTCAACTGTCTTCACAATAGTTTTTGGTAAAATTAATGTCCCAAGATTTTCTGCTTCGTAAACATTCAATTCGATCATCCCGAAAGAAAAATTCATATGAGCTGTGTTACTAAGAAATTCTGTTATTCCGATTGCACCTTCTTTTATTCCATCTCCAACAATTAATAATAAAAATCTTCCCTTCGATAAATTACGACTAACAGAATCAATAAAATCAGCTTCACTAATTACTAATTCTTCATGTTGATTCTTACATATTTCATAAAGCTGATTGCCTTTCGATTTTAAGTTCCGATTAATTTCTCTTTGCAAATCTTCATATGTCCACGAAGAAATTTCTTTAGCATAATCTAGAATCTGAGCAATTACTTTCCTTCGAGCTTCGGGGTTTTTCCACAACTTCGTTTCAATAATACATAACTCTCCATTAGGAGATGCCATCAAAATATCTAAAGGACCTGCATTTGTATTTAATTCCATACAAATTGGAATTAGAGGATTGTAAGACTCATCAATGTCACTTACAGGCAGACATTCCGGGTTATTGTAAATCAGTTTTTGAAGTGTTCGTTCATTGATTGATCTGATTTTATTTAAATACTTAACTTTTTTATTTACATCTAAAAATAGTGGTTTACCGTAGGCTGTATTTTTCAAAATGCTTTTTTATAAAGATAGG
>JAHDHT010000007.1:31265-35091 GCA_020631175.1 Chitinophagales bacterium
CATAAAATTGTCCCGCTGGCGGGACCAAGGCTAACGTAGTGCCTTGAGGGTGGAGAAAAGCACATCAAGATTTGAAATTTTAAATCTAAACCTAAGTCTAAATTTGTCTTACAAAATTGAATTATCAGATTGTGCTTTGTTTAAAATACAATTTCTGACTTCTTCGCGAAATTCAGAATCAAACATTATTAATTAGCGTCAATTAAATCACCGGTTCCGGAAATGTCTGAAATAATTTCAGGAAAGCCTCTGAAAAATACACTTCCTGTTCCACTTACAGTGGCATCCAAAAAATCAATAGCCGTTAATTCTACATCGCCGGTTCCCGAAGATAAAACAGTACAATCTTTTGCTTCAAGATTAAAACCGAAATATTGACCGGTTCCACTGCTGTTAATTTCTAAAATGTTAACATCAGATATCAACTCATTTATAGTCATATCTCCAGTGCCACTTTTATTTATTACAATTTGATTTAAACTGTCGAATTTATTTAAAAATATATTGCCGGTGCCACTTAAATCTACATTAAGAAAATCCTGATTAGTGAAATCATTAACATTAATATCACCGGTGCCGCTTAATTCAATATTATCTAATTCAGGTAGAGTAATATCAATCGATAAAGTGAAATCTTTGAAACATTGATCATCCAGAGAAATTGTCCAAATTCCATCTTGAACTACAGTTTCTAATTCTTCAATAACATTTGAATCACCCGTAACTTCGATAGATTGTGTTTGTCCTTGTGATATGGTAACATCAGTTGTGATACTTAGGTCAATACCCCTGATATCTGATAAATTTAGCGTTTGTGTTATGATATCTTCATTGCCTTTTTTGCATGCTTTCTCGCAAGAATTAAATGTGAGCAGTGAAATTGCTAAACAAATAATGGTGTTTTTTAGAATTGAGCTTTTCATTTAAAATTGTTATTTATCTAAGTAAAGTTTATCTAATGCATTTTTGTTGGATAAGCTTCAAAAGCATTAAATAGTTTAAAGTCAAAATAATCAAATATTGCCTGAATCTTTTCTTTTTCATCTACATTTAACATTTTTAGATTTTTGTTTAGTTGTTTGTTGACGTCTGTTCCAAGTTCTTTATTGAAATCTGTCTTGCTGGCTTTTCTGTATTCTATTTTATTTAAATGCTCAATACCCTTTAAGAACTTATTTTGTGTGAAATATTCGGTTAAAACACTTTCAGGATCTAAGAGTAATTCATGATAATATATCTTAAATACATTATCAATTTCTTCAATATTGTTTAGAAGAGGGCAATTATTTATGCACCAAATAGCAATTTTCTGTTCCAATTTGCTTTCAAGCTTTGAAATGTATTCAAAGTTTGCCAAATGCCGTTCATTGTTAAGCACATCTTTATTCCTCTTTACATAGGTATCATAATCAAAATCGAAGGCTTTAATTTGAGATACACAAGTATCCACAGGATGTCGAATTAATAAAATCGGTTGATGTTTGAATCGAAAAATTTTCAAAAAATAGGGGAGTAATAAATTTGCACGAACAAATTTTACTAGTACATATTCGCCAGATAAAATTGACCGGATATTTAAATACCTGCCCGACCATTTATTACTGACTTTATAACTTAGTATTTTTTCAAATAAAGTATTTAATTCATTGTTTTTTTTGTCTGTTTTTAAAAAAGGTCTCCATCCTAATCGAAAACGATCGGGTATTAAACCATTATTAACATGAAGTGGCTCCCAACAAATAGCAGTATCAAGTGCTTGATTCAACATTTCCATTAACCAAGTGCTTCCGCCACGAGCTTCGCTAAAAATTAAAATACTTTCTTCTGTTTTAAAAGATTTAAATTGAAGTAGCAATTTGAAAAAAAATGCTCTTAATTGTAATATGCTATCCTTTACCCATCTCAAAACTTTAGTAAACTTTTAATTAATTAAATTAACTTTTATGTTTGCTTTCAAAACAGGTAATAATAATTCTTCGAACCAATCATTTTTCTTAAGCCAAATGTTATTTCTTGGTGATGGATGTGGAAGAGGAATAAAATCTGGTAAGTAATCTTCAAATGAACGAACTGTTTCTGTTAGATTATTTTTTGTTTCTTTCTTTAAGTAATATTTCTGAGCATACTGACCTATCAATAAGGTGAGTTTAATATTTTCAATCTGATCAAAAATTTGTTTGTGCCACAAAGGAGCACATTCTTTTCTTGGAGCTAAATCGCCGGATTTCCCTTTACCGGGATAACAAAAACCCATCGGTATAATGGCAAAAAGATCTTCATTGTAAAATGTATCCGCATCTACATCCATCCAACTTCTTAAGCGTTCTCCACTTTTATCATCCCATGGTATACCACTTTTGTGAACAACACTGCCCGGTGCCTGCCCGATAATTGCAATTTTACTTTTTGAAGATGCTGATAAAACGGGATTAACTCCATCCTTCATGAAAGGAAGACAAACAGTACAATTTCGTATGTCTTTTAGCAGTTTATCCAAAAGCCTTGCTTAACCAATGTGTTTTTGTAAAAAAGATTCCATTGCCCGATAAAAATCAAATCGGTTTTCTTCATTGTGAAAACCATGCCCTTCATCTTCTTTTAACATATATTCTGTATGAACACCTCTTTCACGCAATGCTTCAACAATCTGATCAGATTCATTTTGTTTTACACGCGGATCATTTGCTCCCTGAGCAACAAATAATGGCGCTTTGATTTTGTCTACATGAAAAATCGGAGAAGCACTTTCTAATAATGCTTTATCTTCTTCCGGGTGTCCGACCATTTCATACATCATCTCTCTGTAGGGTTCCCAATATGGAGGAATAGATTCGAGGAAAGTAAATAAATTCGATACTCCAACATAGTCTACTCCACATGCATAAAGTTCAGGTGTAAATGTTAATCCGCTCAGTGTGGCATAGCCTCCATAAGAACCACCATAAATTGCAATACGTTTCGGATCAGCAATTCCTTCATCGATCAGCCATTTAACTCCATCCGAAATGTCATCCTGCATTTTTTTACCCCATTGTTTAAATGCTTTGGTTAAAAAATCTCTGCCATAACCTGTCGAACCTCTGAAGTTCATTTGTAAAACTGCGAAACCTCTGTTAGCTAAAAATTGAACCTCAGGATTATAACCCCAATTATCTCTGTACCACGGTCCGCCATGGGGATTTATAACTACAGGCAAATTATTTGCTTCTTTATTGTTTGGAAGAGTCAGATAGCCGTTAATTTTTAAACCGTCACGGGAAGTATAATGAATTGGCTTCATCGATGCCATATCATTTTCATTGATCCATGGAGAAATTTTACCTAATAAAAATAAATCATCTTGCTCAACATTATACGTATAATATTCTCCCATTGATTTATCATCGGTTGTTCTGACGATATATATTTGTTCCTCTTCATCATGATGACTTAGATAAACTTGTTTCCCGGCTAACTTTGATTCAATATTTTTATAAATATTTCCAATTTCTTCATCCAGAAAATGTTTTTGAATTTTCCAGTCGACATATGAAATACCCAATAAAACTTTTCGCTTTCGGGAAAAACTCAAAGATTGAACATCAACTTCAGGATGCTCGAATATCATTTCCAGCTCTTCACCGGTTTCAGGATTCATTTTCACAATAGCTACTTTATCTCTTCCCAGATTACTGGCAGCATAAACCATCTCATTGTTAAAATCAAAAAATAATGGGTCCAATTGATTTTTGAAATTGGTTTCCAGCACTGTTTTAAACTCGGAATTGTTACTGCTTCGGTATAATAAACTGCTATTTACTCCATCCGTAACGGTTGCCAAACGAAT
>JAHDHT010000007.1:35191-37944 GCA_020631175.1 Chitinophagales bacterium
TGCTTCGGTATAATAAACTGCTATTTACTCCATCCGTAACGGTTGCCAAACGAATAGTACCCGAATGATCGGTATACCAACCTGAAATATTACCGGGATTTTCAGCTACTAAATCTAAGACACCGGTTTCAGCATTGATTTTGTAAACATCGAAATAACGCTTATCCCGCTTATTCATTGAAATCAAAATATGCTCAGGATCATGATGGAGCCGATCGACAATTCCAATATTTACCTTTTCAAATGGAGTTAGATTTTTATGTGTACTATTTTCAATGTTTGAACTGAAAAGTTTAAAATTTTCATCGCCGTCTTCATCCTTCAGAAATAAAATAACTGAATTACTAGCCCAAAAATAAGTATTGATATTTCTGTTGGTTACCTCCGTAATACGGTTTATTGTGCCCAGGTTATCCAATGGACTTACATGAATGTTTAAACGATTCTGAAAGGAAGATAGAAAGGATATATGTTTTCCGTCCGGTGATATCTTGAAATCTGTTTTCGATGGATTTTTAAAAAAATCCTCCAAAGCAACATAACTCATGGTGTTTAGATTTTATCAAAAATAAGTGTTTTAGACTGGAAAAGTTCAGAAATTATTGAGAATCGAAAGTAGATACAGAATTGCACTTTTTGTCGAGTACAAGGTAGCTTTCGTCTAAAAAAATCTGTATTATGTATCTGAAGAGCCATTTTTGATCTATGACCGCATTTCTAAACTCTATTTTCAGTATTCTAAGCTATCGGCCTGTATATCATCTAATGATATGGTCTACTTTGATATTGATTATATATCTGAGTGTCGGCTTTAATTTCGGTTATCAGGAAGCGTTGATTTATGCATTGATCGACGTCGGTATTATTGCTATTGGTGTTTATATCAATATGTATATATTATTGAAGTCTTTTCTTGAAACAAGGGCTTTTGGAAAATACTTATTACAGGTTTTTTTATTAATCTTGGTTTTCTCGCCAATTTATACATTGGTTTTTTACTGGAATCTTCAACGATTTGAATCATTACATGAAGTAGTGACTTATGCGGATGCAATGAAGCAGGGTATATTAAATTCAGCCGCTTTTATTTTTATTTCGACAATTTTAAAACTGGCGAAAGCCTGGTTCAGTCAAAAAGCTACAACCCGTGAATTAGAAAAGCAAAATTTAACTACCGAACTCAACTTCTTAAAATCGCAGGTAAATCCTCATTTTTTATTTAATACTCTGAACAATCTTTATGCATTAACCTTGCAAAAATCGGACACAGCACCTGAAGTCGTTTTGCAACTTTCAGATTTGTTGCGGTATATGTTGTACGATTGTAATGAGCAAAGGGTGCCGCTTGAAAAAGAGGTGCATTACATAAAAAATTATATCGCTCTTGAAAAGTTAAGACAAGGTGAGCATGTAAATATAGACGTTCAATTGCCCGATGAGACAAAAGATGTTCATATTGCACCCTTACTATTCGTACCTTTTTTGGAAAATGCGTTTAAACATGGAATGAATATAAATAATGCTTTTGTAAAAGTTCAAATGGAACTGAAAGAACAACAGTTATTTTTCAGGGTGGATAATAGTGTGGGAAAGAAACCAAATTTACCAATCGACCAAAAAAAGAAAAGCGGTGGTATCGGACTTGAAAATGTAAAGCGTCGATTGGCTTTAATGTATCCGAAAAAACATAACTTAAGAATTAAATCCGGAGCAGAACAGCATACTGTATTGTTAAAAATAGAATTATAATATGAGAACCATTATTGTAGATGATGAACCTTTGGCTTTAGAAGTTTTAAAATCATTCGTTGAACGTTTACCCGACCTTGAATTAATTCAATGTTGCAATAATGCGATCGAGTTAATGCAATATCTGAGAAATAATAGTTGTGATTTATTACTGTTGGATATTAATATGCCCGAACTGAGCGGCATCGATTTTTTAAAGTCAGTAAATTTATCACCCAGACCTGTAGTAATTTTCACAACTGCATATCCGAATTACGCAATTGAAGGTTATTCCTTAGATGTAACAGATTACCTGTTAAAACCGATTGCTTTTGATCGTTTTTTACAAGCTGTAGAAAAGGCGAAAAAAATACATAATCAAAAAAAATCTGCAGAACATTCATCGGCTGTTTCTGAAGGAGGAGGGGATGATTTCATATTTGTTAAGGCAGATAAGAAGTTGATAAAAATTAATTTGGAGGATATTTTATTTCTGGAAGGAATGAAAGATTATGTAAAAATAAACACAACTAACGGTATGGTTGCCGGTTTGATGACGATGAAGCATATCAATGAAGTTTTACCGGATGAACATTTTATGCGTATTCATAAATCGTATATTATTTCAATAGATAAAATTTCATCAGTAGTCGGTAATTCAGTAGAAATAAACAAACAACTTATTCCAATTGGGAAGTCGTATAAAGAAGAGTTTATGAAGCGTTTGAATGGTTTAAATGCAGTGAATTAATTTTCAGGTAAAAGGTACAAGTAGCTCAACTTCAAAAGTCATCCGATAAATAAAAAATGTACCGCTGGCGGGACCCATGCTAACGCAGTGCATGGAGGGTGGACACAAATCCAGGTTATTCTTAATATGCTATATTTTAATCCGAACTAAACTTAAAAAACTTAATCCCTTAATGGTTCGAAAAAACGAAGTTTAGTAAATTAAAATGCACTTAATTGTGAAATCATCACTTCATTCGGAAACTCAAACTTATATGATTAGTACTTGAAGGCAA
>JAHDHT010000007.1:38044-40669 GCA_020631175.1 Chitinophagales bacterium
GAAATCATCACTTCATTCGGAAACTCAAACTTATATGATTAGTACTTGAAGGCAAAACATAAAAAGCCTTTCCAAAATCGAAAGCAAATCGTTTTATACGAATTCCAAATCCACCCGAAAAACCACTTAGCCACGATCGGCTTGTAACTTTTAATTCTTGTCGCCTGAAATGATTATAACCTAATCGAATTCTTAAAGTCTTTCCTAAGAATAATTCACCATTTAAATTTACATGCCTGAAAGCTTTGTCAAAAAAGAAAGACGGCTCTTTAACATTAACACTGTCTTCAGGATTTGTAATAAAACTTTGTTCCTGTAAAGCAGGATCATCATATCGGATATCCCATTTGTGTAAATGATGAAGCATCACACCAAATTGAAAGGGTAAATATTTTAATCGTTGCGTAATGCCTAATTGAATATCAAAAGGTAAATCCTCCCGAACTCCATTATATGTGCTTAACTGTGCACCTGCATTTTTTACAACCAACCCTGCACTGAAACGTCTTGTAGTATCATTATAAGCGACTCCCCAATCCGAGGCTAATCCCACAGAATTAAATTCATCGAAATTACTTAAAATTGTTTTCAGACTTAATCCTGCAGACCATTTCGGACTGATTTGATATGCTGAACTCAATTGCAGGTTATATTCTCCTCCGGTAAAATCTCTTTGATAAATACCTAATTCATCGTAAGCTTCAAATGTACCGTACGATATATATTGAAGGCCTGCCGAAAGAAGTATCTTTTCTTTCAGTTGAAAAGCATGCGAAACATATCCATGTTGTATTGAAGCAAAATAAAATTCATGACTCAACTGAATCTGATGAAGCATTGACTTATTCAATAATGCAGGATTCTGAGTAGTTAAGCTTAAGTCCTCATCTTGAGGACTTACATGAATACCTCCAAGTGCCGTAATTCTTGAAGAACCGGATAAATTTAGAAATTCATAGGTATGTAAACCACCAATTTGAGCAATACCAGGTAGGCTGAAAAAGCAAATTACAATTATTAAAGAGACGTAGAGTTTCTTCATCTTCATCTTAACGCCGCCAAATATGTAAAATTATTTCGAAACACGACAATTCATCGATTCGAAATAATTACATTTTAATTATTGGCCATCAACTCATAAGCACGCTTGATCGAAATACGAACTCCCTGATGATATGCTACAATAAATCCGTCATAACCAGCTGCAGTTAATCTGTTTTTAAGCTTCTTGGCATCCTTTAAAGTACTTGTCTGACCTATCATATATTTATATAATCCATCCGAACCAACTTCTTCAGAAAGAAAATCAATAGCCTGGGCATTGGTTAAATAACTTCCATTGTACGACTTCGGCTTTGAGAATGCACCGATCTGAACTTTAAAGTTTAAATCGTTAACGGTATATACATTGGCATCCTTATTAACATACTTAAAGTTTGAATTGGCCGGTTCTGTATATGTAGTTGTTACAGGTTCTGAATAGGTAGTAGTACTAACAGGTTCACTATACGTTATTGGTTCTGAATAAGTCGTAACAGGTGTACTCGAATATGTAGTCGTTGAACTTCCTGAATAAGTATTAGTTACAGGCTCGGAATAGACTACCGTTCCTGTACTGGATGGATAGGTTGTCGTTTCATACGTTGTCGTATTTTGTGATGGACTACTATAAGTTGAACTGTTTCCGGTACTTTCTGAATACGGTTCTGTACTAATTACTCTGGTAGAAGAATTATCAATGTAACTGTTGGTAGAATTTTCGGATTCATAAGTAACGGTTCCGCCTGAATTAGAATAAGAATTAGTAGAATTTTCTATCACTGTCGTGGCAGGTTGAACAAGCTTTTCTTCAATAACTGTTGATGAAGTGTTTTCTATCGTGCCCGGTCGATTAGTAACTGCATCAGAATAATTACTGATCACTTTTACATCATCTTTTTCATCTGAACTTTCAAACATACTACTTGATGGAACCGTTTCTTCTGCAACTTTGCTGATTTCAGGAGTCGCTTCTTCAATAATTTCAGTTTCCACTTTAACATCTTCTGATTTCAAATCTTCTGATTTCAAATCTTCTGACTTCAAATCTTCTGCTTCAGGCTCTTCCTCTTTCATAACAATAATTTCTTCTTCAACTTGAGAAGGTTTTAACTCAACAATAAAAAAGTCATTTTTCTTTTGTGCTTTTTTCAGTTTAAAATCCTTCTTTTTTGAAGTGTAATTTTCTTTTTCGGCAGTAACTGAATAAGGAACATTCTTTTTTATGATAAATTCAAAAACACCATTTTCGTCTGTAATAACATCTGATTCATTTCCGGTTTGATGGTCATAAACACTTAAGCTGGCATTAGCAATTGGTTCGTTGTCTTCCTGCAAAACCAATCCTTTAAAATTAAATTCATTTTTTCCGGCTTTTCGTGCTGCAGATTTTTCTTCAGCCTTTTTTATTGACGCTGCCTCACGGGCTAATGCTTCTTCTTTAGCCTTTTGTTCTGCCGCTTCTTTAAGTCTTTTCGCTTCAGCTAATTTAGCTTCTTCTGCTGCTTCTTTTAATTCTCTTTCTTCCTCTTCTTTTTTAATCTTTTCAGCAGCCAATCTTGCTTTTTCATCTTCTTCTGCTTTTTT
>JAHDHT010000178.1:0-2698 GCA_020631175.1 Chitinophagales bacterium
GGTTTAAATGAAAATCAGTATCCCAATTTTTCAGTTGAAATGAGAGGAACTGTTCTTTCATACAGTGAAGGAAGTATTGTTACAGGCTTTGTTAGAACTGGTTTTCCAGGCTCAACATACGAAACTTATTTTTGTAAAATTATTGGAGATAGTATAATCTGGGAAACAGTTATAGAAAATCCCGGATTTGGAGATGGGGCAGTTGATATTCAGCAAAATCCAATAGATCAAAGTTATATCGCACTTGTTGCCAATAGAGATAATAGTTTAGGAGCCGAAACACAACACCTTTCTTTACTGAAAATTAGTGATGAAGGGAATTTAATAACAACTAGTAATCCACTAATCTCATCCCTAAATATAACCGAACTATATGCTGAAAAATTATCTATAAATGAAGATGGCTTCATTGCCATTAGTGGAAGATTAGATAATCAATCGCTTTTAATTTTAGTGGACCAAGATTTTAATGTTGTCTGGCAAAATTCTTTTCAATTTCCCGGAGCAAGCTATAGTGTGATCACTAATTGTGTCTTTGCACATGATGGGCATATAGTAAGCGCAGGAGGTTATTATATTGAAGAACCGGAAATTAATGAAAAAGAATATACGGGTTTTTTAATTAAATATGATATCAATACCGGAGATACGATTTGGCATAAAGAATTAATTCATACAGATCCAATTTATAATCTTGAGTCTGATCATTTATATGTTTTAGACTTACAGTTAACACCGGATAATGGATTTATTATTTCAGGCTATACGTTTTACTTAAATCAAACAATGCCATACAAACAAGCAGGTTGGGCAAAAAAAGTTGATCAATATGGCTGCACAGAATGGAATTGTGGTTTGCCTGTTGGTCTAGAGAATAATCTCAGTCCTATTCCCATTCAATTTAATTTCAATAATCCGATTAGCTCACAGCTAAATCTATCCATCCAAAATAATGGGTCTCATCAAACGTATCAAATGGAAATCATCGATATGAATGGCAAAATAATTTACACGAATCATATTAGCGGAAATGCGCATTCTATAAACACCAATTTATGGTCTTCGGGAGTTTACACCTGTATTATTAAAAATGTTGCTGATTTAATCCCGGTACATAGCGAGAAAATCATAAAACTGTAAAGGCGAATTTATTCGCCTCTAAAATTTAAGGGCGAATAAATTCGCCTTTACAGCCACTCTTCCTTCAAAATAGAATAGTAAACCGTATCCCTTCGAACACCATCCCTCATTTGAGTGTGATTTCTGAGCAAGCCTTCATAAACCGCACCTAACTTTTCCATAGCGCGACGGCTTTGGGTGTTGCGGGCATCTGCCCTGAATTCTACCCGTTCGCAATCCAGTTCTTTAAAAGCATAATCGATCATTAAATGCTTCATCTCTTTATTTAAACCGCTACCCTGAACGTTGGGACTTATCCATGTCCAGCCAATTTCGATGCGTTTATGTTCTAAAGCAATCGAGCCATAACTAGTACTGCCTACTATTTCACCATTCGATTTGTCTGTAATGCTGAAAGGATAGCGATTGCCATAGACTCTTGCTCTAAGTGCAATATCAATATAATCTTTTAATAAGTCAACAGTCCCGAAAGGGGAGGGGGAGTATTTTAAAAGATCAGGCCACTGTTCGCAAATTGGTAAGAGATCTACCAGATGTGTCATCTCTAATGGGTCTAATCTAACCCTTTCGTTTTCCAGAATTAAATGAAAATCAGTATCAAATGCAGCCATTACTTATGAGGCTTTATGCATTTTTGATGGCTTCGCTTTTTCTAAAGCGATAGCTAGTACTTCATTCATTTCTTTAACGTAATGAAATTTCAAACCCTTAATAAAGTCCTGATTTATTTCTTCAACGTCTTTTTCATTTTTATAACAAAGAATAACTTCTTTTATGCCGGCACGTTTGGCAGCTAATACTTTTTCTTTTATCCCTCCAACCGGTAAAACTTTACCTCTTAAAGTAATTTCACCGGTCATTGCTAAATAAGGTCTCACTTTTCTTCCGGTAAATGCAGAAGTTAAAGCAGTTAACATAGTTACACCAGCCGAAGGGCCATCTTTAGGAATTGCGCCTTCAGGTACGTGAATATGTATATTCGTTTTCGATAAATCATCCGGCACTAAATCAAATTCGGTACAATGCGATTTTAAATAACTTAAAGCAGTCGTTGCCGATTCTTTCATCACATTACCCAGGTTACCGGTTAAAGTTAAATTGCCTTTACCCTGACTGAGAATACTTTCGATAAATAGGATATCCCCACCGTTATTCGTCCACGCTAAGCCTGTACAAACGCCTGCAGGATTATCGTTGTGATAATAATCTTTATCGAATTTAATGCGGCCTAATATATTTTCTAAATTATCCGGATCGATTGTTTTTGCGTACTCTTCTTCCATAGCGATATGCTTGGCAATCCATCGCATTACACTTGCGATTTGACGGTCTAAACTACGTACACCCGACTCGCGCGTATAGCCTTCAACGATTTTAGTTAACACCGCTTTATTGATTTTTACATCGGCAGCCTTCAGCCCATGGGCAGCACGTTGTTTTGGAATTAAGTGCTTATTTGCAATCGCTGTTTTTTCTTCAATCGAATATCCACTCAAATGAATAATTTCCATTCGGTCTCTTAAAGCAGGTTGGATGGAGTTCAGGCTATTCGCCGTGG
>JAHDHT010000178.1:2798-7596 GCA_020631175.1 Chitinophagales bacterium
TATGTTTTACGATGTCCGCGAATTTCACTTTCATCATGCAATCCACCCAAAGACATGCGAACATACTTTCTACTTAATGAACGTGCTATACTTTTTCCCAAAGAAGTTTTACCAACACCGGGAGGGCCAACAAAACATAAAATCGGAGACTTCATGTCGCCCTTTAATTTAAGTACGGCAAGGTATTCTAAAATTCGATCTTTAATTTTATCAAGGCCATAATGATCTTTATCTAAAATCTTTTTGGCATTCTTTAAATCAAAATTATCATCGGTAAAATCTTCCCATGGTAATTCTAATAATAATTCCAGATAATTAATGACAACAGAATATTCTGCTGCGGCAGGATTTATTCTACGCAGTTTTGCAATTTCTTTTTTAAAGGTTTCTGCGACTGCTTTACTCCATTTTTTACCTTTTGATTTAGCAACCAATTCGGTGATTTCTCTATCAACAGGATCTCCACCCAGTTCTTCCTGAATGGTTTTCATTTGCTGATGCAGGAAATAATCACGTTGCTGTTTTTCGATATCAGTTTTAACCTTATTCTGAATTTTATCTTTCAGCTCCATCATCTGCAATTCGTTACTCAAATAACTCATTGTTATTTCAGCTCGTCTCATTAGATTATCTGCTTCCAGAATTTTCTGTTTATCCGATAATTCAACATTTAAATTGCTTGCAACAAAGTGAATTAAAAAGCCCGGTTTTGAAATATTCCTTAAAACTAATTCAGCTTCCTGAGGAATATTCGGAGAAAGTTTTACCGCTTTACTAGCCATATCTTTCATTGCCGAAACAACTGCATCAAATTCAGTTTGATCGATGGCTTCATCATCATTCAGAATGGAAAGCATTCCTTCGAAATGCGGATCTGTTTTAGTGATCGCATCAATATGACATCGAATTTTCCCCTGAATAATAACGGTTGTACTTCCATCCGGCATTTTAAGCATCTTCACAATCTTGGCGACGGTGCATATCTTAAATAAATCGGCCGTTTCCGGTTCTTCAATATTCCCATCAATTTGTGAAGTAACCGCTAATAATTTATCGCCTTTGTAGGCTTTCTTTACGGCACTGATAGACTTTTCCCTTCCAACCGTAATCGGAATAATTACTCCGGGAAAAAGTACGGTATTTCGCAGAGGTAATACCGGAATATTATCCGGCACACTCTTTAATTTTTTATCATCATCTTCCTCAAGAGAAATAAGCGGTAAAAAGTCCAGCTCTTCCTCCTGACTCATGAAGTGCATAGGTAGATTCATAGATCAAATTTACAACATTTACCAATCAACTGCGGAAATCAGGATTACATTTTACTGATTACAAATATTGTTTAGCGCGCAGCTCATTAGTTATGCTTTTATTATTTAATAACCGATGCCATTTGAAAATAGCATCGGTTTAAGTTTATTTAATAAAATTCTAAGCGACCGTTTTTTCGGCTGCTTTTGATTTAAATACCAGTTGTTCGTTTTTAACACTCACTTCAACCACTGTATCCTTTATCACATTTCCACTTAAAATGGATTTTGAAAGATTATTTACCAATTCTTTTTGAATAACCCGCTTCATTGGTCTTGCTCCAAATTGCGGATCAAAACCCCATTCACTCAACAAAGCTTTAGCTTCATTCGTTAATTCTATTTCAATTCCATTTTCTGCAAGCAACTGATTTAGTCCCATTAATTGAATTTCAAGTATTTGAGCTAAGTCACCTTTCATTAAAGGACGGAACATGATAATATCATCAATACGATTTAAAAACTCAGGACGAACCACTTTCTTCAGCATATCCATCACTTTCAACTTTGTGGTTTCCATTGCCCCAAAGACCGCTTCTTCCGTAACGTCTTTAAATCCATCCATAATCAAATGTGCTCCCAAATTAGAAGTCATTATAATAATGGTATTCTTAAAATTAACTTTCCTGCCTTTATTATCTGTAAGATGTCCGTCGTCTAATACCTGTAATAAAATGTTGAATACATCCGGATGTGCTTTTTCAATTTCATCTAGTAGTATCACTGAATATGGTTTACGTCGAACAGCTTCTGTAAGTTGCCCACCTTCATCATATCCCACATATCCCGGAGGTGCACCAATCAATCGGCTTACACTGTGTTTCTCCTGAAACTCACTCATATCAATGCGCGTCATGCTACCTTCATCATTGAATAGGGTAGAAGCCAGTGCTTTTGCCAGTTCTGTTTTACCCACGCCGGTAGTACCGAGAAAAATGAAAGAACCAATCGGTTTGCTTGGGTCTTGTAAGCCTGCCCTGCTGCGTCGAATAGCATCAGAAACTACCGTGATCGCTTCTTCCTGACCAACAACCATCTTAGCAAGCTCGTTTTCAAGATGTAACAACTTCTCCCGTTCGCTTTGCAGCATTTTGCTTACCGGAATACCGGTCCACTTAGCTACCGTTTCTGCAATATCTTCGGCATCTACTTCTTCCTTTACCATCCGTCTTGCATTATCTCTGTTGTTCAGTTCTTCCTCCTGCTCAGCCAATGCTTTTTTTGCACTTTCGATTTTGCCATAGCGCAATTCGGCTACTAAACCATAATCGCCACTGCGTTCTGCCTGTTCGGCTTCAACTTTGAAATCTTCTATATCTCTCTTGAGCTTTTGGATGGAGTCGACTACGTCTTTTTCTTCCTGCCATCTTGCTTTCAATTCATTTCTTGATTCATTCAAGTTGGCCAGCTGCTCGCTTAATCCGTTCAGTTTCTCCTGATCATCTTCTCTTTTAATCGCTTCTCTTTCGATCTCCAACTGCATGATGCGTCGATTCATTTCATCGAGTTCTTCCGGTAATGAGTCGATTTCTAATCGCAATTTAGCGGCCGCTTCATCGATTAAATCAATAGCTTTATCCGGTAAAAAACGATCGGAAATATATCGGGTGGATAATTCTACCGAAGCAATAATAGCTTCATCTTTAATCCGAACTTTATGATGTGTTTCGTAACGCTCTTTCAAACCCCGAAGAATACTGATCGCATCTTCCATATTCGGTTCATCGATCATCACTTTCTGAAAGCGACGTTCTAATGCTTTATCTTTTTCAAAGAATTTTTGAAATTCAGTTAAGGTGGTCGCACCAACCGTTCGCAATTCTCCTCTTGCTAAAGCTGGCTTTAAAATATTGGCCGCATCCATAGCTCCTTCCGTCTTACCTGCTCCTACAAGCGTATGAATTTCATCGATGAATAAAATGATACTTCCATCCGCATTTTTTATCTCTTTAATAACCGATTTTAAACGCTCTTCAAATTCACCACGATATTTAGCTCCTGCCATTAAAGCACCCATATCCAACGAATACAATGTCTTTTGCTTTAAATTTTCAGGCACATCGCCATTCACTATCCGATGCGCTATTCCTTCCGCTATTGCAGTTTTACCAACACCCGGCTCTCCAACCAAAACCGGATTATTTTTAGTTCTTCTGGAGAGAATATGTAAAACTCTTCTTATTTCTTCATCCCTCCCAATCACCGGATCAAGCTTGCCTTTTTTGGCCTGTTCATTCAGATTTACCGCATATTTATCGAGTGCATTATAGGTGTTCTCAGCATTTTGAGAGTTAACGGTTTGCCCTTGCCGCAGCTCTGCAATCGCTTTATTCAGCCCCTTTTCATTAATGCCTAAAGAGCTTAAAAACTTCGATGTTTTACTTTTTCCGGCCATAATACCCAGCAAAAGATGCTCAACAGAAACGAATTCATCTTTCATTTTACCCGCAATCGATTTAGCGTGTAAAATGGATTGATTCGCTGTTCTCGAAAAGTGGGTCCCGTTTTCACCGTGCACAACGGGATAAGAACTTAATAGTTCTTCGAGACCTTTATCGATAACTGAATCAGCAACTCCCAATTTTTTAAACAGGAACTTACTTACACTGTCATCATCTGAAAGCATTGCCTTCAACAAATGCGCATTTTCAATGGCCTGATGGCGATAGCCAAAGGCAATTTGTTGCGCTTGCTGCATTGCTTCCTGAGATTTTATGGTAAAATTTTTCAGATTCATCTTCTTTTCTTTTTCCTTCCTTAGTTCAAATCACGTGCCTTTGCGAATTTGGGCTTCATAGGCTGAAATTATGGCAGTTAAATACAAATTAAATGACAAAAAGACATATAATCTTTTGTTTTACTGACATTTATACATAAAAAATTTTGTGTTATGTTAATTTCCGTCGCCTATGACATTTATTATGTATTTTACGGGTGGTTACGCTCTTTTTATTAAAATTTTACGAACAAAAAAATGCGTATGAGAGCACTATTTTTTACTTTTTGTCTGGCAATAATGGCAAGTTTAGTTTCTTGTGGATTAGAGCCTGTTAATGTAACTTCTGAAGGTGTGATTCTTCAGGATGTATTCAGCGGAGATCGTTGTTCTGAGTTTTTGAACCAGGATGAAGCGAGTTATTACTTACAGGAATTAGGATCATTAAATGAATTCGTTCTTGAAAGTGAAGATATGGGAGAATTACTGAGAGGTATTTATCCGGGTAACGTGGTTACCGTGGAAGGTGTCCTCCAATTCGGAATAATCGAGGTAGAATCTATCCGTTTATTTGATAATGAATATCAAGGCAATGATGCTCTTGATCACGATGGCAAATAAGTCTAAATACTTGATAAAATGAAAGGTCGGTGACATTCACCGACCTTTTTTTATGCTATTGGTCAACAGAGTGTCTTTTAGATAACAACCTTGAACGTTTCAGGCCGTTATAGTCTCCATAATTGTTAATTTTATATTATAACATATGTCC
>JAHDHT010000179.1 GCA_020631175.1 Chitinophagales bacterium
TTTGGATTCAATGGCAAAGAAATGGATAATGAGGTGTCTGGGCAAGGAAACCAATACGACTACGGCTTCAGAATCTACAATCCAAGAATCGCTAAGTTTTTATCCGTTGATCCTCTGACTAAAGAATATCCTTGGTATACACCATATCAGTTTGCTGGGAATACACCAATTCAGGCTATAGATTTAGATGGTTTAGAAGAGTGGTATTATTTACATCCATTAGTTGGATGGCAAAAATCTAAATTAGTTGGTGGACCTAAAAATGAAGAAATTATGAATAAAGCAGGCTACTACAGCTTGCAACAGGTACATAAAATTAATCAGGAACAAAAACAGATCGACGCTAGAAGAGAAAAGATGTCGGCTTACGAAGATCAAAAACGAGCTGTCCAAGCTGTTAATATGATCAAAATGTCAAATAATGGTGTATTCTTAGGTGGTTATTTGTTGGCATCTGGTCCATATGGTTTATATGAAGCTAGTAATTATTTTTCTGAAGGTCAATATTTTTTAGCTGCAGGAACAGCTGTGCTAAGCTTAACAGATTTAAGAGGTATTTGGTCAGCGGGTAGAACAATGACTTCAAAACAAATATTTGCTACGCAGGGAAATTTTATGAGGGGCTGGTTTGGTGAATATAGAGCTGCAACAGTTTTTTATAAGAATTTCGATCATTTAACAGAAGTAGTTACACCGTTCTTTAAAACGGTAGACTTCTATAGCCATGAATTAAAAAGAGCAATTAGTTTTAAAACATTTAATCCAAAAGATGTTTGGGGCTCTAAATATGCAATGAAAAAAAATATAGATGATCTAGTAGATTTAAAAAAAGCAGGGGCAATATCATATGGTGGTGCAGAGAAAAGTTTAAGTGGTGGAGTAGGTTTAGATGTTGCAGTTCCTAAAGGCTGGCTTGATAATGTCGATAATAAAAAATTCGTTTCGGAAATAGAGAAATATGCAGATGAAGTAGGACTTGGAGCGGAAAACGTTAATTTCAGTGAAAAATTATTAGATTGATAATGAAAAGTAAGCAACTTGAATTAATAATATGCTTTAAAAAAGAGACAAATATAATTTCCTTATTTCAGGAATTATATAGAGAACACTTTAAATTTAAGGTTCAGGCATTTAGTGTAGGTAAATCAAAGGCAATTGCGTGGAATGAAAAAGATTGTAATTATGCAGTTGAAAACTTAAAAAGTGATGAAAGCTTTAATATTTACAACTTTAATGACAAACAAGATGAAATAACACGTTTCAATATCGTCAATACTGGAGAAATGATGAGTTTTAAGTTTATCCATTTAGTTTATCAAAATCTAAACTTAAAGCCTAAAAATATTGAGAAATTCATAAAACACAAAGGTTTTATAGCAGCCTATTTAAATAGTCATTATTTTTTTGAAAAACATAATGTCAAAACTAGCAGTAGTGCGGAAAGACTTAATATTCCAAAAGAATTCACAGAAAAATTACCATATAAGATAGATCATCACGGTCAAAAGATTTTTGACACTTCACACAATGAAGGAAATAAAAATTATTTAAAACAAACATTATTAACCGTTGGTAGTAAAATGTGGTTAGGACCTCTTTATTTTGATTTAGTTAATAAAGAAAAAGCATTAAAATTTGAAGGCGCACTGGAAATAAATGAACTAACAAGTGACGTGTTATATATCAATTTATTTAATGACCCATTAGAAGCTGAAAAAGAAGATAATTTGGTGATACAAAGAAAGTGGCGAAATGAAATGGCTTATCTTAGAATTATTAATGAATACACCATATACCCTTTTTAAATGTAATTCAATAAATTTAACACATAGGAACTAGTTACCGTTTTATAAAATTTCAAACCTAAACTAGGTATCTCATGAATATACAAAGAAAAAATATTCATCTAAAATTTTTGCAATTTAAAATGGAATAGCTCTCATCTTAGGACGAATGGATTTATCATTTCTTTTAGATTAGAAACTCTGTCAAAATTCATTTAGTAGCAAAAGCTTTTTTAGTTTTAAAATTTTGCAATGCCATGTCAATCATTTGTAGCACAAAACTTTTATTTTCTTCTGAAAGACCTGCGATATCTTCCATTCGTTTAAGGGTTTGTTGATCAAGTTCGAGTGTTGTTTTTCCTACGAGGAAATCGATACTAACTTCTAAAGCGTCAGCAATTTTCATGATCACTTCAATAGAGGGCGTTATGATCCCTCTTTCATATCTTCCAATTATATCTCCTGAAGTTCCGACTGCTTTTCCTAGTGCAGCTTGAGAGAGCTTCTTTTTCTTTCTAAGGAGCATAATATGTTCACCTATTGTCATACTGAAAAGTCTTTATTACTACTATTAAAATGTGCTTTATGCAAAAATAGGAGATTGAAATGTCTTAAACAATTCCTTTTGGGCTTGTGTATATTAGACCGATACATTACTTTTGCTACCAATTGGTCGTAAAAAGATTTTTTGAAATTAATTAGCCATGAACATACAAACGCTTAAATCCAGCCTTGATATTATCGAAATCGCCCATCAGCTCGGCATCCAAACAGATAAAAACGATAAAGCACTGTGCCCCTTCCATGAAGACAAAAACCCGAGCTTGCAGTTTAGTCGTAGCAAACAGATCGCGACTTGTTTTAGCAGCAAGTGCAAAGCTGGAACAATGGATGTAGTAAACCTGGTGCAGAAGAAAACAGGCTGGTCGTTAAATGAGACTTTGAAATGGCTACAGGCCCAAAGCGGATTAATACAAACGGATTATCCAAGAATAACCGAAGCACCGGAGCTGCAAGCAAGCATCACAGAAGCAACAAGAATCGAAATCTTAAGCGACTTATATCAGCTTTTCGAACGGGCATTTATCGGCAGTAGTAAAGCGAGAAGTTATGCCGAAAGCAGAAATTTGAATCATCGAATTTTATCAGTGGGTTATAATGCAGGCACCTTCCATCACAGCACGAATTTGTTTACCAACAGAGCTGAAAGATTAAAGCAATACGAAGCTTTAGGCTTACTTAAAAAAACGAACGCGGGTTATGGGGTGTTTGGTAAAGGCTGTTTGGTTTTTGCCTTGAAAGATCAAAGGGATCAGATAACGGGCTTTTATTATCGAAGTATTGAGCAAAAGAAGAATAGCAATAAAAACAGCTCTAAAACCGGACAGCATTATTATCTTAAAAACAGGCAGGGGCTTTATCCGGGCTATCCTGCTCCGCAGACCAAAACGCTGATCTTGTGTGAAAGCATTATTGATACGGTGACGCTGATGCAGTCGCTGGAAAAAGATGAAGGCAGAAGCGTTTTAGCCAATTACGGCACAGAAGGCAGTAAGGAGCAAATGGATGCGATCATAGACCTGGCACATTTAGAAGAACTGATCTTGTTTTTTGATGGAGATGAGGCAGGCAGAAACGGAGCTTTAAAAATAGCAGAAAAAATAGCTATAAAAATAGCAGAAACGATACAAGCTGGGGGAGCTGATCTTATGATCAAGATCGTCGACACGCCGAACGGTGAGGATATCAGCAGTTTATTAGAAGGTCACGAAAAACAAATTTTAATTGATCTGATTGAGACGGCAAAGCCTTATAATAAACAGGCACAACAAACAACTGAACCTGTTTTTTTTCTTTCATCAGCTCAGGCAACAGCTGAAAGTGTAGCTAATGAAAAAAGAGCTAATGAAAAGAAAAAGATCGATGATGCTCCTACATTACCTGCATTGCCTACTCTTGAAACCAGCAATCCGAATCATATTGTTTACCGAACGGATGCAGCGCAGTATGTAATTAAAGGCGGGCTACGAATGGACCTGGATAGCATGAAAGTTAGCTTAGTTATTGAGAAGAATCAGCAGCTAGAAGCATCCTATTATTATAATAGAAAAAGCCGCAGTAAGCTCGACCTCTATGAAGACCGTCAGCTCATAAAAATATGCCGAGAAGCAGGCGAGAAATTAGACCTGTCACCGAATCGATTAGAAACCGATCTAAGCCGCATGACGGATCTATTAGATCAGTATCGTCAAAGTCAAATACAGTCTAAGCAACACAAGAAAACGATCGATCAAAGCTTGAGTAGCGCAGACAGGGCCGAATACATTAAGTTCGGTCGCCAGCCCGATCTATTAAAACGCATCAATACCTTGATCGGAAAAGCTGGCATTGTAGGCGAAAAAAATAACCGCCTGTTTTTGTTCTGTGTTGCGGTCAGCCATAAGATGCACCGTCCGCTACATGCGGTCGTTCAGGGCGGTAGCGGCAGTGGAAAGAGTTATTTGATTGCTAAAGTAAGTGAGCTCGTGCCGCAGCAGAAAGTGAAGCGGTATACAAGATTAAGTGAAAAAAGCTTTTACAACTTTGGCGAATATGAGCTGTGTCAGCACCTCATTATTATAGAAGATTATGACGGCATGAATGAAGAAGTGGAATATGCCTTTAGAGAATTACAAAGCAGTGGAACGCTGCGCTCTGCGGTCAGTGGCAAAGATATGGAAAGTGCAACTATACAAACCCGCGATAAAATCGTACGCGGCCCTATTGCCAGTATGGTGGCTACCACCAAAGCGGAAATCTATCACGATAATGCGACCCGGGTCTTTTTTATTGGCATCGATGAAAGCCTACAGCAGACCGCAAAAATCATCGATTATAAAAACGCCAAAGCGAGCGGAGCGATACAAACAGATACAGAAACGAAAGCCAAACATTATCTGCAGGGTTACGTGCAGACCTTGAAAGCCTATAAAGTCAATAATCCATACTTAAAGGAAATCAAGCTGCCTGTTCCGGCTGATCAATTAAGACGACTGCATGAGCTCCTTGCTGCCTTCTGCAATCAAATCACGCTGCTGCATCAACATCAGCGCACTAAGATCGACAGCCATACCATCAAGGCGGAAAAAGCAGATATGCAGCTGGCCATCGAGCTGCTCTTTGATAGCATCGTTTTAAAGGTAGATGAACTGGACGGCAGGCTTAGAGGTTTTTATGAAGCCTTAAAAGACTACTTGTTACCCAAGGGAAAAGATTACGCCTTTAGCCGCCGAGAAATCAGACAAGCCATGCAGTTAAGTAATAGCAGTTTGCATCGCTTTATGCAGCAGCTTTTAGAGCTAGAATATATCTATCAAAGCGGCGGCCACTCTAACAGAGGACTGTTATACAAGCTCAGTTATTGGGATAGCTTAAGCCAGCTTAGAGCAGGCATTAAGACGACATTAAACGAACAGTTAGAGCGACTCAATTAAGCAATATCAAAACTAAAAAACAGGCTGGTATCCCAGTCTATTGGAATGCCAGCTGGAATGCCAGAACGATGATAAACAGGGCATAAAGGGAGCAAAACACGGCTGGCGTTCCGCATTCCAAGAGGTGTGTATTAGAGAGAAAGTCCATTATCAATCTAAATGGATAATGATCTAAACGGATAATCATCAGAAATATCCATCCACTCAATTATCCATCCATCCAAAAAACGTAAGCCAATGATTAAGGAATTTAAAGCCTATTTAAGCCAGTTAGGCTATGGAAAAACAACGGTCTATATGCTGCCCGTCTGTGTAGCAGAATTTATAGATAAGCATCAAAAACCATTTAATGAAATAGAAGCGAGCGACATCGCCGCTTATCACGATTACTTAAAACAACGACCGAATAAAAGGGGCGCTGGCGCACTGAGTGAATCTTACATCCGTCATCATCTGTACGCACTCAAGGTGTTCTTTACTTATCTATTAGAAAATGAGCAGATCGAGCGCCATCCGGTGCAGGCATATCTAAGCAGTTTTAAGCTTAGTAAACCAACATCAAAGCCAAGGGAAATCTTAACGAAAACCGAAATCGAGCTGCTGTATCAAGCGACGATGAACTATAAAGAAAAAGCAGTCTTAAGTCTGTTTTACGGCTGCGGACTAAGGCGCAGTGAAGCCGCTCAGCTGGGCATTAGCGATCTACATTTTAAGAGCCGTTTATTATATGTTCGAAGTGGCAAAGGCGGCAAAAGAAGAGCGGTGCCGATGTCTAAAAAAGTACAAAACCACTTTGAATATTACATAAAACTAGAACGAGATAAAAACATTAAAAAAATAAATCAGACTGCCTTAATCTTGAATCAAAACGGTCGTCCTATGAGCGGTAGTAGTTATGCCCGATTATTAAAAGAAATCTTAGCACGGACCAATATCAAAAAACACATCACGCTGCACTGCTTGAGACACAGCATTGCCAGCCATCTTTTAGTGGGCGGCTTAAGCCTTGAATATGTCCGAGACTTTTTAGGTCATAAACACCTTGAATCCACACAGATCTATACGAGAATCAAAAACAAACAACTATGGAAAATAAATGCAAAAACAAATATGAAAACAAATCCAAACACGAAGCCTTAAAAGAATATCTAAACAAACGATTAGCACCATCAAGCGTAAAACGTTACTTAAAAGAAATACAAACCTATTTATCTAAAACCAAAGAAGCCAAATCGGCAAACTACGGTCAGGTAGTGGGTTACATAGGAAAATGCAGAACGATCAATAACAATGTAGCCGTCACCTTACATGCCTTACAGCATTATTATGGCTACTTAGTACACATCGGCATAAGAACCAACAACCCGGCGAAAGCCATTAAATTAAGAGACCGAAAAAATAGAGCTATACAAATCCAAGATTTATTTACGAGCGCAGAACTAGAAAAATTACTGGATCGAAAAGAGCGTTATCGCCTGCTAAAAAACAGAAATAAAATCATCATCAGTTTATTGATCTATCAAGGCTTAACGAACAGCGAAATCAAAAATCTACGATTAGACGACATTAATTTAGAACAAGGAACGGTATACATAAAGGCAGGACGAAGAACCAACAAACGAACCTTACAATTAAAAGCAAATCAGGTGTATTGGATCATGGAATACTTGAACCAGGACAGAGAGCAATTACGAAGCGTAAAAACAGATAAACTCATCGTAAGTAAAAAAGGAACAGCCGAAAGCGGTGAAGGGATCAGCTATTTAATCGAGACCATGAAAGCCCTTTATCCGGATAGAACCTTAAATCCAAAAACGATCCGGCAGAGCGTGATCATCAACCTATTAAAAGCAGGTGAGGATCTGCGCATCGTCCAAGTCTTTGCCGGCCATAAATATCCCAGTACAACAGAGCGTTACCGAGTACAAAAAACAGAAGCTTTAAAACAACAGATTTTTAAATATCATCCGCTAGATCAGAAGGAAAATGTAGATCTAAATGATGATCAAAAAAGGGAAGCAAATAATGATCAAAATGATGAACATAATATGACTACTGAAAATGTTAACGAATCTTAAAATAGTTCGTTCTGCGAACACTTTGTAGGATGTTATAAGACAGCCTACCACCAAAATCCAGCCTTAAAATGTTAATTTTTTAATCGAAGAACCGAAAGCATGATCATACTAAACAGATAAAAGAACAAGCGAAAAATGTGATATATAAAATAGCATAATAAACTCCTCGCTCCGTAGGAAAAGAATATCTAAACGAAAAACATCGACAGGTAAAAAGGTGTTCCTCCTCGCTCGTCGGCAACAAGCCCGCCAAGGTCTTT
>JAHDHT010000008.1:0-2378 GCA_020631175.1 Chitinophagales bacterium
TCCAATCTCAAATCAATTCAGAATTCACATATTCAGCATTCAGAATTCAACCGAAAAACACTAACTTTCCAATTAAATCGTACAAACAATTAATGGTAGCCTTATCTCAGGAAGAAAAAGACAAGAAACTTATCCTGAATGCATACAGACAATTACTGCATGTTATCAGGGATAATACGTCCAAAGCAGATAAAAAACGCATTCGAATAGCCTTTGAAGTAGCTGCCAAATATCACCATGGAATCCGTCGAAAAAGTGGCGAACCATACATCCTCCACCCTATTGCAGTTGCTAAAATAACAGCCAAAGAAATCGGACTCGGCCCGGTAGCTATTATTTGTGCTTTATTGCATGATACCGTTGAAGACACCGAACTCACTTTGCTCGATATCGAAACCTATTTTGATAAACACATTGCCAAAATTATTGACGGGTTAACAAAGATTTCCGGAGTCTTCGATCTAAAAAATTCTGTTCAGGCAGAAAACTTCAGAAAACTGATTCTGACATTAGCGGATGATGTTCGCGTAATCCTGGTTAAAATTGCCGATCGTTTGCACAATATGCGTACGATGGATTCAATGCCTGAACATAAGCAGCTACGAATTGCTTCGGAAACCAAGTTTCTCTATGCACCTTTAGCACACCGTTTAGGATTGTACGCTATCAAATCAGAACTGGAAGATCTGTCGATGAAGTATACCGACAGAGTTACTTATAAGGATATTGCTAATAAACTGGCTCAAACCAAAAAAGAACGTCAACGGTTTGTAAGAGAATTTATCAAACCGATAAAACAATCCCTCCAAAAAGAAGGATTAGATAATTTAAGAATTTTCGGCAGACCAAAATCTATTTTTTCAATCTGGAATAAAATTCAAAAGAAAAAAGTAAGCTTCGAAGAAGTATATGACTTATTCGCAATCAGAATAATAATTGATTGTCCACCCGAAGAAGAAAAAGCACTATGCTGGAAAGCCTATTCAGTTGTAACAGATCATTATGTGCCTAACCCTGACCGTTTACGGGACTGGATATCTACACCAAAGGCAAATGGATACGAATCTTTACATACAACAGTAATGGGCCCGAAAGGAAGATGGGTTGAAGTACAGATTCGAACAGATCGAATGGATGAAATTGCAGAAAAAGGATTTGCTGCACATTTTAAATACAAAGAAGACACAAAAGAATCCGCTATTGATGACTGGTTATTAAAAATCAGAGAAACATTAATGAATCCGGAATCGGATGCGCTCGATTTTATTAATGATTTCAAATTAAATCTTTTCTCAGATGAAATTTATGTGTTTACTCCTAAAGGAGAATTAAGAATTCTTCCATCCGGAGCTTCAGCACTCGATTTTGCTTTTGATATTCATACCGGTGTAGGAGTAAAATGTATAGGAGCAAAAGTGAATCACAAATTGGTTCCGATTTCACACAAACTTCAAAATGGAGATCAAATTGAAATCATTACTTCTACAAAACAAAAACCAAATGAAGATTGGTTAAAAATTACAGTTACTTCAAAAGCAAGAGGTAAAATTAAATCTGCTTTAAAAGAAGAAAAAAGAAAAATTGGAGAAGATGGAAAAGAAATATTATTCAGAAAATTAAAGTCACTAAAAATTAATCCAACAAAAGATTTTCTGAATGATCTTGTCAATCATTTCAAACTAATGGATTTACTGGAACTATATTATAGTATAGCAAAGAGAACAATTCCATTAGAAGAAATTAAAAAGCTAGAAGTTAAAGGAAATCGGATTATCGCTAAAAAAGATCCTGAATTACAGGATCAAAAGAAAATCAGAGATGGTGAATTACAAAAATCTGATGCTGAAGGCGATGTACTTTTATTTGGTGATTTTGATGATAATATAGAATATACTTTTGCGCAATGTTGTAAACCAATACCGGGTGATAATGTATTTGGATTTATAACTATTGGCCAGGGAATTAAAATACATAGAACAAATTGCCCTAATGCTCAACAATTAGTAACGAATTATTCTTATCGCATAATTAAAACAAGATGGTCTAAACAAAAGAACATAGCATTCTTAACAGGACTTAGAATTAGCGGTTTGGATGACATGGGTGTAATTCAAAAAATCACTAATGTTATATCATTAGATTTGAAAGTAAATATGCGCTCCATTTCAGTTGATGCCAGTGATGGTATTTTCAATGGTAACTTGATGGTATATGTCGACGACACCCAGCAATTGGACAAACTAATAGAAAGACTTCTTCAAATTGATGGTATTTTATCAGTTAATAGATTTGACAGTTAAGAAATATGCGTCTGCTATTAATTTCTACTTGCACCATTATTTTTCTTTTTACAAGTAGTTTTTTGTTGAAAAATGAAA
>JAHDHT010000008.1:2478-9738 GCA_020631175.1 Chitinophagales bacterium
ATTGAAAATCCGGATGCTTACAAATTAAATGTATCAAAAGACAAGGTTGAAATAAAAGCCAGAACTCCTCAGGCAGCCTTTTATGGTATACAAACTTTGTTTCAATTATTACCTGTTGAAATATATGCTGATCGTTTCAAAAAAAATGTCGTTTGGGAAATACCAACAGTAAATATTAAAGATCAACCAAGATATAAATACCGTGGAATGCACCTCGATGTCGCAAGACATTTTTTCGATGTAGAAACCGTAAAGAAATATATTGATCAATTAGCTCAAAGAAAAATAAATTATTTTCATTGGCATTTAACTGAAGACCAGGGATGGAGAATTGAAATAAAAAAATACCCTAAGCTGACAGAAGTTGGTGCATGGAGAAATGGCACACTAATAGGCCACTATAATGATCAGCCGCATCAGTTTACTAATGAAAAATATGGGGGTTATTATACGCAAGATGAAATTAAAGAAATAGTCAAATATGCCTCAAGTAAATTCATTACGGTCATCCCTGAAATCGAAATGCCGGGCCATGCACAAGCAGCAATCGCTGCTTATCCTGAATTGGGTTGTACCGGTGAAAAATTAAATGTGATGAGGAAATGGGGCATATCTGATAATGTCTACTGCCCTACTGAAGAAACCTTCGAATTTTTAGAAAATGTTTTAACTGAGGTTATTAATTTATTCCCTGGTAAATATATTCATATCGGAGGAGATGAATGTCCTAAAACACAATGGAAAGATTCTGATTTTTGTCAAAACTTAATGAAGGAAGAGGATCTTAAAGATGCTTATGAATTGCAAAGTTATTTCATTAACCGAATTGAAAAATATCTTAATTCAAAAGGGAAACAAATTATCGGATGGGATGAAATTCTTGAAGGAGGGCTTGCTCCTAACGCTACCGTTATGTCATGGAGAGGAACTGAAGGAGGTATAGCAGCTGCCAAAGAAAAGCATGATGTAATAATGACCCCAACTTCACATTGCTATTTTGACTATTACCAAAGCGATCACCCTGAAGAGCCTTTAGCCATAGGAGGATTTTTACCTTTAGAAAAAGTATACAGTTTTGACCCTACTCCTAAATCCTTAAATGATGATGAAGCAAATTATATACTAGGTGTCCAAGCAAATGTTTGGACGGAATATATACCTGATTTAAAGCAGTTGGAATATATGGCATTTCCAAGAATGGATGCCTTAGCTGAAGTAGCATGGACAAATATTAATCAAAAATCTTTTGAGGATTTTTCATATCGAATGCAAAAACAATTTGATCGATATAAAATTCAAAATATAAATGCTGCTAATCACTTTTACGAATTAAATGCATCCATTGAAGTAATAAATAAAATAGATGTATTTCTTAACACATTAGCAACTGATTCAGAAATTTATTACACAAACAATGGAAACACCCCTACTATTAACGATTTCAAATTGAATTCAACTAAAGGAATAAACATTACTGAAAGTGGAACAATAAAAGCATTAGCCTTTAAGGATGGAAAAGCTTCAGGAAGAGTATGGGAAAGTTATTTTGATTTACACAAAGCATCGGGTCAACAAATAGAATTAGAAAATATGCCTCATGAAAAATATAGTGGAAATGGACCTGCTTCATTAATAAATGGTGTTAAAGGAAGTAATGAAAGATACGGTGATGCTGAGTGGTTAGGATTTAATGGAAAAGATTTTGTAGCCAAAATAAAATTTGAAAAAGCAACAGACATTAAAAATATAAACTTTCGTTTTTTCAGCGGAGAAGGACAATGGATTTACCAACCTAAATCAATTCGGATATTTTCAAATGTTGATAAAACAAATGTTATTGTATTAACTGATCTATACCAAGCAAGCAAAGAAAAAGTGATTGAAAAGTCTGTAAAAGTAGATTTAAATCAAGTCAAAGAATTAAGCATCAAAGTAGAAAACTTCGGAATCATTCCCGAAGGAAATCAAGGAGCAGGATATCCCGCCTGGTTATTTATTGATGAGATTACTGTTAATTAAAAATGTTTCTTAAAGCTGAAAAAGAGGATTTACTTTCGAGGGAAATTCAGCAAAGAAATCAGGGCATAGCAAAAGTCCTGCTAACGATACCGAATTTAGTCAAACGATCTAAGAACAAAAAAATGTCCCGCTGGCGGGACCGGAATCTTTGATTCCGAGGGTGGATTTATTTTTTAAGAACTGCAATTAAATATATCTTTATATTGAAGAAACAATACTGATGCCTTCAACACGAGAGTTATATGATCTTGTACATGCTTTAAGTCCGCAGGAGCAGCGTTATTTTAAATTATTTGCAAAAGCAATTTCAGGCAAACAAAAAACAGCATATCTAGAACATTTTAATAAAATTCATGCTTTAAAAACTTTTGATAGCGATAGCTGGAAATATAAAGTTGGAAAAGGGAAAACCGCGAAAGCTTTAGCCGATTTAAACGAATATTTATATCGAAAAATTATTCGTGCTTTGGCAAATTTTCATGCAGAGGCTAAACAACACTCCGATTTATTACAACAATTACAAGAGGCAGAAGTATTGTACGCAAAAGGTTTGTATGCAAATGCTATTAAAATACTTCAAGTATTAAAAAACGATGCACTTTACGTTGAAGCCTACCACATAGTACATCGAAGTCATTTTCTGGAGACGCTAATTTTTGGATTAACCGGTAAAATTTTAAGAGATAAAAATCTGAAAAGCAATTTAGAAAAAGCTTCCATCGAATATTTACGTTCACATGAAACATTAATTCGCTATGAACAATTGTTAACTGAATTGAATATTATGCGCAAAGAGTGCTCTAGCATAAGAAACAATGATCAACTACAACGTTATTTAGAGTTTCTTAAGCATCCTTTATTATCTGATAAAGAACGTCCTTCCGGATCGATGGCACTTTATTATTATTATTGTATTAAAATTATCCTTCTAAATAATTCCTTCCAAAAGAAAAAAGCGCTCGAATTTTGTAAAGAGTGCGTAACTTTTTTAGAACAAATTAAAGAAAGTCACCCGCTAAAAAATAATTATTTCGGCTTCTTGAATTTATTTTGTGAAATCAATATTGAATTAGAGCAATATGAAGTTTATTTTAAAAACAGAAGTCAATTTCTTTCTATGCAACCGGAGTCAAAAGAAGGTGGACGCTACAGTCAACTTTTCGAGAATCTGGAATTGTATTATGCAGTAAAATCTAAAGACTGGAAAGAAGGTTTTGAGTTTGTAAACCAAATTGGAACTGAACTTCGTCAAATAAACACAAACAGTTTAACAAATCTCTATCGCAAAGCTGTTATTTTATATTATAACAATCAGTTAGACGAAGCCCAAAGCTTATTACAAACCATTATTGATCATAAAGAATCAGTTCGTCAAAATATTTTAGTCGCTACCCGTTTATTTTTACTTATTATCTTTTTCGATAAAAAAGAAACCCTTTTATTACCCTATGCTGTTCGTTCTGCCCATAGAAGCCTGCTAAAATCTGAACAGCTTTTTAAAGGAGAACGCATTATAATGCAATTTTTAAGGAAACGCATTGATTTGAATAACGAAAAAGAATGGAAAAATGTCTTTTCGGAGCTGTTACAGCAATTTCAAACAATTAAACAGGATCAGTTTGAAGCTCATTTCTTTAATCACTTCGATTATATCTATTGGCTAAAAGCAAAAACTAATCGAGTATAAATAACTGATATTTAATTAGTTAAATTAATTTTTAAACTTCAGGATTCCTGATTTTTTCAAATTGTTGGTTGACTTAAAATAAATGTCTCTTAATAGATTTGAAGTATTAATAACATTCAACAAATTTTATAATGAGACTATTACAATTTAGCCTGTTTACAGCAATCATGTTCGCATTTTATACAAATGCAACGGCACAATGGACCTGGGACGATCCGGGAAATAGAGTTTATACGTCATCTTTCGATGATTATATCGGAATTGGATTTGCCAATCCGCAAAATCCACTTCACATTTACTCTCCTGTTTTTAACGGAATGATGCTGGAGCGAAATGGAAGCGGTGGAATTGCCCTTACTTTTGGGACACAGCAAAAGGACTGGAATATTGGCCTGAATACAGGTGGTAATTTTGGTATAAATCGAATTGATGGAACATTCGGCAATGCATTTTTCATAAATAGACAAAATGATTTTGTAGGTATAGGTACTACTAACCCCGCTTATAAATTATCTGTTGCAGGTGATGGATACATTAACGGTCTGTTGATATTAGCCACGAATTCAATTACCCAAGGAACTCCGGGTGCAATCAGATGGAATGGTGGAGATTTCGAGGGTTATAATGGCAGCCAATGGGTTTCGCTTACTAGTGGCGGTACTTCAGGTGGAAGTATTTGGAGTCAAATTGGAACTAATGCATATTATACCGCAGGAAAAGTAGGAATTGGGCTTCAAAGTCCTTCCTTCCAACTCGATGTTAACAGTATCGATTTTGATGCCTTTAGACTTCGCAGAGATGATCCCGGAGGATTGGCTATGCTATTGGAATTGCAAGATGGGACTACTAAAAAAATAGGACTTAATTACCAGGGACATTATGGAATCTGGGACGGAAATAACACTTTCGGCACCGACTTTTTTATTGAAAATGGCACAGGCCGGGTTGGTATTGGCACAACCACACCAACACATAAATTTACAGTTGGTGGAGATGTTGCTATTTCCGGTAGTATTTACGGAGCCTCAGATCAGCGATTAAAAGAAAATATAACTCCCTTACAAAACGCAGATGTAATTATAAGTCAACTAAATCCAACCAGCTTTAACTTTAAAAAAGATATGCAACAGGATTTTGCTTTACCGGAAGGAAAGCAATACGGACTAATTGCTCAGGAAGTACAAAAAATCTTACCGGAACTAGTTACAACTAATATGCTCAAAGCCGAAGATGGTACTCAATATTTAGGCATTAATTACGAACAGTTAATACCCCTCTTAATACAAGCCCATAAATTACAACAGGATAAGATTTCTGCTTTAGAACAAAGCAACAATTTATTACTCGATAAAGTGGCTAAAATAGAAGCTCTTATGACTAAATAGACATTCAAACATCTACAAATATTGAGGAGAATGCAATTATGCCTTCTCCTCATTTTTTTTGATTTAAATTAAGGCCAATTTTAAAAACTATTTTTAAAACTCAACTTCTATACATGTAACAGCCTTTATACAGAGGAAATTAAAAATAACAACTTCAAAAGTTTAGAAATATCTTATCGAACCAAAAAAGCGATGGAAAAATACAGAAATAAAATACAGGACCTTATGATAAATATCTAACTACATAATAAATAATTCTCATCTTCCGTTACTTATCTATTCAAACAAAACCAAGGTATAAACAAACTCTACTTCATCAATTTTATTTGCAATGCGCTACGTCTTCAGCTTGCTGTTTGTTTGTTTTATTTTCCAATCTTATGCTCAAAAAAGTCCTAAACAAAAATGGATTTCAATTGGGGCGAGAAGCACAATTAATACTTTTAATTCCGAAGGACTTGGTCTTGGAACCGGAGGGCAATTTAGAATTCAATTACACGAAAAAATAAATACCGAATGGTTTGCTGACTTTATTGTAGTTGACTATGATCAGGGAATTCAATCCAACTATATCCATATTGGATGGTCTATGATGTTTTATCCATTTAATACTAGTGAAAAATTGATTCATCCATATATTTTGGCCGGACATTGTTTTGATTATAATTATAAAACCAAACTTCACAACCTCGAATTAAATACGGAAAGATTAAGTGCGGCCTTACAAGCAGGAATAGGAACACATTTAAATATTACTGAACGGGTTGACTTATCTCTTTCTACTCAATACATGTTTCATGTTACAGAAGCAGCGCATATCCATCAAAACCTTGCAGGAGATAATGATCATGAGCACGGTGGTATTGAAAGTCATTTAATGACGACTTTAAGTGCTAACTTTAAATTTTTTAGAATTTAATTTTTTCCGAATTCTTCTTTAACGGTAAAATAAGCATCTTTCTTATTTCCGTAATAGTCAATAACGCTCCAACTCGGGCCGGGCCAGCAATCATTTAATTGCCAGAATAATGTACCCATACAATGTGGTCTATTATTCATATGACTTTGTATAGCCATTTGCATTCCCTTTGCCTGAGTTTTCTGACTTAACTTAACAAAAGATTTAAAATCTTTCGGACTGTCATAATATTGTTCCACATGTTTCAATATTAAACCATTTCCGATATAACTCTTTTGACGGTTTTTCATCGTTTCAGAATCAAGATTTAATTCATCTTCCGGAATTACTTCTTTTAAAACATCAAAAGAAGGAAATGATTGAAAACCATATTCAACCATAAAACGCCCAACATTTTCCTCAAACTTTTCGAAGGGATCCCGGCCATGCCATACACCCCAATAATGCATCGAAGCATGATTAAAGTTTTCTGCTGTGCCCCAATTACTTAATGGAGAAGTTGTAGTATATGGTCTATAAGGATCCAATTCCGTTAATTGTTTCGGAATCATTTCTTCAAATATTTTTAAATAATTATGCCATATCTCAATGGAGTCTTCAGTTGAATACCCATGTTGTTTTTGCCAGCCCCAATTATTCCATGCGACTTCAATTTCATTATTACCGCACCAAATTGCTAAACAAGGATGATTTCTTAATCTTATAATATTATCTCGAACTTCTTTTTTGATACTTGAATGAAATTCAGGTAAGTCAGGATACATGCTTCCGGCAAACATAAAATCTTGCCAGACTAATATTCCATGTTGATCACATAATTCATAAAATATATCTCTTTCGTAAACACCCCCACCCCAAACACGAATCATATTCATATTTGCTTCTTTTACCGCAAGAATCAATTTTTCATAATCTTCATTAGTAACTCTTGGTAAAAAAACATCTTGAGGAATGTAATTTGCACCCTTCATGAAAATTGGTTCTCCATTTAATTTAAAATAAAAGGCAGTTCCAATTTCATCTGTTTCATGTACTAATTCAATTTCACGAATCCCAAATTTAAATTGCTTTGAGCTTAAAACTTTTTTCTTTCTTTTAATCAGCAATTTCTTTTCATATAAATAAGGATTTCCACTTCCATTACTCCACCATAATTGGGGATTATCAATATCGTACTCCAGCTTGACCGTTTGTTTACCCTTCTTAAGAGTTCGTTCAAAAGTCATGTTATCAATTTGAAAAATGTATTC
>JAHDHT010000008.1:9838-16495 GCA_020631175.1 Chitinophagales bacterium
TTATTTCGATTTATAGGTGACTCAAAAAAGATTTCAATATCATTTTTTCCTTCACTAATATATTTACGCACATCAATTTCATACTGTGCATGCATATTATCAGCATCCAAAATCATTTTTCCATTTAACTTTACATTTGCGTAAGTATCTAATCCTTCAAAAACTAAATCAAGTCCATCCATTGTAGTTAAACCGGTAGGCAAATCAAATGTAGTTTTGTATATCCAGTTTTTTTCTTCTATCCATCTTTGCTTTTGTTCGTTGTTTCCGTAATAAGGATCTTCAATAAGACCATTAGCTAATAAATCTAAATGCACAACACCAGGAACCTTGGCGGGCATCCATTTGTTTGCATCACTTTGTTTAAATTCCCAATTATTGATAGCAGTAATTCTTGCTTCCTCCGGATAAAAATCTTCTTTCTGGACTTTAGAATGACAAGCAAACAAAAACAAAATCAAGCCACTAAAAACGATAAAATGTCTCATACAAACAGGTTTAAAATGTTTCGAATTTTTGCTTCATTAACAATCGTTTTCATTCCCATATTTTTTTCATCTATCCCTGTCCATTTATGAGCAGAAAAATGTAAAGCATCCACCCCAGCCTCAGCAATTATTAAAGCATTGCTTTTATTCACGCCACTACCAGCCATAATTTCTATCCTTCCTTCCGATTGAAGCACCAATTGTTGAATGTTATCAATCCCTTCAATTGCAGTATCCATCCCTCCACTGGTAAGAATTCTTGTAAAGCCAAAATCAATCAAAATTTCAAGCGCTTTAGCAGGTTTATCAATAAAATCAAAAGCCCGATGAAAAGTAGTTTCAAGTCCAAGACTCTTAGAATTAGCAGCCAAATATTCTAAAGCATTCATATCCAATACTTTTCCCACATCCAAGCAACCGAAAACCACTCCCTTCACGCCACTTTCAGCATATAATTTTATCTCATCAAGCATCATTTCTAATTCATCATCATTATAAATAAAATCCCCTGCCCTGGGTCTTATCATAGCATGAATTTCAATATCTTTTAAGGATAAACATTTCATTAACAGCCCATAAGAAGGACTTAATCCACCCAAATCTAAAGCCGAGCATAACTCGATCCGTTTTATTTTATAAGCAGAGGCTTTCTGAGCTACTTCGAAACTTTCTGTACAAATTTCAAATTCCATAAATTGTAAATATAAAATTTTAAGTCTTTGTAAAATTTATTCAAAAGAAAAATACAATAGTCATTTTTAACTAAGTGTAATGAAAGATTAATAAATTACAGATAGAAAGACAATCACTTTATGAAAAAATTACTTTACTTATACTTTATCATTTCTCTATGCTTATTTTTTTCATGCAGTAAAAAATCCTCCCTAAACTCCACTGCTCAAAATGAAAAAAAATTAACCGATTATGTGAATACATTTATTGGAACAGGAGGACATGGACACACTTACCCTGGCGCAAGTATGCCCTTTGGTATGATGCAATTAAGTCCGGACACCCGTTTAACGGGCTGGGACGGATGTTCCGGATATCATTATAGTGATAACTACATTTACGGTTTTTCACATACTCATTTAAGTGGAACAGGAGTTTCTGATTATGGAGACATATTATTAATGCCAACTACAGAAGCCCACTTAAGCAATGGATCAAAAGGCGAAAACGGATATAGAACAAGATTTAGCCACCAAAATGAAAAAGCAGAACCGGGATACTATAAGGTTTGGCTTGATTCAACAGATATAAATGTACAATTAACTGTAAGTAAACGGGCAGGCATACATCAGTATGATTTTCCATCGGCAAGAAACCAATTTATTACACTTGATCTGAAGCACAGAGATCAGGTCTTAGACCATTCAATAGAAATAGTAAATCCGACAACAATTAAAGGGAAACGTATTTCAAAAGCATGGGCAGAAGAACAACATGTATATTTTTATATGAAACTATCACATCCCATAATTGAAGATCAATTAATGTGGTCTGATGATAAAAAGATTTTAAGTATGATGCTTAAAAATCTTAAAAATGAACCTGTACAAATTAAAATAGGAATTTCTCCTGTGGATGAAAACGGAGCACAAAAAAATCTCGAAGAAGAAATTGCGGATAAATCCTTCCTCGAAATAAGAAAAGAAGCACAACGGGCATGGGAAGAACAATTAAGAAAAATTGAAATTGAATCTACTGATAAAAACCATAAAGTAAATTTTTATACCTCCATGTATCACAGCATGTTGGCACCTAACATTTATAATGATGTGGATGGAAGATATCGTGGAATGGATTTAAAGATTCATACCGCAAGTGATTTTGACTATTACACAGTTTTCTCTTTGTGGGATACTTACAGAGCTACACATCCACTTTATACCATTATAGAACAGGAGAGAACAAATGATTTTATTAATACCTTTTTAGCAAAATATGATGAAGGCGGAATTATGCCTATCTGGGATTTGTCTGCCTGTTATACCCATTGTATGATTGGTTATCATGCCATTCCTGTTATTGCTGATGCACATCAAAAAGGAATCAGAAATTACGATGCAGAAAAAGCATTAGAAGCAATGAAACATTCTGCAACAAGAAATAAATTAGGCCTGAAAGCTTACAAAGAAATAGGCTTTATTCCTGTTGAAGAAGAGTCTGAATCAGTTTCAAAAACCTTAGAATATGCATATGATGATTGGACTATAGCCTTGATGGCAAAGTCTATGGGAAAAGAAGAAGATTATAAAACGTACATTCAACGAGCGCAATATTATAAAAACATTTACGATCCCGAATCAAAATTTATGAGAGGACGATTTAGAAATAAATGGTTTTCGCCTTTCGATCCTTATGAAGTCAATTTTAATTACACAGAAGCTAATGCATGGCAATACAGTTTTTATGTCCCACAGGATGTGAGTGGATTTATAAATGCAATGGGCGGTAAAAATGTATTAGACAAACAAATTGACAAAACCTTTTCTGCAAACCTTGAGACCAGCGGAAGAACACAAAAAGATATAACAGGTTTAATCGGACAATATGCGCATGGCAATGAACCGAGTCATCACATTGCTTACTTATATAATTTTGTAAACAAACCATACAAAACCCAACAAAGAGTCAACGAAATTTTAACACAACTTTACACCAATACTCCGGATGGAATATCAGGTAATGAAGACTGTGGCCAAATGAGTTCGTGGTATATTTTAAGCAGTCTTGGATTCTATCCGGTTTCTCCGGGAAATAATGAATACATTATCGGTTCTCCTCTTTTTCCTGAAGCACAAATAAATCTTGAAAATGGAAATACCTTTAAAATAATTGCGGAAAATATATCTGCAAATAATATTTACATTCAATCGGCTAAATTAAATGGTAAAAATTATCCATTCTCTTATTTAAATCATGAGGATATAATGAAAGGAGGAGAAATCACATTTAAAATGGGAGCTTACCCATCCGATTGGGCAACAAAAGATGAACATATTCCTGTTACTGAAATAAGTGATTATAAAATCACTCCGGCACCATATATAAATAAAGGAGAGATTGCTTTTAAAGAAGCAACTTCTATTGAGTTAAAATGTCTGGCAGAAGATGCAACTATATTTTATAAACTCGATAATCAGGAGTATAAGAAATACACAGATCTTGTAAAAATCTCCGAACCCGCAACGCTAACTACCTATGCTATTTTAGGCGATGAAAAAAGTGCTGAAGTAAAAACAGATTTGTTTAAAATAGATCCGGATATTAGCATCAGTCTAAAAACCGAATATGCGAATCAATATAACGCAGGTGGAAATGATGCCTTAATAGATGGAATTCTTGGAACTCCGGATTTCAGAACCGGCACATGGCAAGGATACTGGAATGAAGATATAGATGCGACTATAAACCTAAGCAAAGCAAAAGAAATTAAAACTGTTGAAACGAATTTTTTATTAGATCAGAGAAGTTGGATTTTCTGGCCAACAGAAGTCATTTGCCTGGCATCAAAAGATGGTAAAAAATTCGAAGAAATAGATCAGTTTACATTTGAAGCAAACAAACCCGATGGAGAAGTACAAATAGAAACGGTCAGCTTTACGGTCAATTCTTCAGATTATCAATACATTAAAATAAAAGCCAAAAAATTTGGTGCTATACCGGAGTGGCATATAGGACATGAATACGATGGCAAGACCTGGATTTTTATTGACGAAATAAGCATTAAATAAGGCTGTTAACGAAAAAGGAATTATTATTTTAGGGCAGCATTTTGCTGACCTAAACTTTTATTGAATGGCAACGAAAACGTCTTATCGTAATTCCTTCATCCTTCTTACTGTTTTATTTTTTCTTTGGGGCTTTATTACTGTCTTAGTCGACTCATTAATTCCCCGTTTAAGAGATTTATTTACACTCTCTTATTTTCAAGCCGGTTTAGTGCAGTTCGCATTTTTCGGAGCTTACTTTCTCCTGTCAATACCGGCAGGTTTTATCCTTTCAAAAATCGGATATAAAAGAGGTATAATTCTCGGCTTATTGACAATGGGTTTGGGATGCCTGCTTTTTTATCCTGCCGCTTCATTCAGAGTATTCGGCATTTTCATGTTAGCTTATTTTATACTCGCAGGCGGAATGACCATTCTGCAAGTAGCAGCGAATCCATTTGTGGCTGTGCTCGGTGATGAAGATGGTGCATCGTCAAGACTAAATCTTTCACAGGCTTTTAATTCACTTGGTACCGCAATCGCTCCAGCTGTTGGTGCGCTTTTCATATTAAGAGATACGGTAAAAACAAAAGAGGAAATTGCAGAATTAGGCGGGGCAGCAAAAGAAGCATATTATGCATCCGAAGCAGCTGCCGTTCAAACTCCTTTTATCGGTTTAGCATTATTTATAGCGCTGATTACAGTGATTTTTGTTTTTGCCAAACTTCCTAAAATAATGGGCAATGATGAATCAACAGGAAGCTATCTGGATGCTATTAAAAAACCGGGCTTAATGATGGGTGTGCTTGGAATTTTTGTATACGTTGGTGCCGAAGTAGCCATTGGAAGTTACCTTGTAAACTACTTCTTAGATATGAATATGGTTCCGCTTATCAGAGAGAGTCCCGCCATGATGAGCTTCGCAAATACAATAGCCACGATATTTAATAAATCTTTAGTCGGTGCAGACGACAAAGCGATACTTGGAATTTTTGTAATCTGCTATTGGTCCGGCGCAATGATCGGTCGTTTTGTAGGCTCCTATCTTACCAGAATAATGCAGCCATCAAGAGTATTAGCATTGTTTTCAGCCCTGGCAATCACAATGATTATTATTTCAATACTCACAACCGGCTACATCTCAATGTGGAGTATTCTATCTGTTGGTCTTTTTAATTCAATCATGTTCCCAACGATATTCACAACAGCTATCGACGGATTAGGAGAATTAAAACCAAAAGCATCGGGTTTGCTTTGTACAGCCATATTTGGAGGCGCTGTTATTCCACCTCTATATGGACTTTGTACCGACTTTATGGGCTTCAAGACTGCCTTGTTTTTAGTCATCCTCTGTTATGGATATATTATGTTCTACGGATTCACGAAAAGAAGCTCAAAACCTTCAGTTCAACATAACTGACAAAAGCTTAAAAATAAATTGAAATATAGAAAGCTCATTAGAGATTTCATTATTTTGAAGTATCAAATAACATTAATCAAAAATACATTCATAAAGCGCTGATTATGAAAACTAATTTTACGATTTTACTCCTTTTATGCCTTACTTACTTTGGATATGCTCAAAATACCGGACTAGCCTTTAATGGACTCGATACCAGAGTCGAAATTGCAGATAAACCAGAACTTAATGTAAGTGATCCTTACACGCTTGAAGCTTGGATTTATGCCAATCAATGGGCAGGACAAAGCTGGCAGGGAAGTCTGATTACTTCTGATAATCAAGGTCCTGATAGAGGTTTCGCCTTCCGATGTGGAGGAAATGGAACCCTTTCTTTTGTAATGGCAGCAGATAATGCATGGAATGAGGTGCAGTCTTCTCCGGTAATGAATGTAGAACAATGGCATCATGTTGCTGTTGTGGTGGATGCCGGTACAATGACATTATATATTGACGGGGAAGTCAATGGAAGTGCATCATATTCAGGTACCATTTCACCAAATGAAAATCCGATTACAATAGGAGCTTCTACAGGTTTTGATGGAAGACATTTTGATGGATCAATCGATGAAGTCAGATTCTGGAATACTGCAAGATCACAACAGCAAATTGCCGATAATCAAAGCGTTGATTTAACCGGTAATGAAGCTAATCTTGTTGGATATTTTCCTTTCAATGATGGAAGTGGTACAACAGCAACTAACCTCGTAGATGCTGCTTGCTCAGGTACTTTATTAAATATGGATGATAATAATTGGGTGGATGGATATGCCATCGCTCAGTTCGATGTAAATCTATCTCCATTAAAAGGAGTTGATTTAATCAATATGAAAGACAAGCCGGTGAAGCTTGAAATAGATATTAAAAATTTAGGCCAGCAAGCCATTTCAGATGTGTTTGCGACAGTTGCCGTCAATGGAAATGATCAATTCACTGAAACAATTAATGCATCAATCGGATCCGGTGAATTATTCACATATGAATTTCAATCTCC
>JAHDHT010000008.1:16595-23492 GCA_020631175.1 Chitinophagales bacterium
CAATTAATGCATCAATCGGATCCGGTGAATTATTCACATATGAATTTCAATCTCCGGTTGATTTGACCGGATTAACAGATCCTGAATTGTCCGTGGTTATTAATCACGCAGATGATCAAAACTTATTGAATAACTCAAAATCAATTATAATCAGTACACCCTCTAATCCGAATGTAGTACGATTATTTAATGGTAAAACGCACAACTTCGGCGCTGCAGGTCAAACTCAAAACAATTGTGTCATCCTTCCAGGAAGCTTAAGCCAGTATGAACAACTGCTAATGCATATTAGCGTAGATTGTCCGGGCTCAGGTTGCGACCCTTGGGATCAGCCTGCAAAGGTTAGTATTGAAACCGATCAGGGAACATTCGAAATTGCAAGATATGTTACACCATATGCAATTGCTTGCGGTCCGTGGACGGTCGACGTAACGGATTTTAAAGATGTAATGACAGGTCCGGTTAATTTTGTTTCATACGTTCAGGTATGGGGTAGTTCAGGATGGCTCGTAACCATCGACTTAGAATTAATTGAAGGAACAGCAGAATTCCCGTATTATCAAATTTCTCCGCTATGGGAAACTGATTACCATGTTTATGGAGATCCGGGAATTGACGATGATTTAGCTCCTGTAAGTTTAAATGTAGATTCGAATACAGAATCTTCTCACATAAGAATGACCATTTCAGGACACGGTCAAGGTAACACAGATAATGCTGCTGAATTTTCTGAAAAGACCCATAATTTCACCGTTAATGGAAGTGTAGTTGACAATCATTTATTGTGGAAGGATGATTGCGCAAGTAACCCATGCGAAGATCAGCAAGGCACCTGGCTTTTCCCTCGTGCAGGTTGGTGCCCCGGCCAGCAAGTAAGTCCTTATACCGTATCGACAACAGGTACTCTCAGTGCGGGTTCTTCAGCTGAATTTGATTATGTTTTAGAAGATTATACCAACTTATTAAATACAGGTTATAATGGTTCTTCACACACTGAACCACACTATAGAATCTGGTCTTATTTTGTAGAACAAAGTGCTCAACCGTTTAAAGCCTATAATAATTTAACTTGCGATGCCATTACTCCCACCGTTACCGGTTCGGAAGGAAATGAATCTCTGGATGCTGTAAGCATAACGATTACCAATTCAGGCACAGAAGACATGACAAACTTTGATGTTAGTTATTTTATAAACAGCAATCATGTAGCAACAGAAAACATAAGTCAAACATTAAGTGCCGGTCAAAGTATAGTGCATGATTTTACTACCGTCGAAGGATTGCAATTAGGAGAAACCAATACTTTTTATGGTGTTGTTTCAAGTGCGAACGATGAGACTCCCGGTGATGATGCTGCAAAAGCGATTGCTGAAATCTTAGTAAGCACACAAGATTTGAATTTCGATCAAAAATTTGAAGTATTTCCTAATCCAAGTAATACCGGAATGGTAGCAGTTGAGATAGATGCTTCATTAATTGGAAGCCAACTTGAAATTTTAACTGTGGATGGAAAATTAATTTCAAATTTCACGGCAGTCGAAAATATTAATCAATTTAATATTGAACATCCTGGTATTTATATGATCAAAATCACCAATGCCGAAGGAAAAACAAATACTAAAAAATTAGTCGTTCTTAATTAATGGCCATGCGCAAAAAAGCTAAAGTAAGCGAAGCGAACCGAGGTCAAATGTATTCGATATTAACTGCTAAGATGAGCATAGCTCATCAAAGTAAAAACTGTCCCGCTGGCGGGATCGGGGCAAGCGAAGCGCACCGTGGGTGGAGAACCGTTTTATTAGCTCTAACATCCCTCCTACTTAGCCTAAACCTATCGGCCCAAACAACTGTTACCGGCACTGTTACCGGCACCGTTACCGACAAAGAATCAGGCGATGCCTTAATCGGAGTTACCGTATACGATACGGGTTCTCAAAAGGGAACCAGTACCGACCTAGATGGAAATTATCAGTTAATAATTCCAAATGGAGAAAGCACCTTAGAATTTTCTTATCTCGGATATGAAAAACAATCCATTCCAGTTAATAATCAAACCGTAATTAATGTTCAACTTTCTGTAGGCGGTATTAACCTCAATGAAATTGTAGTGACGGGACTTGGTATTAAAAGACAAAAAAGAGAATTAGGCTATTCCACAGAAAATTTTGATGGAGAAGAAATCATTAATTCTAATGCTTCCAATGTAGTCAATGCATTAAGCGGTAAATCAGCAGGTGTAAATATCGTTAACCCAAACGGTGTGGATGGAGGAACAACCAGAATTACCATAAGAGGTAACAATAATATTAAAGGAAACAATCAACCATTAATAATTGTAGACGGTGTTCCTTTAGAAAATGATCCGGGATTAACCGATATCGGAAGAGGTTCAGATTGGGGATCTGCGATTAACCTGATTAACCCGGAAGACATAGAAAGTATGAACATCCTCAAAGGTCCGACCGCAGCAGCTAAATATGGAACAAGAGGAGCAAATGGAGTCATCCTTATTACTACCAAAAGAGGAAAAAAACAAAAAGGAATCGGCGTTGAATATGCTGTCACAACAAAATTGATCAACCCCTATCGTTACCGTGATGTTCAAAATAAATACGGTGCCGGCGGTCCGATCAATTTATTAGAACCTGCCTTTGCAACAAATGCTCAGGGAGAATTGGTTTACCCAACAAGTGTTCATTCCAATAACGGACCTTTCGGGCGACCTACTACCGAACAGTTTGGTTTTTATTCTACCGGTATGTCATGGGGACCGGAAATGCAAGGACAAATGGTTCGATGGTGGGATGGCGAATTAAGGCCCTTTGATCCACAACCTGATAATCTTATGCAATACTTCAGTAACGGTTCGACTATCACCAATAATATAAGCTTGACCAGCGGAAATGAATTTTCATCCTTAAGACTTTCATTAACTGCTCAAAATCATGATGCTGTAGTTCCAAACTCTCAATTCGAACAATACACCGCAAATCTTGGAGCAAACATTCAATTAAGTGATAACTTAAATGCCGACATTGCAACATCCTATATTAATTTCAATCGAAAAAATAGTCCTTCATTAGGAGATGATAATAATGCTTCATTCGGTAAAGGCATTTTATACTCATGGCCACGATCATATAAGGGTTTAGAAGAAACACTAAACTTCAACGAAGATGGTACCCGATATGATTATGATGGTCAATATCCATTCCAATACACACCTCAACATTTATGGTGGAATACCTATCATCAAAATACATATCTAACCAGAAATAAAGTTTTAGGAAGTATCGGTTTAAATTACACTCCGTTTCCATGGTTAAACATCACAGGCAGAACAGGAACGGATTTTAATCTGGAACAATTTGAAGAACGTTTCGACCCGGTAGATTTAACCGGTGTTAACGGTGCAAAATATAGTAATGAATTAGTACGCAATCAGGTATTAAATCATGAATTTTTAGCCACTGCCTCAAGAGATAAAATCTTTAACTCCCCTATCGGAATTAAATTCTCAGTCGGAGGAGCTCGCTGGGGAAGAGGTCAATACGGAATTAAAGCAAGTGCAGAAAACTGGCAAAACCCATGGTTGTTTACTTTTAACAATTATAATAACATAGAAGAAAATAATCTTCCTTCCGAAATAAGATTCGACAAAAAAATAAATTCAATATTCAGTTTCCTAAATCTGAATTATGAAAACTTTTTATTTCTTGAAATTTCAGGAAGAAACGACTGGTCTTCTTCATTGCCTTTAGAAAATAATTCTTATTTCTATCCTTCCGCTTCATTAAGTTATATTCTTTCAGAATCAATTAACACACCTGATTGGATAAGCTTTTGGAAGATAAGAGCTTCATACGCACAAACTGCAAATGATACAGATCCGTTTTTATTAGACTTTATTTATAATACCGGAAGTTTTGCAGGGCAACAAACGGCAAGCCATCCGGATGTAAAACCTCCGGTAGAATTGAGGCCGCAATTGGCGAATTCTTATGAGGCAGGTACAACTTTAGGAATATTAGATGATAAAATAAATTTAGACTTTACATATTATTATATAAAGTCTTTCGATCAGATTCTTGATTCTCCTGTTCCGGGTTCTTCGGGTGTAAGTGAAGTTAGAATTAACTCTGGTGTTTTGGAAAATTACGGATTTGAAATTGGCTTAAGAGCAGCCTTAATTCAAAAACCAAATTTCTTCCTGGAAACCGGTTTAAATATTGCACAAAACAGAAATTTTGTTCAATCGCTCGGTGATGGAGCAACTCAATTAGAACTTGCGAATATATGGGGACTATTTGGTCCTAATATTTCAGTACAGGAAGGACAGGAATACGGAACAATTTACGGATACGACCATATCTACCACGAAGGTACCGGTCAGCCTATAGTGAATGATGCAGGTACGCATTATTTAACAACAGAAAACCCTGTGCCTATAGGTAATGCTTCTCCCGATTTTACAGGAGGATGGACTTTAAGAGGTCGCTATAAGCGTTTTCGATTTAACACTTTAGTTGATGCTAAAGTAGGTGGAGATATTTATGCAGGTTCATATGTGATTGGATTGCAAACCGGTCAAAGCCCTGAAACATTAACTGAACGGGAAGGTGGAGGATTGCCTTATACCGATCCTGATGGAAATGTTAGAAATGTTGGTGTTATCCTTCCAGGTGTTCTATCGGATGGAAGTCCGAATGAAAATGTAGTTCATTATTATTATAAATATTTACCCAATGCAGGTGGATGGGGACAGATTATCACAACACCGGGTATATTAGAAAATACCTGGGTCAAAATGAGAGAAATTTCTGTAAGCTATGAAATCCCAAATTCAATCTGGGGTAAAAAACAAGTTTTCAGAAATATGCAGGTTGGATTAGTCGGAAGAGATTTGTTTTACTTTTATACCTCTCTGCCCGACCGTGTGAATCCTGAAGGAAGTAACGGTGCAGGTAATGCTCAGGGATTAGAATGGGCTTCATACCCGGGAATACGATCATTTAGTTTACGTTTATCATTAGGTCTGTAAGTCATGAAAAAGTTTTTATTTCAATTACTACTTTGTTGTCTTATCATTCCATCATGTGATAAAGGCTTCGATGAATTAAATCAAAATCCTTTAAGTCCTACTGCTGCTCAAGACGGACCATTATTTAACAGCATAATTGAATCGTTACGACTTGGCTGGAACAGACAGTTATTCCTTCATAATGAAAAGCTTTATGATATAACTGAACAAGCAGTCGTTACAGCTGAAACATTTAACAATACTGAAAGTGGTGCTGAAGATATATGGTCAAACTATTATAATGCATTAAAAAATGCAAGAGAATTAGAACGAAGATTTGATATATATGGTGATCCGGACGTTCCGAATATAGTGCGTGCACAGTTAAACATCATAATGGTATATAAAACATTTCAGATTACTGACTTTTTTGGAGCTATCCCCTATTCTGAAGCAGGAAGAGCATTTGACAACGAATCAGTTCTCCGTCCGAAATACGATAGTCATGAAAGTATTTATAAATCATTAATTGAAGATCTTGTCTGGTCTTCCGATATTTTAAGAAATAGTGGTGGACAAACTGATGCAGGAGCTGACTTTTTAAGTTACGGTGGCTTTGATACCCTTTTTGGAAATGATAGAGGCAAATGGGCCAATTTTGCAAATTCATTATTGTTAAGATATCTGGTAAGAATTTATGATAAAGAACCGGATTTTGTTGCTCCTATTATAGGAGACCTTTTTTATAACGGTGCCAGTTTTTTAACGGAAGGAAATGATGTAGTTATGCTTCCTTCGGCGCAGGGTTGGTCAAATCAAGGTGTTAACTGGTCATTCAGAGAACATAATAAAGTTCGGATGGGAACAACCATGTGGAACTATTTGAGAGATAATGGTGAAGTAATTGATCCGAGGCTTTTTATCTTTTTTGAAACCAATAATGAAGATGAATGGGTACCTTTTCCACAGGTTCCAAATTCAAATACACCACAATCCGGAGGTAATCCATATTCAAATGCACGGGATGGAAATTACAGCAATAAAGGTGCGGGTAATATTTATTCTTCGGTTAATTATTACCTCATTAGAGATGAGCAGGATATTCCTGAAATTATTATGACCAGTGCCGAAGTAAAATTCTTGCTGGCTGAAATTTTCCTGAAAGGAATAGGCGTTCCGGCTGATGCTTTTAATGCAGATTTCAATTATCAATTAGGCATGTTAGAGTCTTTAGAGTTCTGGCAAAACATCATGATTAATTCTGCCATCTGGGAAAATCAATCAGACATCTATTCTACGGCAGAATTGTTTGATGTTGTAAATCATCCAAAATATAATTTCAATATGGCAGGAGGAATGGAAGAACAGTTGAGATTAATCTATGCTCAAAAATGGATAGATGCTTTCCGTCAGCCCTGGGAAGCTTTTTCATTGTTAAGACAAACGAATCTCCTTCCAAGAGAAAAAGGCCCAAATGAATTCAATCGATTCAAATATCCTCCATCCGAACAAGCCTATAATCTTGAAAACTACAATCAGCAGGTAGCTGATATGGGTGGAGACGAGACCTATGTGAAATTGTGGTGGATGCAATAGCAGTTGAGACAAACAAAAAAGCGAAACTGCGAAGCAGTTGGATAAACAAAGAATCGAAATTGCGAAGCAATTGGATAAACAAAGAATCGAAATTGCGAAGCAATTGAGCAGAATCCTCTCCTACTTCCAAAGGAGGAGACAGGCCGAATTCCAGAGGTGGTTACGCCGATCTTAATCCCAAACTTATATTAAAACAAAAATCAACATCCTTCCAAAATATCATAGTCATTCAACCATACACCATATTATCCGTCCAAATACTAACAAAAAACCCATTTTCA
>JAHDHT010000008.1:23592-27822 GCA_020631175.1 Chitinophagales bacterium
CATTCAACCATACACCATATTATCCGTCCAAATACTAACAAAAAACCCATTTTCAGGCTATTTTTGTAAACCTTAAACACCCATTAACAATTTTTATGAGGTGCATACATCCTAAAATGGCACAAAAATCGTAATTAAACAGATATGAAGTTAACATACAGAATTGCTTCCCTGGCTATTGCTTTATTCGCCATCATTGGCTTATCGTTTAGCGGGGTTTACGCTCAAAAAGAAAAACAATTTTCCAAAGAACAAGTCTTACTTTCTGTAATACTTACACATGTGGATCAATTTCACTTTGAACCTGCGGAATACAATGACGCATACAGTGAAAAAATCTATGATCTATACATTAAGAATTTAGACAATCAGAAAAGATTTTTGCTTCAGGAAGATGTAGACGAACTCGAAAAATCAAAATTCAAATTAGATGATGCCGTGCGTGATTTAAGCTTTGACTTTTATGAACGTTCAGTAGAAATGATTGAAAGCAGACAAGAAGAAGCAGAAGGCTATATTAAAGATATCTTAGGCAAGCCGTTCGATTTAACTGTAAATGAAGAAATCGATTTTGATAGCGACAATCAAAAATTTGCAGGTTCGAAAAAAGAATTGAAAGATTATTGGAGAAAACTTCTAAAGTATCAAACCTTAGACCGGATGATGGATTTAAAATCTGAAGATGAACATAAAGAAAAATCTTCTGAAGATTTAGAAGCCTTAGCCAGAGAAAAAGTATTAAAGCGAAATACGGATTGGTTTACTCGCTTATACCAGCAAGATGCTGACGATCGATTTGCGGTTTATGTAAACGCAATTACACAAAGTATCGATCCACATTCAAGCTACTACCCACCGGCTGAAAAAGCAAACTTCGATATTTCAATGTCCGGTAAATTGGAAGGAATTGGCGCCAGACTGCAACAAGAAGGACCATATACGAAAGTAGTAGACATCATTCCGGGTTCTCCTTCAGCCGCTCAGGGTGAATTAGAAAAAGAAGATTTCATTATAAAAGTGGCTCAAAAAGATGAAGAGCCTTTAGATGTTGTAGACATGCCGCTTGATGAAGTGGTGAAGTTTATTCGCGGTCCAAAAGGCACAGAGGTTACCCTTACCGTTAAAAAAATTGATGGAAGTATTAAGCAAATACCAATCATTCGTGATGTGGTAGTTTTAGAAGAAACGTATGCAAAGTCTGCAATCATTGAAGAAGACGGCAAGCGTATGGGTTATATTTTCCTTCCATCCTTTTATTCTGATTTTGGTAATCCGGATGGAAGAGATTGCTATAAAGATGTGAAAGCAATCGTTGAGCAATTAAAAACAGAAAGTATCGACGGAATCGTTTTTGACCTTCGAAATAATACGGGTGGATATTTATTCGATGCTGTTCAAATGGCAGGTTTATTCATCGAAGAAGGACCAATCGTTCAGGTAAAAGGCAAAGGAAAAGAAAGCATTCCGAAAATACATAAAGATGCAGATCCGGATATTGTTTATGATGGTCCGCTGGTTGTTTTAGTAAATACTTTCTCTGCATCAGCTTCTGAAATTTTTGCAGCTGCGGTTCAGGATTATAACAGAGGTATTGTTATTGGTTCTGAAAGTACGTATGGAAAAGGTACAGTTCAACGATTCTTTGATTTAGATAGAATGTTAGCTAATGGGTATGATTATGTAAAACCATTAGGTTCTATAAAAATGACTATCCAGAAATTCTACAGAATCAATGGAGGAAGTACGCAGCAAAAAGGTGTTGAACCGGATATCGTTTTACCGGATCAGTATTCATTTATTGATGTTGGGGAAAAAGAAAAAGATAATGTAATGCCATGGACGGAAATAGGCTCGCTTTCATATGATGATTATAGTAAGTTAAGTGCAGCTGTTAATGCTTTGCAAAGCAAAAGCCTTAATCGTGTGCAACAAGATATGTTGTTCAAGAAAGTTACGGAGCAAGCGAAATGGTTAAAGGAACAAAGAGACAACTCTGTAAGATCTTTAGAATATGATGCCTTCGTTAAAGAAGAAGAGAAATTCAAAGAAATTAATGAGCAATACAAAGATCTGTTCTCAGACATTGATAATATGATGATCTCGAATACTAAAGAGGATTTGGCCGTGATTTCAGCAGATGAAGAAAAGAAAGAACGCAACGAAAAGTGGTTTGAAGATTTGAAGAAAGATATATACCTGTATGAAGCAGTTAATGTGATGCAGGACTTCTAAAGAAACTGAAAGGGCAGCTTAATCAAGCTGCCCTTTTTTTATGACTAAAGACTGACAAAATTTTATTTAGAATCATTCTAAATAGCTTGGATAATCGAATGTACCTATGTACATTTGCGAAGCTTATTTATAATTAATCTAAATAAAGAAATTGAAAAGAGCGGTAATAATCATTCTCACCATCACAGCAGTATTATTTCAATCCTGTAAAGAGGAAGAGCTGCCTCAGTTTATAATCGATAATCCAGCTGATTATACTTTTGAAAGAGATGGTATATCTACTGTTTCTTTTAGCGGTCAAACTGATCGAATCAAAATGGCTCAGGAACTAATTGACGCAATGAATGACTTTTCAGAAGACGAGATTCATTTGGCTGAGCTATTTTCAAATACAGATACCGACGGTAATGATGTTGATCCCTATTTTGATGCTGACCTGAATGCCTCATCTAAAAGTGTAAGAGCTAAAGTTGCTGCTTCAAAAGATTATTATTCAGACAATGTAACTGAATCAGCACAAATCAAATCTGATTTTGATGGATGGATTTCAGCTCAGGTAAATGAAATTTATCCGGTCGAATTCACCCTAGCAAGTCCGGGTATTGCAGGTCAAATCGCTGATGGTTCTTCAGTGCGTTATGTAAATGCAAAAGGATTGGAGTATAATCAGGCGGTCAACAAAAGTCTGATCGGGGCCTTAATGGTAGATCAGATTTGTAACAACTATTTAAGCACATCCGTTTTAGATGATGGAAGCAATATTGCTGATAACGATAATGGTGTTTTGGCAGAAGATAAAGCTTACACGAATATGGAACATAAATGGGATGAAGCATACGGATACATATTTGGTACTGCAACCAATACAGCAGATCCTGTTTTAACTATTGGTGAAGATGATTCATTCTTAAATAAATACTTAGGCAGAGTAAACAGTGACGATGATTTCGCCGGTATCTCAACTGAAGTTTTCGAATCATTCAAGTTAGGTAGAGCAGCTATTGTTGCCGGAGATTACCAAACAAGAAATGAAGAAGCTGATAAATTAAGAAAAGCTATTTCTAAAGTAATCGGTATAAGAGCGGTTTATTATTTACAGGCCGGTAAAAATGCCTTACCCGATTCTGGCAATAATTATGGTACCGCCTTTCATGATCTTTCGGAAGGATATGGCTTTATTTACAGTTTAAGATTTACCAGAAATCCTGACACCGGTGCTCCTTATGTTTCAGCTTCTGAATCTGACGGATATATCGGTCAGTTAATGACCGGTAATGGCTTTTGGGAAGTTACTCCTGAAACATTAGATAACATCTCTGAGTCCATAGCAGCCAAATTTGATTTCACAGTTGAACAAGCTCAATAAAAGGATTATCAAATGAAACAATTTATCATCAAAGTATTTCTTTCATCTTTTGCAATCACTGTTTTCTTTTTGGTTGGATGTAAAGAAGATACACCTGATATTAAAGTCGATGACTTTGATCGAAGTACAATGTTAACTTCATGGGCAGATGATTTCATTATGCCTGCATATGAAAATTATATTTCGAAACTTAATAGCCTGAAATCTGCTAATGATGCATTTGTTCTTAATGCAAATCAGGAAAATCTTGAAGCATTAAGAACGGCTTTCATCGAAGCATATTTAAACTGGCAGGATGTAAGTATGTTTGAAATTGGGAAAGCTGAAGAAATCAGTCTTAGAAATTACACCAATATTTACCCTGCTGATATTTCCGGTATTCAAAATAATATTAGTAATACCTATATTAATTTAGAATTGCCATCTACTTTTGATATGCAAGGGTTTCCTGCAATGGATTATTTATTGTTTGGATACTTTGATGAACAACAAAATCCGCTTTTATTAGCTGAAGGTCAGGAACAAATTTATTTTGCAAGACTAATAGATCGATTGATCGATTTAACAACAAGTGTTTTAAGCGACTGGCAAAACGGTTATAGAGAAACTTTCATTTCAAATTCGACATCATC
>JAHDHT010000008.1:27922-30351 GCA_020631175.1 Chitinophagales bacterium
TGAATACCATTAAAAACGGAGCGGATTTGTCTTCGATTATTAATAATGAATTTGATGAAGCAATAGCAAAAGTAAGTTCATTAGATGATAACGTTAAAGAACAAATACAAACAGACAATATAACCGTTTTAGAAGCCTACGAAGAATTACAAGACCTTGTAGTTCTCTTAAAAGTAGATATGTTCCAGGCATTTAATATAAGTGTAGATTATGTAGATGCAGACGGCGATTAATAATATCATGCGCAATAGTCTTACAAAAAATACCATAGCGGCCCCTTTGGCCGCTTTTCGTATTTTATTTGGCCTATTAATGCTGATAAGTTTAATCCGATTCTGGTATAACGGATGGATTGAAAAACTATATTTAGAACCTCATTTCCATTTTAAATATTTCGGTTTCGAATTTATTCAGGTGCCCGGGATTTGGACTTATCCTCTTTTTATATTTTGTAGCCTTTGCTGCATTTTAATCACCATCGGTTATAGATATCATTGGGCAATGCTCTGTTTCTTTTTATCCTTTACTTATATAGAGTTAATGGATAAAACTACCTATCTCAACCATTATTATTTTATTTCATCACTCAGTTTCTTACTTTTATTTTTACCACTTTCATGCAGTTATTCTTTAGATGCCTATTTAAATCCTTCCAAACATTTTGACAAAGTTCCTTTATGGACAATTAATGTAATTAAACTATTTGTTGGCATTGTATATATCTATGCGGGAGCTGCAAAAATTAATTCAGACTGGTTGTTCAATGCTATGCCTCTAAAAATATGGCTTCCCTCTAAATACGGCATTCCTCTCATCGGAGATTTATTGCAACAACCTTTTGTTCATTATTTGTTTAGCTGGTCAGGAATGATTTATGATTTATTAATTGTGTTTTTTCTCTTAAATGCAAGAACCCGAATACCTGCCTTTATGGTAGTGCTCGTTTTTCATATCATGACCCGGCTGTTATTCCCGATTGGTATGTTTCCTTTTATCATGATCAGTGCGGCACTAATATTTTTTAGTCCTGAAACTCATAAAAAAGTCTTAGACTTTCTTTTTAAATTGCTTTCAATAAAAATTCAACCTTCTGTTTCAAGAATATGGCAATACAAAAACGGATTAACAAAAAGAGTAACTCCTACCCTCTTAATTGCATTCTTTGCTTTCCAACTCCTGTTTCCTCTGAGAAATTACCTATATCCCGGAAACTTATTCTGGACGGAGCAAGGATATCGATTTTCCTGGCGGGTTATGTTAATGGAAAAAGCCGGCTACGCGCAATTTAAGGTTGTAGACAGTCTTTCTGGAAAACGATTCTACATAAATAACAGTGATTTTTTAACTTCATTCCAGGAAAAGCAAATGGCAACTCAACCGGATTTCATTTTAGAATATGCACATTATTTAGGAGAGCATTTCAAAAAAGATGGACATCAAAATATGCAGATTTTTGTAGAGAGTTTTGTTGCCTTAAATGGGAGAACAAGCAGACCATATATTAACCCCGAAATAAATTTATTAGAGATAAAACCAAGTTTAAAAAATAAAGATTGGATTTTACCATATGAAGAAAATTAACTTCATCATATTCTTCTTATTATTTGCTGTTAACTACAGTTTTGCTCAAATACAATTTAAGGGTGAAGTAATTGACAGTAATAACTTAAAGGCATTAAGTGAAACTGAAGTATTTATCAGCCCCGGTAATATAAGTTTCAAAACAAATGCTAAAGGAGCATTTGAAAGTCCTTTATTAGAAACAGGCAGTTATACTATCAATTTTTTCAAAAGCGAATACAAATCAAAAGTAATCTCTATTAATTTAAGTAGAGACACATCAATTATTGTGAGGATGGAAAGACTAGCTGCAACCGGATCAGAAATCATTATAAAAGACAAAACAGAAAACATATTCGAAACAGAGCGCTTAAAAAGTGTAGAAGGCACTTCCATTTTTGCAGGAAGAAAAACAGAAGTCGTTCAGTTAGAAAAAGTAAATGGAAATAAAGCAGCAAATAATGCAAGACAAATTTACAGCAAGATAAGCGGACTAAATATCTATGAAGGAAATACCGGTGGTTTGCAATTAGGAATTGGTGGCAGAGGCTTAGATCCAAAGAGAACGGAAAGTTTTAATGTAAGGCAGAATGGATATGATATCAGTGCGGATGTTTTAGGTTATCCGGAATCATATTATACACCTCCTTCCGAATTAATTGACAAAGTTCAAGTGGTAAGAGGCGCTGCTTCATTACAATATGGCACCCAATTCGGTGGCCTTTTAAACTTTGTATTAAAAGATAATGATACAGACAAAAAATTTGGGGGCTTTACAAGAAATACAATTGGCAGTTTTGGTTTCTTAAATACTTCTAATGCCCTAAAAGGCAAAATAAATAAATTTGAATACTTTACTTTCTTCAACT
>JAHDHT010000008.1:30451-40204 GCA_020631175.1 Chitinophagales bacterium
AATGGCAACGTTGGAAAACAAAATAAATACAGTTTAAATATTTTTGGATTAAATGCTTTGAGAAATTCTGTTGGTTTCAGAGGTAACCCGTCTGTGCTGAATCAAAATCCGGTTACCGCATTAGATGAACAAGATCAGGATGGTAATTATATATTACCAAGAGATTTAATCAAAGGAACATTTAAAAACTACGGTGCAGAATTCAGATGGATAACTAAGTATCAAATTAAAGAACAGAATGCTGTTTTTCTAACCGGTTTAAAATGGTATGATGCCAGAAATACATCTCTTCAAGGTCCGGGGTCTTTAGGCGAGGATGCCGATTTTAATTTTTACACAGATGATTTTCCTGATTATAGTAATCAGTCTGATTTTATTTTTCCAAATAAAAACCTCGCTTGGTTTGCCGAACATATTTTTAATATCAATGCACAACTTAGTATTACTCCCGGTCTAAGATGGGAATATCTTGATACAAAATCGGAAGGAAAATATAATGAAGTAATTTTTGATATTGCCGGTAATCCGATTGCCAATAATTCATTACAAGATAATCGCCAATTAAAAAGAAATTTTCTCTTAGCAGGAGTCGGCATTAACTATATCCCTTTAGAAAATACTGTAGCTTATTTAAATGTCTCTCAAAATTACCGATCGGTTACTTTTAGTGATATACGGGTAGTAAATCCTTCCTTCATAATCGATGAAAATATTAGCGATGAAACAGGTTTTACCGGAGATATAGGAATTCGGTCTACAATTAAAAACAGCGTATTAGTTGAATTAAACGGATTCGGTATTTTATATGATAATCGAATTGGAATTATACTAGATAATCGAGCAAACAGGGTTCGTAAAAATATTGGAACCGCATTAATCTACGGAGTTGAGAATCTGGTTGATGCTCAGCTATATCAACAGAAAATCAGGAAATTTAATTTTTTAATTAATGCCTTTTATAATATTGCTTTAACAACATCTTCTTATATCGATTCTGAAGAACAAAACGTAAGTGGAAATGAAGTTGAATTTGTTCCTTTAATTAATCTGAAGTCAGGGTTAAAATTAGCTTATGGCAAAGCCTCTTTAAATTATCAGATTAGTTACCTAAGTGAACAGTTCAGTGATGCCCAAAACTCTCCTACTCCAATATTTGGTGATATTAAAAGTGGTATTATAGGTCTAATTCCATCCTATGCGGTGAGTGATTTAACATTAGCATGGAAACCTTCTAAGTTTGAATTAGAAGCAGGAATCAACAATCTTTTCGATCAGCAATACTACACTCGTCGTGCCACCGGTTATCCCGGCCCTGGCATTATTCCTTCAGACGGTCGAAGTTTTTTCCTGAGTTTAGGACTTCAATTTTAGTTATACTGAATTATTAAAAATTATCTTTGTTTAGATAGTAAGCACATTTATCTAAATAAGATGGATCAAAACTTAAACATACCCGAAGATGTGAAAAACATCTTTACAGCATATCTTGAAAAGAACGGACAGCGAAAAACGACTGAACGTTATTTCATTTTGGAAGAGGTATATAATCGGGATGATCATTTCGATGTAGACACACTTTTTGTTGATTTGAAAAATAAAGGGATGAACGTAAGCCGTGCTACGGTATACAATACACTTGATTTGCTCTATGCCTGCGATTTAGTTAAGAAGCATCAATTTGGTAAAAATCAGGCGCAATACGAAAAGTCATACAGCAAGAAACAGCATGACCATATTATTTGTGTAAAATGTAGTAAAGTCGTCGAGTTTTGTGATCCAAGAATTCATCAGATACAAACGATGATGGGAGATTTACTCAATTTTACGATAACGCATCACAGTCTAAATCTTTATGGGATTTGCGGAAGTTGTCAGACCCGAGAGAAAATAGAACAACAACAGCAAGCCAGTGGAGTATAGCATAACAGAAGAAGATCAATATATGCTTGTTCAACTTAGTGGCAAGCTGGTAAACGACAATGATATTGCTAAAATTCTCGAAGACGTTCAAGCTATCATTGATGAAAAAGATTTTCAAAACAGCGATACAGAGATTAGAATCCTTCCGAAGCTTAATATTTTAATTGATCTTTCAGAGTTGGAATTGATGAGTAGTTCAGGATTAAGCTTGCTTGTTCGTTTGTTGACGAAGGCCCGAAAAACGGGAGGAGAATGTATTTTAATTCAATTACCTGATTACATTGCTAATTTAATGTTGATAACTAAGCTCGAATCCATTTTCAACATTAAAAACAGTCTGGATGAAGCCATTGATGCCTTGAAATTAGCTTAAATTTGTTCTTAATCTGTAATCATGGCAGTAGACGTATTATTAGGCCTACAATGGGGAGATGAAGGCAAAGGAAAAATTGTTGACTATCTTGCTCCCTCCTATCAATGTGTGGCGCGATTCCAAGGCGGACCGAATGCCGGTCATACCTTAGTTATTAATGGTAAGAAAACCGTATTACATACGATTCCATCCGGTATTTTTCACGATGATATCAGTAATTTAATCGGAAACGGTGTAGTGATCGATCCTTCCACATTGATGAAAGAAATTGCTACCCTTGAAGCAATTGATCTTGAATGGAAATCGAAATTATTAATCGCCCAAAAAGCGCACTTAATTCTTCCTACACATAAAGTATTGGATGCTGCATCTGAAGCCGCTAAAGGAAAAGCCAAGATTGGTTCAACTTTAAAAGGAATCGGACCTACTTATATGGATAAAACCGGTCGTAACGGTTTGCGTATAGGCGATGTTCATCTATCGGGCTTCAAAGAAAAGTACGAAGCTTTAAAGGCAAAGCATTTACGTTTATTAAAACAATATCCTGACTTTGAGTTCAGTCTTGAAGAAGAAGAGGCTAAATGGTGGGAAGGAATTGAAGGCTTAAAATCTATTCCTGTTGTAGACAGTGCTTATTATCTGGGTGGATTATTAGCGGAAGGAAAAAATATTTTAGCGGAAGGAGCTCAAGGCTCAATGCTGGATATTGATTTTGGTACTTATCCATTTGTTACCAGCAGTAATACTACCACTTCTTCGGCATGTAAAGGATTAGGTATTCCACCTTCTGCTATCGGTGAAGTAATTGGTATTACTAAAGCCTATTGCACCAGAGTTGGAAGCGGACCCTTTCCTACTGAATTGTTCGATGATACGGGTGAAGAATTAAGAAAAGTAGGAAAAGAATTTGGAGCTACTACCGGAAGACCACGTCGTTGCGGATGGATTGACATTCCACAATTGAATTATGCCATTATGATAAACGGGGTAACACAATTGGTAATCACTAAGATTGATGTGATGGATAGTTTTGACGAAGTACAAGCCGGAGTAAAATATAAATACAATGGGTCTTCTACTGCTCAATTGCCTTTTGATATGGAAGGAGTTGAAATTGAAATAGAACATCAAGTATTTAAAGGCTGGAAACAAGCTTTAAATTCAATTTCGAATTATCAGGATTTACCGGGTGAAGCAAAAGAATATCTTTCATTTTTAGAAGATACGTTAAAAACACCGGTGAAATTTGTTTCTACCGGACCCGATCGGAAGGATTTAATTATTCGTTAATACTTGACCACCGTTGAATTAAAATACCAGTGTCTATACTGGGCAAATCAACATTTCAAATATGTTCAGTTATTAGACAGTAATAATTATCAGCATGATGATTATTCTGCCTATGATCATTTAATTGCTGCATCGAATAAAAAGTGTTCGATTCATTCTTTTGAAGATTTAAAGTCTGAGGTGAATCAAAATAAATGGTTGTTTGGATTCTTTTCTTATGAATTAAAAAATCAAATTGAAGATCTTTTTTCTAATCATCCTGACAACGTAGGTTTTGATGAAATCGGCTTTTTCGAACCTGAAGTTTTAATGGCCATTAAGAATGGTTCTCTTCATTTCTTGAAAGGCGACAGCAAGGTGTTAAGTAAAGAAATTAAAGCTTGTAAACCTGTATTTGAAGGATTGCAGTCTATAAAAATGGAAAGTCGCTTTTTAAAAGCGAACTATTTAGATACGATAGAATCAATTAAAGAAGACATTCGTGAAGGCACTTATTATGAAATCAATTTATGTAATGAATTTTATATCGAAGAAAGAAAAATAGATCCTTTTTCTGTTTTCTATCATAGAAACCATTTAAATCCAAATCCATTTGCTGCTTTTTTAAAATGGGATAATCTCTATTGCTTATGTTGTTCCCCTGAACGTTTTATTGCGCGGCGTGGAAATACATTAATTGCTCAACCGATAAAAGGTACGATTAAGAGATCAATAAATGCAAATGAAAATGAGTCATTAAAAAATCAATTAAAAAATAGCCTAAAAGACAGAGCAGAGAATGTGATGATTGTTGATTTATTAAGAAACGATTTAAGTAAGTCTTGTATTCCGGGTACAGTAGAGGTTCCGGAATTGTTTGGTGTCTATAGTTTCCCCAACTTACATCATCTGATTTCTACTGTGCTTGGTGAATTAAAAGATGAAGTTCATTTTATTGATGCGATAAAGAACGCTTTCCCTATGGGCTCTATGACCGGAGCACCAAAAATAAAAGTAATGGAATGCATTGAAAAATATGAAAAAGTAAAACGTGGTTTATACTCCGGTTCTATCGGATACATTCAACCAGACGGCAATTTTGATTTTAATGTCGTTATTCGAAGTTTCATGTACAATTCAGAAAGCTACTACTTAAACTATCAAAGCGGTGGTGCGATTACGATTGATTCTGACCCAGAATCGGAATGGCAGGAAGTTCGCTTAAAAGCTAAGAATATTTTGAAATAGACACTTTTGGTAGCGCGGTACTTTGTAGCGCGGTAGCTCTGATTTAGTTTGGAATATGATTTTTAACGCAGAGATTTATTTCGAGCGCAGTCGAGGCATGTGCTGAGACTTGTCGAAGTAAATCTTTTGTTTTGAAAAGTAAATTGTACTTAGTTGATAATGCATTTCAAATTGAACCGATAGTTCCCTCCGTTTCGGTCGGGAGATTTCGGTTTGCGGTTTTACCACAAAGGGCGCAAAGTCATTTTTACCAAAAGGAAAGATTTCGTTGTTTGTGTGAAATGTTTCGTTTCCTGAAAAAGTCGATTTTTGTCGAACTAAAAGTTCCTTTGCTTCGCTCAGGATGACTGTCTTTTGCTCCCTTGGCTGCTCTCGGGAGAATTTCACCTTTCACCTTTCACCTAAATCAAATAAATCTACATTTTAATAATCTTCTGAATACAAACATTTGTATCATCCGGATCAATTATTTTTACGAAGAACAAACCCTTTCCTAATAAGTCAACATTTATACTCGTACGATCCGTATTGTTTGGTAAATCCATTATCGTTTGTCCGGCACTGTTTAAAATCGAAATTTCCCAATCCGGTAAGTTACCTTCAATAGTAAAAAAACTATTGGTAGGATTAGGGAAAACGGTCAGACAGTCGGTTGATGCTAAAATATTAGGCACACTCACAATATCCGGATCACAATTTATCGCGTTTGATAAAGCTCCATATAATGCTGCGGCATTATTACTGTTTTGATGAACAGTAAATTCTGTAGCCTGTGGAGCAGGTCGTTGTGCAAACCATCGTTCATGTCCCGGCCATGAATCGATATCAGGATATGTCCATTGATTCGGCCACATTTTATGATAAGGGCCGACGAAGTAAAGATCCTCATTAAATGACGGTCCGTATGGAGTATATCCGATTTTTGTTTCCCCGTCTCCGGTAGCATATGCATCCAAATGAAAAACTACATCAACCGGATTTTCACCTATACCGGTAATCCATGTTTTATTTAAAGGCCCTGTACCTAAAAAGTAATCGGCTGTTGTATGCATTCTAGCCAGATAGTTAGAAGCTTTTGCAGGATTAGAATTTTTAATTAAATCGTAAGCTAAAATTCCTTCAAAAACTAATGGCGTAGTACTTTGTCCAATTACCATAGGGAACCATGGATTTCCTCCCCAACGACAGGAACGATTTAAGCTATTTAATAAAATGGAGTCACCGGTTACTTCAATCCAATTCTGAATTTGTAATTGTGTATTTACGTTAACATTGTTATTTAATCTTGCATAAATATTGGGACCATAAGCATGATATCCATCCAACAAATCAAAACCTGCGGAAAACATATCTGTCCATGCTGTTTCAAATCCTGCTAAATAGTTACTATTTTGAGTTAAACGTAATAAAGCTGCTGCTGCATAAGCTTTACAATCATACTGTTGAAATCCATGACATGCATCAAACGGGTTGTATAAATCATCAGCCCAATTATAAGCTTCAATTGCTTCTTGCTCCCAATCAATTTGTTCGGGATCTTCTAAACCGTACTCATTATAAATCGATGCAAGATGTGCTGCAACTCCAGCGTAAAAAAATGTAGTTACGACATCTTCACCGGATACCATCCATTTTCGGTCAGTGTCTTCCCAAGATCCTCTTAAAATATTGTTTGGTCCTAAATCATTTCCCCACAGATCAGGAAAGATTCTACCACCGGGAACACCACCGCTTGTCCAATTATTATTTTCAGTTTCATCTTTTAATCGTTTATAAAAACGAATTAACCATCTTGCTTCATCTAAAATATCCGGAATGCCATTGCCACTTTCAGGAATTAATAATTCTCCATCATTAAAGTTCTCATCAAAATATTCATAAGTAAATAATAAATTAATCGGTACTTTGAAGTGATCTATATACGCATCCCAATCTCCGGCATCCTGATACCAACCATAAGCATCCATTAATGCACCTAATTCATTTTGTTCCCAGAGTTGTAAATCTGCATTAGAATTATCATCATTTACCTCGCAGTAGGTGGTTGAAGAATATACTAATTTTCCGGCGAAGCCCGGAGTTAAATTCGGGTTGTGCGGCGCAGGTCTTTCACCTGCTGAGAATGAGCTATCGATATCTATACCACTTCGGTTTTGATACAAACCACGCATTACTGCATGGTATGCCTGTCTCAAAACACCACAAGAAATTTCGAAAGGATAACTGCAGCCTATACCCGATACGCATAATTTATATTGACCCGGCGTATTAAAATTAGAAAAATCACATTCATAAACTTCCGCTCCAAGAAAATTTTGATTAGGTGTTTCATTTGGATTCCATTGATAGGTTTCCTGGGCTAGTTCGTTATTTCGAAAATTAATCGTACCATTAAATACTTCTTCATTATCTAATGTTCGGATAGAAAAAGTATTTGAATCAAATGCACTTAAATCGAAAGATCCTCCGTCGCCCATCCAATGATATAAGTAAGCATACTTTTCAGTAGCCTGAGTTGAATATCCAATATTATTAACGTGAATAATTTCAGAAAATTGATTTAATGCTTCAAAAGTAAAAGTAAACGTCTCGTTGCTTATTGATCCATTTAAATTGATATTATATTCTGCGCCTTCTTGTAGAGGATTTGAAAGACTTAAATAAATCCAATGCTCCATGATATGATCGTCTTCAAGATTCACACATCCGTTTACATTAAAATAAGGAATATACTGAGTAGTCTGACAAAAATTTGCGAAAGCAGTTGGTTTTGATTTTCTGTTAATGCTAAGCGGATTTATCGTTGAGCTATAATTCGGATCATCAGGACTGTTGATTGCATAACTTGTTTCCAAACTTGCTATATTTAAATCAAGTGGTGTTTTAAATACCTGATCGGCATCGAAGGCTTCCCCTCTTTTTGCATAGATTACCTCTCCTTCTGTATAATGAAATACAAGAACCTGATTGGTTAAAGGATACACTTCAATTTCAGGCGTACTGAAACCATTTAGTGATACAATTACTAGAAGTAGGATTGAATAAATACTTTTTCTGACCATATTATAAGATAGGCTTAATGCGTAAAAGATTGTAAATGAGTTAACAATTGAGGAGAATAGTAGCTTACATTATAATTGATTTAGTGATTCTATACTAGAAAGGTGAAACAGAAAGATGAGATGGTAGCTCAGTTTTTAGTAGCCTGGTAGCATTTTTGGTCTGCTGGTTTTACCACAGAGGGCACAGAGGTTTTCGAAGCTCGTTTCTTGAATCGAAAACAACCACCCCTGGCTCCTTCGTCACCTGTCCCCTCCTTGAAAAGATGGGAAGACTTTTGATTCAAGCGATCCTACATGGCAATCGTAATCAATCTCGGTTCCCGAAAATTTTGAGTTTAAGTTTGAACTTGACACTTGAACTTTTCACCGCAGCGGGTTCAAAATCATCTTGACCAAAGGGAAAGATCTTACTGTTTATGAGAAATGTTTAATCTCCAGAAAAAGTTGATTTTGTTGAATAAAAAGTTCCTTCGCTTTGCTCAGGATGACTGTCTTGTGTTTCTAGCTACTTACTATTAACTTACCGCTTCTACGATAAATTTATGCTTCTTTCCTTTTTGAACGATAATATATTTATCCTTTAATAAATCGCTTTCACTGATTTCATAATCCATTCCAACTTTTTCTTTGTTGATCGAAATGGAATTTTCTTTTAAGCTTCTTCTGGCTTCTCCTTTTGAATTCAGGATGGATGTATGTTCAGCTAAGAAATCAATGATGCCTGATTTTGAAGCGATCAGCTTACGATCAATTTCAAATTGTGGAACATCTTCAAAGATTTCTTTTATTTCTTTTTCGGAAAGTTGATTTAAATCTTCTTTGGTACTTTTTCCGAAAAGAATTGCAGAGGCTGCAATTGCTCTGTCGTATGCTTCACGGCCATGAACGAAAACCGTAATCTCTTCTGCTAATCTCTTTTGTAAAGATCGTTTGCCCGGGTCGTTTTGATGTTCGGCAATTAAAGTTTCACACTCCTCTTTTGATAAGAACGTGAATGTTTTTATATGTCCTTCTGCTTCAGCATCTGCGGTATTTAACCAAAACTGGTAAAATTTGTATGGAGATGTTCTCTCCGGATCAAGCCAAACATTACCGCCTTCAGATTTACCGAATTTATCACCATTTGGTTTTGTTAATAAAGGAACGGTAAGGGCATAGGCTTTCCCTTCACCTCCTGTCATACGACGGATTAGTTCTGTACCTGTTGTAATATTTCCCCATTGATCTGAACCACCCATTTGAAGAGTGCATTCGTGGTTCTGGTATAGGTAGTAAAAATCATATCCTTGTAAAAGTTGGTATGAAAACTCGGTGAATGAAATACCTGTTTCCATTCTTTTCTTTACAGAATCTTTCGCCATCATATAATTGACTGACATGTGCTTACCTACATCGCGAATGAAATGAAGGAAGGAATAATCTTTCATCCAATCGTAATTATTCATCATCGTATGCGCACCGTCTGCTTCTACTTTTGAAAGAAGCGAATCGATTTGTTTGAAGATGCCATCTATATTTTTTTGAATGGTATCATTGTCTAACAAACTTCTTTCGCTTGCTTTAAAGGATGGATCACCTACCATACCAGTAGCACCGCCGACTAAACCGATCGCAGTATGTCCGTACTTTTTTAAAAAAGCAAGGAGCATCACCTGAACAAGACTTCCAACATGTAGTGAATCTGCAGTTGGATCGAAACCGATATAGGCTTTGACTGATTGTTTGGAAACATGTTCTTCTGTTCCGGGAATCATATCATGAAATAGTCCACGCCATTTTAGTTCTTCGACGAAATTCATTTGCTTTAATTTTTGAAGGGGCAAAGATAGATTTTTAATTCTGATTGCTGTTGTTCGGTCTGCGTTTTTCACCGCTAAGACG
>JAHDHT010000513.1 GCA_020631175.1 Chitinophagales bacterium
CCAAATGGATCTCTCAACTTTGCGATGACTGGGAAGCCTCTATTGATCCTTTTACAGAATGGGGTATCCGAACGGTGAATATGCGAATCGGAATTGTACTTACCACTGAAGGCGGTGCATTACCAAAGTTAACTCAGGGAGCTAAAATGGGTGTAAATCCAATACTTGGTAATGGCAAACAATGGTACAGCTGGATTCATATTGAAGATTTGGTTGGTGCCTTTATGAAAGCCATAGAAAACGAAAAGATTTTTGGGTCATTAAATGTGGTTTCTCCATATCCTGCAACGAATGAAGAAATGACACTTGCGATCGAAAAAGCATTAGGTAAGAAAACTTTTAAGCCTAAAATGCCTGCTTTTTTAATGAAACTGGGAATGGGTAAAATGTCAAGCATCGTTTTAGATTCAGCGCGGGTTTCATCTGAAAAGCTGCAATCGCTTGGTTATGTATTCAAGTTTCCTGAGTTAGATGCTGCGCTCAAAGATCTGTTATAAAATACAGGGCAGATAAATTCGTTAGCCTCTTATGAACCGAAAGAAATTTCTCGTTAACAGCGCTCTAAGTGTATTAGCTGTTTCAGCATTTGCGAATGTAAAACAGGATGGAAATATTTTTAAAGCAGATTGTGCTACTACGAATGATATATTAGGGCCCTTTTATATTCCGGATGCTCCGGTAAAGAATGATTTAATTGCGGGAGGGATGGATGGAACGCCTGTTTTAGTGAAGGGTAAAATATTTGGAAATGATTGTTCTACGGTTCTGAAAAATGCATTAGTTGAAATCTGGCAATGTAATCACAAAGGGGAATACGATAATAGTGGATCTAACGGTGTGCTTAGGGCTCGTTGGTATACTGGCGATGAAGGTTCCTATTCTTTCAAAACAATTTTACCCGGAAAGTATTTAAACGGTGAAAAATACAGACCTGCTCATATTCATTTCAGAGTAAGTGCCGATCAACACCAGGAACTAATATCTCAACTCTATTTTCAGGGTGACCCACATATTGAAAAAGATCCCTGGGCATCAAAAAAAGAAGCCGTAGAAAGAATACGACCAATAATTCTTGAAGATATTGCCGGAAACCTTGTAGTCAACTTTGATATAGCGCTTAAGAACGTTTAATATCAATATTCATGTTCAATAATTCTGTATCTTTCAATAAATGATTCAGAATTTAATTATCGGTGCAGGTCCGGCAGGCTTAGCTGTGGCAGGT
>JAHDHT010000514.1 GCA_020631175.1 Chitinophagales bacterium
ACCTGCCACAGCTAAGCCTGCCGGACCTGCACCGATAATTAAATTCTGAATCATTAATTGAAAGATACAGAATTATTGAACATGAAAATTGATATTAAACGTTCTTAAGTGCTATATCAAAGTTGACGACAAGGTTTCCGGAAATATCTTCCAGAATGATTGGTCGTATTCTTTCTACAGCTTCTTTTTTTGATGCCCATGGATCTTCTTCAATATGTGGGTCACCCTGAAAATAAAGTTGAGAGATTAATTCCTGGTGTTGGTCGGCACTTACTCTGAAATGAATATGAGCAGGTCTGTATTTTTGTCCGTTTAAATACTTTCCGGGTAAAATTGTTTTAAAAGAATAGGATCCTTCATCGTCGGTGTACCAACGAGCCCTAAGCACACCGTTAGATCCACTATTGTCGTATTCTCCTTTGTGATTACATTGCCAGATTTCAACCAATGCATTTTTTAGTACTGTAGAACAATCATTTCCAAAGATTTTACCTTTCACTAAAACAGGAGTTCCATCCATCCCTTCTGCAATTAAATCATTCTTTACCGGTGCATCCGGAATATAAAAGGGCCCTAATATATCATTCGTAGTAGCACAATCTGCTTTAAAAATATTTCCATCCTGTTTTACATTCGCAAATGCTGAAACAGCTAATACACTTAGAGCGCTGTTAACGAGAAATTTCTTTCGGTTCATAAGAGGCTAACGAATTTATCTGCCCTGTATTTTATAACAGATCTTTGAGCGCAGCATCTAACTCAGGAAACTTGAATACATAACCAAGCGATTGCAGCTTTTCAGATGAAACCCGCGCTGAATCTAAAACGATGCTTGACATTTTACCCATTCCCAGTTTCATTAAAAAAGCAGGCATTTTAGGTTTAAATGTTTTCTTCCCTAAAGCTTTTTCGATCGCCAAAGTCATTTCTTCATTCGTAGCAGGATATGGAGAAACCACATTTAATGGTCCAAAAATCTTTTCGTTTTCTATGGCTTTCATAAACGCACCAACCAAATCTTCAATATGAATCCAGCTGTACCATTGTTTACCATTACCAAGTATTGGATTTACACCCATTTTAGCTCCCTGGGTTAACTTTGGCAATGCACCGCCTTCAGTGGTAAGTACTATTCCAATTCGCATATTCACCGTTCGGATACCCCATTCGGTAAAAGGATCAATAGAGGCTTCCCAGTCATCGCAAAGTTGAGAGATCCATTTGG
>JAHDHT010000180.1:0-1846 GCA_020631175.1 Chitinophagales bacterium
CTTGTACCTTATACCTAACTACTAATGATTACCGCAAAGACGCTAGGGCGCAAAGGGATATTTCGAGCGGAGTCGAGAAATCTTTCGCATTTCATACATTTAATTTCTTGATTTATTTAATTCTTTTCAAACCGAAAGTTCCCTCCACTCTGGTCGGGAGAAGTTTGTTCGGATTAGAAAATAACACAGAGATTTAATCCACCCTCAGTTCGCTGCGCTGGAACTCCCTCGAGAATATATTCTCTCACCCGCCGGCGGGACAAACCCCTAAAATCTTCATCGCAAAGAAAAACGCCTCCCCTAGCCCTGATTGTACCGGAAAACCGCCACTTCTGAATGCCCTGAAGCCCTGTTGGGCGAAGGCTGACCAGCGGGAAGACTAGCGCAACAGCAGCTGAAGCGCTTGAAGAAGGGGTGCTTTGAAGGGGAAAGCAGGTGACAATTTGGTTCGAAATTCAACCCGTTTTTGCTGCTAAACAAATACACATTATTTAAATATTTTATATTTGGCAACCGAAAGAGCAACCAATTCATCTTATTAGCGTATAAACAATTGCACTAATCCTTATGAGTAATATGACGAGTCTGAATATACAGAGTGCCACGTTCAATGGCAAAATCAGAGATGAAGTGATAGAATTTGCGTTTCAGATATATTTAATCGGCGAATTTGATCAGGAAACTTTTATGTACTTCTGTTTGATGAATAATAAGTATACCGCTTAGCATTTTAATCGGCTTAAGCTCCTTATTCGAGGGCTGAATTTCTCTTTACGTAATGCAAATGGTCTTCCCATTGGCCGTTTATCTTAAGGTATTTCTGTGAAATTCCTTCTTTTATAAATCCGAGTTTTTCTACCAGCGCAATTGATGCTGTATTGGAAGGCATAATATTGGCCTCTATTCGATGTAATTGCAATTCATTAAACGCAAAATCGACCAACATCTCAACACCGCTTGCTGCATATCCTTTGCCTAAGTGTTTTTCTGCTGTTGCATATGAAAGAAAACAGCTTTGAAAGGGACCGCGAATTATTTCGCTCAAAGCTACAAAGCCTATAAGCTCACCGTCTTTTTCCATCCAAAAGCGAATTGCTCTTGCTGCATGTAGTGCTTTTAATTGATTTTTTAAAAGTGCTTTTTGCCTTTTGATCGTAAAAAAATCGGCATCAAAAGTAGGAAACCAGGGTTGAAAAAAATCTTTATTCTCCGCATAAAACTGCAACACACGGGGTGCATCTGAGCCTTGCAGAATTTTTAATTCAATCTGATCATTTTTCAGTTTCACCAATTAGTTTTTAATAAACAACTGATAACCTGCCTGTCTTGTTCGTACGATATACATTCCCTTTGCCAGCATGCTTATATCAGCTTTCCAATCGGCGGTGTTTGTGCGCTCTTCAATTAAATTTCCATAGGCATCGAAGAGTTGGATATGATCGGGTTTTTCTGTTTTGATCTGTACAAACTGATTCGCCGGATTAGGGTAAACGGTAAGATTAGAGGCTGCTAAAATAATTTCAGTTCCAACAGGTGGATCGACCGGTAATTGATGTCTTTGAAAAAAGCGCCAGATGTGGTCGCTCGCAAACAAATCGTTTTCCGGTTGCAGCCAAAAGTGCCCCTGATCTTCTGCCGTGTAAAACCAGACTTCCGTATCGTCAGCGCAGTTTTGATATTCTCTTTTTTCTATTGTAATTCCATCATCGGCGATGTCAGGAATGTTAATTACAATACTTGTATCTCCACAAGCATTATTTCCTGTCCAATAATTAATTAATGTTTCCGCACTTTCAAATCCACCCAGAAAATTACCATCATAAGAAACCACAAAATCTCCTGTGCC
>JAHDHT010000180.1:1946-4560 GCA_020631175.1 Chitinophagales bacterium
TCACATCATCGGCACCACTACCTACAAAGAGACCGTTATTCCACGCTGTTGCTCCGGCTCCGTTCGTAATCGCCGTTGGAAATGCCACAATAAAATTAGCAGTATCGGCAATGATGTCGAACTTTGAGGTTTCCTTGAGAATTTGTCCGCTATTAGTTAGTCCATGCAAAGCAATTATGAGCGGAACAGGATCAGCTTCGGCATCATAAATTGCCGGAACATGCAGCACATATTCTCTTTCAATTTCATCGTGTTCAAGAGTAAGGTCCATGCTTTGAGCAAATCCGGTGGTGGCTAAGGCAATTAAAGCCAGAATCATGAAGTAGCGACTTATCATAAGATTCAATTTGTAAAATTCGCTTCAAAAATAGCATTTCATTCAGTTCCTGACAGTTTTCTGCGAAAAAAGCGTCTAAAACAGTATGCGGCTGACGCCTAAGAATAGGATTAAATCCCTAAATTTGAGCTTGAAATTTAAATGCATGAAGAATTTATACAGTTTAGTAATTGCGGTCTTTTTTGTTCAGTTAGCTTTCGGGCAGCTTGAAATTACAGATCCGGCTTTGGCGGTGAATGCAGACAATGCGGTAACGATTGATTTTACAGCTCAGACAAGTGAGGCAGCAAGAATGTATGTGGAGTTTTTCCCGACAGCTGACCCTGCTGATGTGCGCATTACACGAATCAGTAATTTTAGTTCTTTTCACAATATTCCATTGATTGGTTTAGAGCCGAATACAGAGTATAGCGCTACAGCTTATGCATTTAATGAAACAGGTGAAGTAAATGAAGATGCCGGAACGGAAACGACCGGAAGCATCAACGATATTTTAGGAAACATAACAATCGATACGGGTTCTCCGAATTTCAATGATTTCCTTTTACTGGTTACCGATAACAAAATGCCGGGTGAGCGCGATACTGCGATTGCGGTTAATGCCAATGGCGATATCGTTTGGGCAAAAACAGATTTACCTTTCGTTACAGAAGCCGGTTGTAATAATATCAACTTCAAAGACGGAACGCTTTTATATTCTGATTGCCATAATATTTATACGGAAGGATTTGACGGAAGGAATGAAGAGTTTTATGAAGTAGGATTAGATAAGTATTTACATGACGGATTATTCTTCAATCAAAATGGAAACATCGTTGCTTTATATGCAGGTATTTCTGTGGTTGATAAATCTTTAATCGGCGGCAATGAATTTCAGCCGGTTGTTTCTGATTACATCATTGAAATCGAGCCTGAATTTGGTGGTGTGGTTTATCAATGGTCTCCATTTGATCATTTCAATCCTTTCCAGCAGGTTGCTCCGGATGGAGAATGGACCAGCATTTTAGGTTTCGGAACGGAGCATTGGAAATTATCTAATGGCTTAACTCAGGATGATGACAGCAATTATATTTTGACGCATTACATTGATAATCAGATGGCGAAAATCTCATCTTTGAATGGTAACATTTTATGGACGATGGGTCAGGGTTATACAAGTATTCAGGTTATGCCTGAAGATCAGTTTTATACGCCAAGATCTTTTGAGGTTTTAGAGAATGGAAGATTTTTTGTTTTCGGGGAGGATGAAAATGGCTTAAGCCGATCGCAGGAAGTTTTTGTTGATGCAGGATATCAGTACGGAATGATGATGGTTTTTAAAGATTATGATTTACCTGCAGGTGCTGAGCAGGCAGGCATTGGTTCTGCTATTAAATTAGAAAATCAGTCGGATGATCAGTCGATTATGGCGGTTGGAAATTCGGTTTATGCTGTGAGTGATGATGAGGCTTCTGTTGATGAGAATACTGAGAATGATATTTTAGATTATTCGATGACTTTCGGAAGAGATATGAAAGTAGTTGGATTGGTTGAAAACTTCTATCCGATGCTAACTGCTGATGATGTTTCGGTTACTGCTGATGACGCTTTAGTTTGTGCGGGTTCTACGGAGTCGGTTGAGTTATTCTTAGAGCCTTCGGGTGGATATTTAACCGGTGAAGGTGTGGATGGATTATCTTTTAATCCGGAAGGATTGGCTGATGGTGCTTATGATGTTACCTACACTTATGGATATGTATCGAATACCTTCACATTCAACGTTGAAACTTGTGTTAGCATCGACGATTTAGAAGCTCAGGGTGGATTAAATATTGAAATGTACCCTAATCCTGTGAATGACATGGCGGTTGTTCGATATGAAATGTTGGATGCCGGTGATGTTCAGGTTGAAGTATATAATATGATGGGTAACTTAATGCAAACGACTGATTTAGGTTTCCAGAATAAAGGCCTAAACAAATCGGATCTGAATGTAAGCGCTTTAGAGAATGGCGTTTATGTGTACAAAGTGATTTGCGGCGATATGAGTCAGCAGAGTCGTTTTGTGGTTACCAGATAGTTTTTTTGTTTTTAGTTTTTTTTAGTTGCTAGTTTTTAGTTCTCAGTTTCTAGTCGTTAGGTATAAGGTGTAAGTTGTTAGTGGTTTGCGGTGAACGGTTTGCAGTTTGCGGTAGATTTTTGAAGACGAACAACAATGTCCCGCTGGCAGGAAGGCTTGAGCAAAGCGAATGCCAGGGTGGAGTTCAGTGATTCTTTGCGTAACTATCTCATCCGAAC
>JAHDHT010000180.1:4660-7516 GCA_020631175.1 Chitinophagales bacterium
AAGCGAATGCCAGGGTGGAGTTCAGTGATTCTTTGCGTAACTATCTCATCCGAACTAAATTCTCCCGACCGGAGCGGAGGGAACTTTCGGTTTGACAACATAGAGAGTAACTCAAAGTAATCTTGCTTAATATGCGATAGATTTCTCGACTCCGCTCGAAATAACCCTTTGCGCCATTGCGTCTTAGCGGTGAAAAAAAGCCGAAAGGAAGACCGAAATCATTTGAACTTGAGTTTGACACTTGCACTTGCACTTGAAAAACCACCATTCTCCTAAGAGAAGCCGATTGTGCAGCACTTGTACCTTGCTACTTTCACCTTACCCAAAGCTCTCCTCCACAACAACCTTCGCTTTCTGCACTACTCCGTTGAGCGGCGGTCGTTTCTTGATCACTTCCACCTTCAAAGCGTATAGTACTTTTATCTGATCTTTCAATCGGGTGAGGATTTTTCCGGCTACGTGTTCGATCAATTTGGAGTTTTCCTTCATCACCTCCTTACAGACTTCATGCACATTCGCATAGTCGATGGTGAGCTCCAATTGATCCGTCATCATCGCGTTTTCGAAAAAGGTGCCGATATAAACATTCACTTCATATTCACCACCTACTTTTTGTTCTTCTTCCGTTACGCCATGATGCGCATAAAATTCCATTCCTTCCAAGGCTATCCAATGCCTTTTTGTAACTTTGTCCATGCAAATTCTTTGAGTTTAAATTAAAGGATTAATTCTCAAAAGTAAAAATGCTTACACAAGCATTCAATTTCTTTTCGAAGATGAAGCATCCTTCCAACAAAATCAGGAAATTTGCACTCATAAATAAAACAATGTTTCATGTTTAGCGAAAACGGAATAGCAACAGCAGCAGATTTTAAGCAATCTCAACGAACAGATCAATATAATGGCCACGATTATTATTTAATCGATGATCTATTAAGTGGCGAGCATAAAATGATACGCCAAGCAGCCAGAGACTGGATCAAGGCAGAAGTCTCACCAATTATTGAAGACGCTGCTCAAAAAGCCAAATTTCCGGCACAGATTATTCCGGGATTAGCTTCGATCGGAGCATTCGGTCCTTACATTCCGGAAGCCTATGGCGGACCTGGTTTAGACCAGATCAGCTATGGAATCATCATGCAGGAACTAGAGCGTTGTGATAGTGGCGTTCGTTCGACAGCATCCGTTCAAAGTTCATTAGTAATGTATCCGATCTGGAAATACGCTACTGAAGAACAAAAGCAAAAGTTCTTACCGGGCTTGGCCAGCGGAGAATTGATCGGCTGTTTCGGCTTAACAGAACCGAATCACGGTTCTAACCCTGGAGGAATGACCACTCGTTTCACCGATGCCGGAGATCATGTGATCTTAAACGGCGCAAAGATGTGGATCTCCAACGCCCCTTTTGCTGACCTTGCCGTTGTTTGGGCGAAAGATGATAATGATAAAATCAGAGGATTAGTGGTTGAGCGTGGGATGGAAGGATTTTCAACTCCTGAAATGCATGGTAAATGGTCTTTAAGAGCAAGCGCAACAGGTGAGTTGATCTTTGAAGATGTGAAAGTACCGAAAGAAAATATTTTTCCGGATATCGTAGGCTTGAAAGGACCTTTAAGTTGTCTTTCTTCTGCCCGTTACGGTATCGCCTGGGGAGCAATCGGTTGTGCATTAGATTGTTATGATACTGCTTTAAGATATTCGAAAGAGCGTGTTCAATTCGACAAACCAATCGCCGGCTTCCAGTTAACCCAAAAGAAACTGGCTGAAATGATCACCGAAATCACCAAAGCGCAATTAATGGCTTACCGTTTAGGCCAACTCAAAAATGAAGACCGCGCCACTCCGGCCCAGATTTCAATGGCGAAAAGAAACAATGTTGAAATGGCCCTGAAAATCTGCCGCGACTCCCGCCAAATTCTAGGAGGGATGGGCATTATGGATGAATACCCAATCATGCGCCACATGATGAACCTCGAATCGGTAATTACTTATGAAGGAACTCATGAGATTCATTTATTGATTACCGGGATGGATGTTACGGGGATTAATGCGTTTAGGTAATTTCTATATACTTTGATTCTATTAAGAAATTTTTGTTCTCCTTGCTGAAGGAGGATGAGCAAAATTATTTGTAAGAGAGACAAAGGTATTGAGAGGCACAAATTTATTTGCAAGTTTTTGTCCTCCTTACTGAAGAAGGACAGTTTTGTCCATGAGCTTGAAAAGCGAATGGTCACAAAACAGGTGGTTGTCCTTAAATGCTTTTTTTAAATAGAAATCTTGGATAACCCTAAATAGTTAAACGTATAATCAAGAATTACCTAGATTAATTGAGATACTACTCCATTTTTTTCGATATTGTCGAATAACCAAATTGAACAATATGGAATTAAGATTAAAAAATGTTTTAGTACTATTTACCTTATTATTTACTGTAGCCTGTTTTCAGTCCTGCAAAACGGAAGGATGTACAGATATCCAGGCCGAGAATTACGATGAAGATGCCGATGAAGATGATGGTTCCTGCACCTATGCCAGAACAAAATTTATCGGAACCTACGGAGCAGGCGAGTCATGTAACGGTGCCGATGCCGTCTCCCAGGTCATCATCATCACCGAATCAACCGCCGGCGCAGATAAAGTTACTGTAACCAACCAAACTTTAGGCGTCGACGTAGAAGCCACCATCACCGGAAACACCTTATCCATCAACGACACATTTACGCTGAATGGGTCATTAGTAAACATGGTCGGCACAGGCACCTATGAACTGGATGGCGAAGATGAAGACATTGTTGTGAACTACACCTTAGACGTAGGCGGACAGATTGTTTCTACCTGTGTAGCTTTATGGGC
>JAHDHT010000009.1:0-5224 GCA_020631175.1 Chitinophagales bacterium
CCGATTGTAACACTTGATGTAAAAAAGAGATCAGGAGAGAATTTAATTGATGCTTCGGATAAAATCAAAGTAATTATTGAAGAAGCGAAAGCTGAATTCCCTGAAGAACTTACTTTAAGCCTTACGAATGATACTTCGAAATTTACAAGAAGTATGGTGAGTAATCTTGAGAATAGTATTATTTCAGGTGTTATTCTCGTTGTCTTAGTTCTGCTTTTCTTTTTAGGATTAAGAAATGCAATGTTCGTTGGAATTGCAATTCCACTTTCTATGTTTATGGGTATCGGACTTTTAAATATGATGGGTGTAACGCTCAACATGATGGTTCTGTTCTCACTTATTCTTGCACTTGGTATGCTGGTGGATAATGGAATCGTGGTCGTCGAAAATATTTATCGGCTCATGGATGAAGAAGGCCTGTCTCCGGTACAGGCGGCTAAAGAAGGAGTTGGTGAAGTGGCATGGCCAATTATTACATCAACTGCAACTACGCTTGCTGCTTTCCTTCCACTTTTATTTTGGAAGGATATAATGGGCGAATTTTTTAAATACATGCCGATCACTTTAATACTCGTTTTAATATCTTCCTTATTCGTTGCCTTGGTTATCAATCCGGTACTTACTGCAATGTATATGAAAGTGGAACGAAAAGGTGAAAAAACAAAATGGATCATATTTATAGTTACTGTCCTATTGTTTTTAATCGCCGGTTTTGCAGCAAGACAAAGTGGAATGCTGGTAGTAGGTGGAATATTAATTGTGCTTGCAGGTATTATTGTGCTTAATAAATTTGTCTTAACACCTTTATCTTTCTTGTTCCGAAATCATGGCTTGCCATTTTTGGAGAAAATGTATTCTTATGTAATACGTGCAGCTCTATGGGGCCCCGTTCCTATCATTTTAATAGTAGTAACTATGGCTTTATTTATGATGAGTATGGGCTTTTATTGGGGAGGAAATCCAAAGACCGCTGTGTTCCCGGAGAATGAACCAAACTATGTAAATATTTTTATTCAAAAACCAATTGGTTCTGATATTGAATTCACTAATGAATTAGTTTTAGAAATTGAAGAAGATTTAAAAGGTGTTTTGGATGGATATGATTACATGATCGAATCAGTATTGGCACAGGTTGGTGAAGGAACTTCAGATCCGTCCGCAGGCCCATCACAAGGTGCCTCTCCAAATAAAGCAAGAATTAATGTTGTCTTTATGGAGTTTGACAAAAGAGGTGGCAAAAGTACCAATGAATTATTGACGGATATGCGAAACTTAGTGAAGCAATATCCCGGTGTTGAAATATCGGTAGATAAAGATGCAGCCGGTCCGCCTGTAGGTAAACCGATCAACATTGAAGTTTCCGGTGAAGATTATGAAAAGCTAATTGAAATTACAGAAGATGTGAAAACGTATCTAGATGATTTTGATGTACCTGGCGTCGAAGCATTAAAAACCGATCTTGAAACCGGTAAACCGGAAATGGTTTTAAACATCGATAGAGATAAAGCAAGAAGACTTGGTTTAAGTACCGGTCAGATTTCTTCAAATATAAGAACAGCTGTTTTCGGAAAAGAGATTTCGAAATTTAAAGAAGGGGAAGATGAGTATCCAATATGGGTGCGTTTTCAGGATGAAGACCGTTATGATCTTGGTTCAATTTTGAATCAAAAAGTAACCTTCAGAAATAATCAGGGGCAAATGGTGCAAGTGCCTATTAGTTCTGTAGTAGATAAAAAGTATTCTTCTACTTACGGTTCTGTAAAAAGGAAAGACCTTGATAAAGTAATAACTATTTATTCTAACGTTGAAGCAGGTTACACCGGTCCTGATATTGTAGCAAAGTATAAAGACTATATGGAAGCCTATGAAATGCCTGACGGTTATGCATATAAGTTTACAGGAGAACAGGAAGAGGCTGATAAGTCTGTTGAGTTTATGTCAAGAGCTTTTATGATTGCTGTTGCTTTAATCTTTTTGATTATGGTTACACAGTTTAACTCAGTAATATCTCCTTTCATAATTCTATTTACGGTATTGATGTCTTTTATCGGTGTTTTCTTCGGTTATGGAATGTATAATATGGATTTCATTTTTATCATGTCCGGATTAGGAATAATTTCACTTGCAGGAGTAGTGGTAAATAATGGAATTGTGCTGGTCGATTATATAAATCTGCTGCGGCAAAGAAGAAGAGCAAAATATGATATCGACGATTCATATAAGCTTTCTAAGGCAGATGTGAAAGATACTATTATGAAGGCAGGTGAGTTACGATTAAGACCTGTACTCTTAACCGCTATCACTACCGTTTTAGGATTAATTCCTTTAGCAATGGGGATTAATATTAATTTCACAACCTTGCTTTCAAATTTAGATCCACAATTTTATGTTGGAGGAGATAATGCCATATTCTGGGGGCCAATGGCTTGGGCAGTTATTTTCGGTTTAATATTCGCCACCTTCCTTACTTTAGTTATTGTGCCGGTATTGTATTACTTAGCCGATCGAATGATGTATGGATTTGCGTGGATTCAGAAAAAATTATTTAATAAAGATTTTAAAGTTTATCAATCAAAGAAGGAATTGAAAACGGCAAAAGTAAAAGTCTCAAAAAAGTAAATTAATGTTTAGACAATTTGTAGTAACTGTTACTTTTTTGGTAGCAGCAATGTATTGCTTTGCGCAGCAAAATACCGTTAGCGGAACCGTTTCCGATGCCGAAACAGCCGAAACTTTGATTGGGGTTAATGTTTACATTGAAGAAATTCCGGGCACAGGTGCTTCTACCAATGAATACGGTTTTTATTCAATATCTCTAGACCCGGGCGAATATACTTTTGTATATAGTTACATCGGTTACGATTTATTAAAGCAGAAAGTGGATTTAAGGAGCGGAGATCAAACGGTAAACATCTCCATGGGTTATGAAGAAGCTGCTTTAGAAGAAATTGTAATTAAAGGCGAAAAAGAAAATGCTGTAATTACCAATACAGAAGTCGGTGTTGAAAATATCGATGTTAAAGAAGTAGATAAAATTCCGGTTTTATTTGGTGAAAAGGATGTTTTAAAAACAATTCAATTATTGCCTGGTGTAAAACCGGCAGGAGAAGGAAATTCAGGTTTCTTTGTTCGGGGTGGTTCAGCTGATCAGAATTTAATTTTATTAGATGAAGCTCCGGTATATAATGCTTCGCATCTATTAGGTTTTTTCTCTGTATTTAATTCTGATGCAATCAAAGATCTGAAATTGTACAAAGGAAGTATTCCTGCCGAATACGGTGGTCGTCTTTCATCAGTATTAGATATTCGAATGAAGGAAGGAAATAAAAACGACTTCGGCGCAAGCGGTGGTATCGGTTTAATTTCTTCCAAACTTACTTTGGAAGGTCCGATTCAAAAAGGTAAAAGCTCTTTCATCGTTTCAGGAAGAAGAACCTACGCAGATTTGTTTTTAGCCTTAAGTAATAATGAGGACATTAAAAACTCTACATTGTACTTCTATGATTTAAACGCAAAGATGAATTATAGATTAGGCGAAAATGATCGTTTATTTTTATCCGGCTATTTTGGAAGAGACTTTTTTGGATTCGCAGATTTCTTTGGTTTCGATTGGGGTAATACTACCGGAACATTAAGATGGAATCATATTTTTAATCCAAAGTTATTTAGTAACACCTCATTAATCTACAGCGATTACGATTATGCTTTTGATTTTTTGGGTGGAGATTTTAAAATTAATTCGAGTATACGGGACTTTAATTTTAAGCATGATTATGATTATTATTTAAATAATAACAATACCATGCACTTTGGTGTAAATGCTATTTATCACATTTTTGATCCGGGTCAGGTATCGGTTGCTGAAGATAGTGGATTTGCTGAGCAGGAATTAGAAGATCGTTATGCTATTGAATCTGCCGTTTATATTTCTAATGAACAAAAAATCGGAAATAAATTAAATCTGGATTATGGATTAAGAGGCTATAATTTTAGTCAACTTGGTCCTGGTGATATTTATTCTTTCGATACGGAAGGAAATATTACAGACACAACAACTTATGATAGTAATGAGGTAGTTGCTTCTTATTGGGGGCTTGCTCCGAGATTTTCTGCAAGTTATGTTTTGAATGAGCAGACTTCAGTAAAAGCCGCTTATGCAAGAACATATCAAAATCTTCATTTATTATCTAATGCAACTTCATCTACCCCAACAGATGTATGGTTGCCAAGTAGTAATAATATCCAACCTGAAGTATCTGATCAAATTGGTTTAGGATACTTTTTGAACTTCAAACAGAACACATACGAATTTTCTTCAGAGATATATTATAAGTGGTTGCAGAATGCAATCGATTATAAGCCGGGTGCACAGGTAACCCTTAATCCTACCGTTGAAGGTGATTTATATTTTGGTCGTGGCAGAGCATATGGTTTAGAATTATATTTAAAAAAGAAGAAAGGTTTATTTACAGGATGGATATCATATACTTTAGCTCGCTCGGAAAGACAGTTTGAAGAAATTAATGATAATTCATGGTACCCGGCAAAACAGGATAGAACACATGATATTTCAATCGTTGGTATTTATCAGTTAACCGAAAGATTAAATGTTTCCGGTACGTGGGTTTATTACACAGGAAATGCGGTTACTTTTCCTTCCGGAAAATACCAGGTTAATGGTCAGACCGTTTATTATTACGACGAACGTAATGGTGACCGTATGCCTGATTATCATCGACTCGATTTAGGTGTAACCCTTGAAAATAAAAAGTATAAAACGGCAATAGATCCCGAGACAGGTAATACGATGAAGGTGCCTAAAAAATGGCAATCAAGTTGGAATTTTTCGGTGTATAATGCATACGCAAGAGAAAACGCATATTCTATAACGTTTGAAGAACAGGAAGATAATCCGGCTCAGGTAGACGCCGTTCGTCTTGCCTTGTTTAAAATTGTTCCTTCTGTATCTTATAACTTCCAGTTTTAAAAATAATAACATGCAAGCATATAAATATATATTTTACTTAGTAGTCATTTGCGGGTTAATCGCATGTGAAGAGGTAATTGATTTGCCAATTGATAATAGTGATCCGGTTTTTGTGATTGAAGGTTATGTTTATGATCTTCCTGATCTCTCAGAAATAAGAATTTCAAGAACAAGCGATGTTTATGAAGAACTCGAAGTCGATTTTGTAAGTAATGCTCAGGTAACTGTTAATAATGA
>JAHDHT010000009.1:5324-19496 GCA_020631175.1 Chitinophagales bacterium
ATTTATGTACAGGATGACCTTGTGATTGATGGTGTGCATACCCGAGCACCTTTTTTCGGTGAAGTTTTTGAGCCGGGTGATACTATTACTTCTTATTTAAAAACCTTAAACGAAGATGTATATAATTACTTTTTTGTTTTGTCGAATATAGCTGCAAGTGGAGGACCCGGCGGAAGTGTAACTCCACAAAATCCGGATACTAATATAGAAGGAGGAGCAATTGGCTTTTTCTCTGCTTCAACTATCGATTCCGTATATACCATTATTCAACCATAGTGGTACTGGTAATTCCATGGTTATTTAAATTTACAGCTAAGCCAACAGCAGTTGGAATGGCTTTATGGCCATTTATTATTGTACGAGATAAAAAATTTGCAAAAAGGAAGAAGCTGCTTTTTCATGAAAAAATTCATTTAAGACAACAATTAGAATTATTAATTATTCCCTTTTATTTATGGTATGTACTTGAGTACTTCTATCATTTAATTCGATTGAAAGATGGTGAGCTAGCTTACTATGCCATATCATTCGAGAAAGAAGCCTATTCAAACGACCATAATTTCGCCTATTTACAAAATCGGAAATGCTGGTCTTTCCTAAAGTATTTCAATTAAATCTTACTTTAACTTTGCTTGTAGTACAATTTTTTTTCAATTATGATTGATTTAAAATTTGTTAGAATCCAATCTAACTAAAAGCTTGAATTAAGAGACTATCCACCCTCGGACCACTGCGTTGGGTCCGGTCCCGCCGGCGGGACAATCTTTCTTCCCATCCTTCCAAAGGAGGGGTGGCCACTGGCCGGGGTGGTTAAAACCTTAATTTATTAATTAAACACCCCAATCTTTCCCGAATAAGCCTTGCCTCTAAATTCTATTCTGTAAATGTAATTTCCGGTAGGCAAACCGTTTGCTTTTGGATTGAAATTAACTTGTTGAGCTCCGGCTGTCTCCTGCACACCGTTTTTAAGATGCTGAATTAATCTTCCATCCATATTATATAACTCAACAGAAACTTTTCCGGCGACGGGCAATTGATAATAAACCTGAATCATTCCATTTTCAGCATACCGTGCCTGATGCATAAAATGAAATGCATCAGGATCATTTGTGCTTACGATTTCACAACCCGGTAGCAGACCGTTAATCCTTGCATAAGAATCATCCATTACCATGTCTACAACATACGGATCAACACAAAGCCATTGTTCTAAAACAGTCGCATATACAGATCTGAAATCAGTTTGATAATTCATATTTCCGATATAATCCAGATCACTTAAATCAGGAGCATTTCCAACAAAACCATTTCCATCCATAGCTCCACTAAACATCAACAAAGGAGCAGCCGCACCGTGATCCGTTCCAAACGAACCGTTTTCTTCAATACGTCTTCCAAATTCAGAAATCGTCATTGCTAACACATTTCCATCCATGCTGTCAGCAGCTAAATCCTGAAAAAACAAGTTTACACTTTCTGAAACGGCCTGCATAAGAGCCGGGTGCCATTCTGCCTGACCTTCATGCGTGTCGAAGCCGTTAATTTCAACCAGATAAACCTTAGCACCAAGATTCCCTTTAATTAATCGGGCAACAATACTTAGCTGTTCAGCAATATTTCCATAGTCAAAAGTAACCTGACCATAATCAACTGCATTAGATGCTGCATCAAAAGCGTCTTTAATTACACCTGCATAAATAAAAGTTGTATTCGCAATGGTTCTGGTAAAAGCCAGTTGTTCACCATAATAACAATCAGGCACATCTTCAACATCGTATAGGGCCCCCGTTTGAGCAATCTGATATAACTGATCGGGGTTATTTACCGAAACACCAATTTGTGTGGAAGCTCCTGTAAACAATAAATTATTACTGTTGCCAATATGCACCGCCGGCGGAACAGCAGGTGGATTGACCAGATAATCAGGATATTCATGATCAAAGAAACGACCAAAAATTCCGGTTCCGGATGTTAATCCATCCGGAAATTTAGCACTTGCCCAAATATCAGATGAACTGAAATGCGAAAGATTCTGTCCTTCATATCCAACATTATGCAACACTTTCATATGGCCGTTCTGCCACAATCCTTCCATCCCACTCATAAAATTCGGCATCCCGATTTCATTGCTTAAGTTGATTAAGTCATTTTGAGGAATAGCCAAAGTAGGCCGGTAGGAAGAATAAGTTGAATAATCATATAATGGCACCATAGTATTCAATCCATCATTACCACCTTTCAATCGAATAAGCACTAATGAACGGTCTGTATTAGATGCAGACAAAGCAGCTTGTAAAGGAGTGGATGCCATGGCATTGATCGGAAGATTTCCAAGCATCATTGCAAAAGCTCCACCAACCCCTAAAGTATTTAAGAAACTCCTTCTCGTCCATGTTTCATGATCATGACGATGCGCCATTCCTTCCTCTAATCGCGTACCTTTTCTTTCTTTATTTTCTTTTTTATGATCGCACATAATCTTTGTTTTAACTTAATTGAAATTCAGGTAAACGAGCAATGTGTTGCATCAAAACAGCAATCTGCCATTTGGCCTCTTCCAAATCTAAATTCCAGATACCCAGATCAAAATAATTCTCAGGAATTTCCCACTTAAAAACATCAACTGCCTGATCTATAGCCTGGGCATTTTGCAAACCTTGTGGAATGTAATGATCTAAAACAGCCATCGTTACCACAAAAGGATCAGTAGAATTTCCGGAAAGATCTTTTACAAAATTGCGAATCATATCCGGTTCCGAATCCGCAAAATATAAACTGAGGTTGTCAATCAACTCCCAGCGATTAACAAGTGTATTACTATTTAACCAGGTTCTGTTTCCAGGCCAGCCCGCAACATCGATCGGACTAAATAAAGATTGCCCCAAACTATCGGCGACAAAATAAATGATCTGACTCCAGCTTATATCCGGATTAGGCGGAAAAGGCGTATTTAAATCAAAATCCATTTCTTTGGTGAATGGTAAAAAATACTCCATCGGACTTTTAACAATCGTTGCCATGTTTGCCTGATCGAAAAAGTGTTCAGAAGCGAATAGTGCTTTGTAAACCGGCATTAATTCCCAATTATTACTGATAAAAAGATCAGCCAATTGCTGTACAATTGTTTCATCCACATTCGGTCCGACAAAATGCTTGTATATTTTTTCGCACATGAAATAGGCAATTTCATTACTGCGCTCTTCAAACAACAAATCAATCACGTCATCATAATCGAAATTGCCCGTTACACCAAAAATCGTTTTATCATCGGTATCGTGAATGTTATTGGCAAAAATTACTTCATAGGTAGTTGGATTTAACGTCCACCCCGTTAAGGCTCTCGCTGTTTCTTCAATATCTGTCTGAGTATATCCATTATCCACCCCAAGCGTGAAAAGCTCATAAAGCTCACGGGCATAATTTTCATTAGGATTGAATTTGGTATTTTCTGCTCCATTTAAATAGAGTAACATAGCCTGCGACAAGCCAATTTCACGCACAAAATCTTTAAAATTACCAAAGGCATGCTCTTCCAGCTTAGTGTAGTACTTATACAGAAAAGGAGCATATTCATAGACAACAAACTCAGTTACAAAGTGATTCGACCAGAAAAGTATCATCTTTTCTTTCAAACCAGTTGCGTTCATTTTTTGTACCCAGTTAGCAGTAAAATCAGAAGCAAAGACAAAGTTATCATCAATATCGTTAAAATCGCCAATCACATAATCTGCCCAAAACGGAGGTGGATCTGCTGGAATAGCAGCATTGAAGTCTAATTGATTATTGACCACAGAAACAGGATCAGCACTTAAAGCATAATCAATTCCTTCCAGATTTAAACCAAACCCCAGCCTGCGGGCAAGGTGAATTACTCTTGCTTTATTCCAGGGCTGATCTGCTGAAGGTATATACGGATCTAAAGTACCGGTTGCACAACTAACACTCATAAATCAAAAATTTGAATTAGTAAGATAGTAAAACACATATTCAAAGACCACTATATGACGATAATTAACGACAAATTAGTATACCCCGTAATGACTATTTGAAAATTCACACGTCTACATTAAGCAATAAATAAATTATAAAATATGAATAACGTAATGAAAACTATGCTGATGTTGCTTATGATCGCTTTAAGCACTTCTGTATTCGCTCAAAACACTTCTCGTCCGGGTCTTGATTTAAAAGGCGAAGCAAAGAAAGCAGTAAAAGAACAAGCTGATAAAGTAATGGCTAAGATGATGAAAGACATGAACTTTGATCCAATAGCCTATGCAAGCGGACTTAAAGATTTAGGTCTTTCAAAAAAGAACATCAACCTTTTAAAAGGTAATAACATGGAGATGTTTAAGAAAGTGGGAGACATGGTACGTAAAGGTGTTTCTTTTAAAGATGGATTTAAGCAAATTAAAAGCTTGAACAAAGGCAATCTTAAAAACTTAAAAACAATGTTACCGAAAGATCAATTCAAAGCGGTTAAACCGATGCAGAAAGATTTATTGGGTAAAGTGAAAAACTTTATGATCAGCAAGCTGTAATTCAGTAAAGAAATATTCTTTAACGCCGGCCATACCCGCAATGGACCGGCGTTTTTTTATACCCCCAAGTCTCGTAAATCCGTTTTCTTTTCGGATGGATGCAAAACCATTTGTCAGATGAAACATTATACTAGATATGAATATAATCTGGTTTCAAAATGATCTGCGGTTAAATGATAATCCCGTTTTAAAAGAAGCACTGGCAAACGGTGGTGAACTCTTACCGCTTTATATTTTCAATGAAGACCAAATAGATGAAAATCAATTTGGAATAGGTAGAATGGGTTATTTCAGAGCAAGATTTATCTGGGAATCTTTGATGGATTTAAAAGCTCAGTTAAAAAATGAAGGTTTTGAATTGCAGATACTGAAAGGCAAAGTTTCTGCAATATTTGATCAAATCAATGAAGCTAAGGCTATCAACACCATTTTCACTTCCAAAGCCAGCGACCCCGAAGGTCTTAAGCTCGAAAACAAAATAGCGGCCAAATATAAGCTGCAATCCTACTGGAATAATACCTTAATCGATATCGATCAACTGCCATTTTCCCCGCAAAATATCCCGAATATATTTACTCAGTTTCGAAAGCAAATTGAAAAACGGGTTCAGGTTAAAGAATTGGTGACAGATTATGACTGGACTAAGAGCACAATGGCCAATGTCACTTTCAAAAGTATGGGTTTTGAAGATTTGAATATTGAATTGGAAGAAAATGACAGCAGAAGTGTTTTGCCTTTTAAAGGCGGATCAACTGCAGCAACTGAACGCTTAGAGCACTATTTCTGGAAAACGAAAAAGTTATCCTTTTATAAAAAGACAAGAAACGGTTTAGTTGGGGCAGATTACAGTAGCAAATTTTCTCCATGGCTGGCTACCGGCTCAATTTCGGCTAAAGAAATTTATTATGAAGTAAAACGCTACGAAGATGAACATGGTAGTAATAGTTCTACCTATTGGCTGATTTTTGAATTGTATTGGAGAGATTATTTCAGATACATTTCTAATATGTACGGATCAAAGATTTTTTGGAAGGAAGGATTAAAGGCTGTTGAGGATAAAACAAACAGTAAAGATGGATTTTGGTCTTCGGAAATGAAGGTTTCCTCTCAGCAACAAAACTTGTTTCATAAATGGTGTAATGGAATCACCGGTGATGATTTTGTTGATGCGAACATGCGAGAATTAAAATACACCGGATGGATGAGTAATCGCGGCCGGCAAAATGTCGCTTCTTATCTCGTTCACGATTTACATCTCGACTGGCGCTGGGGAGCTGCCTGGTTTGAAAACAGATTGATTGACTTTGATGTGCATAGTAATACCGGTAACTGGATTTATGTTGCCGGTGTAGGAAACGACCCGCGTCCGAATCGAAAATTCAATACAAAACTACAGGCTGAACGCTATGATCAAAAACGAAAATTCAGGCAAATATGGCTGGAAGAAAGCCTGAAGCTTTTTTAGCATTATTTTTCAATTTCACCTTAAGACAAAGCCAATCCTAAAGCCTTAAATAAAAACTTAATTGTATCTTCACGCGCTTAACAATTAAGCATAAATGCACCTTTCATTTGACCCGAAAAAAATAAAGACGAAAGAGCTTCATCAGTATCTCTTAAGCACTGTAGCGCCCAGGCCTATTGCTTTTGTAAGTACTGTAAATGAGCAAGGTGTAGCCAATCTGGCACCATATAGTTTTTTTAATTGTTTTTCATCCAATCCACCCATTTTAATCTTTTCTTCCAACCGAAGAGTGAGAGATAATACCACTAAACACACTTTACATAATGTTGAACAGCACAAAGAAGTGGTCGTTAACATTGTAAATTATCCGATTTTAAGGCAAATGGCTTTAACCAGCGTAGAGTTTCCGGAAGGAATTAGTGAATTCGATAAGTCCGGATTAACTGCTGTACCTTCAGATTTAGTCAAGCCGCCGAGAGTTAAAGAATCAATTGCGAACTTCGAGTGTGTTGTAAAAGATATTCAGTCTTTAGGTGATCATGGCGGAGCCGGAAATCTTGTAATCTGCGAAGTAGTTAAATTACATTTGGCAGAGCATATTTTTGATGAGGAAGGAAATATTGATCCCGAGAAAACAGATCTCGTTGCCCGTATGGGGCGCGCTTTTTATTGTCGAGCAAATGGTAATAATGTTTTCCCTGTAATTCAACCGGTGAATGTTATTCCGATTGGATGGGATAAAATTCCGGAGCAAATTCGAAAAAGTGAAGTGTTAACCGGAAATGAATTAGGCACTCTTGCCGGCTATGAAGCTTTTCCTGCAAATGAAGATGTTGAATCTTTCCGAACTGATCAGCGCATTGTTCGGTTAAAGGAGAGTTGTAAAAACAATAAAGAAATGCTGAGAAGACAACAGCACCAACTGGCTTCAGAAATGATAGCTCAAGGCAAAGTAGATGCTGCTTGGAAAACGCTGTTGTTAGATCTGGTAAAAGATATAGAAGAAGAAAATTAATACCATTATGCAATTATCAGAACAGGAAATCGTACGTCGGGAAGCCCTTCAAAAAATCATTGATATGGGCATCAATCCCTATCCTGCCGATTCTTTTGAAATCAATACGAATTCAACAGAAATCGAAGAAAATTTTGAACTGTCAGAAGATGCTTATCAGAACATCTCTATAGCGGGCCGTTTGATGATGAAACGTATAATGGGTAAAGCTTCATTTGCCGAATTGCAAGATGATCATGGAGTGATTCAAATTTATGTTTCAAGAGATGATATTTGTCCGGGAGAAGATAAGGCTTTGTATAATGATTTGTTCAAAAAATTATTAGACATTGGAGATATAATCGGCATTAAAGGTCGCGCCTTTAAAACAAAAACGGGGCGGGTATCAGTTCATGTTGAATCACTTAAGTTATTAAGCAAATCTTTAAAACCAATTCCGATTGTAAAAGAAAAAGATGGGGTAACTTATGATGGTTTTTCTAATCCTGAATTGAGATATCGTCAGCGTTATGTTGATTTAATTGTAAATCCTGAAGTGCGTAGTACTTTCGAAAAGCGTTCGAAAATGGTTAGTGCAATGCGTAAGTTTATGACGGATAGCGATTATCTTGAAGTGGAAACGCCTGTATTGCAACCGATATACGGTGGGGCTAGCGCACGTCCGTTTACAACACATCATAATACTTTAGATCAGAAATATTATTTACGTATCGCTAACGAGCTTTATTTAAAGCGTTTAATAGTGGGTGGATATAAAGGCGTTTTTGAATTTGCGAAAGATTTCCGAAATGAAGGAATGAGCCGTTACCACAATCCGGAGTTTACTATGATGGAATTGTATGTGGCCTATAAAGATGTTTACTGGATGATGGATTATCTCGAAGAGATGATTGAATACGTCGCAGAAGCAACAACCGGTAGCACTACCGTTACAGTTGGTGAAAATGAAATTAATTTTCAGCGACCATGGAAAAGGTATACCATGTATGAAGCAATTAAAGAGTATACCAATATCGATATTTCTGAAATGGACGAAGAGCAGTTGCGCAAAACGGCCAAAGAATTACATATTGAAATTGATGATTCAATGGGTCGCGGAAAATTAATCGATGAAATTTTCGGCGAAAAAGTTGAGCCTCTTTTAATTCAACCAACCTTCATAACTGATTACCCTATCGAGATGTCTCCTTTAGCTAAAAAGCATCGTGAACATGAAGGTCTGGTAGAACGTTTCGAGGTTATTTGTAATGCGAAAGAATTATGTAATGCATTCAGTGAGTTAAACGATCCGATTGATCAAAGAGAGCGTTTCGAAAAACAAATTGAATTAGGTAAAAGAGGAGATGAAGAAGCAATGGTTTTAGATGAAGATTTTCTCAATGCCTTAAATTACGGAATGCCGCCAACAGCCGGTATCGGTATTGGTGTTGATCGTTTAGCTATGATCATGACGAATCAGCCAAGTATTCAGGAAGTATTGTTTTTCCCGCAGATGAAGAATCTCGAAAGTTAAGCGTTTTTAGTTTTAAGTAACTTTTTTAATTTCTGTCTTCAAAAAGAAGCGAGAGTCGAGACTGGTTTCGCCTGCGAGAGACGAGGCTACTTCAAATAAGATCCCTCCTTTGTAGAGATGACCTGCGGTCACTTCGAATCTTCAGACTTGGAGACTTTCGCTTTAATCTTAATTGATGGCATACAACACCGGCTTACTCGGACTAACATCCAAATCAAAACTGGCAATTTGAAGATTTAAAAAATAAGATCCATCCTTAACTGTATCCGGAACGTAAATTAATTCGGTTATACTTTGATGGCTTCTAACGTTTTTTAAATCTTCTTCTGTTGCTGTTGTTCCATATGCAGGGTAATTCCAGAAAGTGTGATGACTTAACAATAAACCATCATCTTCTTCCCGGTCAACAGATGGTAGATCAATCAGGAAATGCGCTATCCCATTCTCAACTAACCATTGCATAGCTTCATGATGTAAATAAGTAGGGTTAGTGCCGGAATAAACTCGTTTTAGTTTATCAGACGTATTGGGTAAGGTGCGTATTATGAAAGCATTGCAATCTTTAAAATCATCAACCAATGATTGTAACTGATTTAAATGGATCACCTGATCTCCATTCGATTCTTTTTTCGGATGAACGGATATTAATAATGCTTTAAACCAAAATGTTTTTAAACAATCATTAATCGTAAATTTTTCTTTGGCGATATGTCCGACACATTCGGTATGTGTACCTGTGCCATGCGGGTTAAATTTTATATTGAAAAAATTAACCGGCGCACCTTCAGCAGTTGCGCCTACAAAAGAACCCGCCCTATATGGGTCGAAAACAGGGTAAGGTGCCCAAAAACAATTCGGATTATCCATTCCGGCTTTAATCGGAATAGAAATGTCGATTGGCTTGTTTAAATTCAGGGCGTAATTTTTATTTAAAAATTCAATAGTTGCTTTCATACATAAAATAGATTTGATGCAATTTGATCCGCCATCAATTTGCCTTCATTATTTAATCGAAAAGTTTTTCCTACCGAGTGAAAAACGTGCTTCATCGATTGCATCTGTTTTTCGAAATAGGCATTAATTTCAGGCTTAAAAACTTCTTTTACATAAGCCGCATCGACGCCCCAAACGGTGCGTATACCGGTTAATATATATTCATTGTAGCGATCTTTTTCAGAAAGTTCTTCTTTTTCATAGCAGGTTTTTCCGTCCTGAATCGATTTAATATATTTCATATTATTTCTAATATTCCATTTTCGGGTCGAAGCACCATCAAAAGAATGAGCAGAAGGCCCTAATCCTAAATAAGGAATGCCTTTCCAGTAAGAACTATTGTGCACGGCAAAATATCCTTCCTTCCCGAAATTAGAAATCTCATAATGAATAAAATCATTTTCCCCGGCAGCAGCTATTAAGTATCGCATCTCATTTTCACTCTGCCCGGAACTTAATTTTACTTCTCTCTTTTCATGCACCATATGATGCAAAGCAGTTCCTTGTTCAACCGTCAGATCATAAGCACTTAAATGCGGAATTTCCAATTCAAAAAATTGATTCAGATTATCTTCAAACCGACCGCCAAATTTTGTTGGAATGCCATAAATCAAATCAATGCTTATATTTTCAAATCCTGCTTCTTGAGCATCCTTCAAACACTGTAAAGATTGTTTTGCATTATGTGAGCGATTCATCCATTTTAAATCTGCTTCATGAAAAGATTGCACTCCAATGCTCAAGCGATTTACCAAGGTTTTTGACTTCAGATCTTTCAAATAAGTATAAGATAAATCATCCGGATTGGCTTCAATGCTAACTTCATCCACCCCGGAAATTAAGTAATGCCTTTCTAACTGTTCAAATAGTAAATTCAATTCTTCAGCTGATAAAACACTTGGTGTTCCTCCTCCCAGATAAATACTTTTAATTTCATGTCCTGAAAGTTCATCCTTCCGCAACAAGATTTCCTGAAATAAGGCATCTAAAAAGTCGTTCTTAAGCTTCAGTGATGTGCTGAAATGAAAATCACAATAATGGCAGGCTTTTCTGCAAAACGGAATATGGATATAAATGCCGGCCATTTTAGATAATTTTACCTTTTTGCTAAAGATAATTACATATCGGATTTTTTTACTCTTAAGCGTATGTTTACTTAGTATACACGCGCATGCATTTCAAACGGTAGGCATTGGAGCCGATAATCCATCCGCCGCCGCCGCTACCACTGCCAGCACAGCCACCAATGAAAAATCAGATTCAATTCTTTTAAAATGGTTAAATGTAGAAGACGAAAATAAACTGAGCAGTCAGGAGAACTTACTAAAGTCTACAGCAAACACTAAAATTAAAAACTGGGTCAAAAAACGACAGGAAGAAGGTTATTTCGGAGCTTCAATCGATTCGGTTCAACAAAACGATAAATTTTGGGCCGTTTATTTTTACAAAGGCAATGCTTATAAAGGCCTTTATATCAATACAGATAGTTTAGCCGAAGATTTGTTGCGCAGTATAAAAAATGTAAAGTCGAAAAATCAATTTTACACGATAGAACAATGGGAGCAAATGAATCAGCTCCTGCTCAGACATGCCCAAAACAATGGCTATCCTTTTGCAGAAACAACGTTAAAAAATGTGCAAATTGATGAAGATCGCATCAATGCTTCGCTTGATTATAATCCAAATCAACCGGTAAAAATCGATAGTGTTATTTTAAGAGGCAAGGCGAAAATCTCCCGGCGATATATGGAGAATTACCTCAATCTAAAACGGGGTGATTTATATAATGAACAGCGCATAGCAGCCACATCTGAAAAATTAAAGGCACTCTCATTTGTAAAAGTAAATCGTGATCCGGCAGTTGAGTTTTACAATTCAGGCGCAAGAGTTTATCTGTTTATGAATAAGCGAAATGCAAGTAAATTCGATTTTTTATTGGGTTTATTGCCATCGACCGAAACGGGTCCCAATGCAAGAAGATTTCAGATTACCGGCGAAGCATTATTGTCGCTGCAAAACGTTTTTGGAGAAGGAGAGCGCTTGCATTTTGAGTATAACAGTTATCCGCAACAATCCAGAAATTTAGACCTTGAAGTATTGTATCCATATTTGCCGGTCGTGCCTTTTGGTGTCGAAACCAAGTATAATCTTTTCATCAGTGATACGACTTTTATCAATCGAAATTTCAGGTTCGGTTTACATTATGCCCTAACCGGCAATAATTACATCAAAGTGTTTTTTGATCAAAAGCGATCAGGTATTTTGACCGTAGATACTTCTGCCGTTATTCAAACCAAAATGCTGCCTGAAAATCTGGATTGGACACAAAATGCTTATGGTATTTCAGCCTATCTCGAGAATCTGGATTATGCAATAAATCCAACCCGGGGAAACAGCCTTAAAATGGAATGGAGTCTGGGTAACCGAACAATCAATCTCAACAGTCGGATTATTAATTTAGATGACCCTGAAGATCCTTCATTTAATTACGAAAGTTTATATGACACGATTGATCTTAAAACCTTGAAAAGTGAATTGAAGGCAACGCTTCAACGCTTTTGGCCCATAGGAAATCAAAGTACTATTTTAACCCAGGTAGATCTTGCTTATTTGTGGGCACCCGAAATTTTTGACAGTGAATTATATCGTATCGGAGGCTATAAAATTTTAAGAGGATTTGATGAGCAATCTGTTCGTACGATCAATTATCAAAAGCTATCTTTGGAGTATCGTTATTTAATCGGTCGTAATTCTTATTTTTTGGTGTTTGGAGATTGGGCAAGAACCGCTTCTGCGCAAAATGAAATTGATTTTCCTCTTGGTTTTGGAGGTGGTCTGAATTTCGAAACGAATGCAGGTGTTTTTGGTTTGTACTATGCTTTAGGAAGAAGAAATAATAATCCGATCGATTTGCGCTCAGGAAAAATCCATTTTGGATATGCCAGTTATTTTTAATCGTATGAAACATTTATTTCTTGTCATTATAATGATCTGTTCTTTTTTTTGGATGGATGGATATGCGCAGGAAATTCAAGACACTTTACTCTTAGAAGATACAGTGTCAGTGCCGGATTCATCTCGAATTGACAGTAATGAAGTTCAATTTATATATGAAGGAAATCTGGATAACGGTCTTGCTATCGGTAATGAACGCAGATCTGATAATCCCGTTCAGGTATTGCCGCTAAAAAAAGACGAAACCACACTTGTATTTTATATACTATTAAGCATCGCTCTTTTATTAGGAGCAATTCGATTGAATTATAATTATTATCTGGAATACATTCGTAAATCCATTTTTAATTTAAATCTATTACAACAATTTCAGCGGGAGCAGGAAGGTGCATTTAATCCTCCCTTGATTTTATTATTTCTTTTAAGCAGTTTGGTTATTACAGCCGCTATTTATTTAATGCTCGACAGTTTTCAATTGTTGCCTGATAATAATATTTGGGTCAATTTCGGTTTCCTCTTTTTAGCGGTTTTTGGTTTCCATCTGATACGTATGCTGATTCATTTTCTAATCGGATTACTTTTTCAAATGCAACAAACGGTTGTGTTTTATTTATTTAGTTTTTTTATTGCAGAATCTGCTATCAGCATTGTGTTAATTCCTGTTCTTTTACTGAGTGCTTTTGGCGGAGAAAGTCTGGCAAGAATTTTCAGTTTAATTGCGGCGGCATTGATTTCAGCGAGCTTTATTTACGGGTGGATCAGAGGCATAATAATCGCCTACGGAAGTTTAAAATTTCGCAATCTTCACTTTTTTGTCTACCTTTGCACCCTCGAAATCGCCCCTGTCTTATTTTTGTATAAAATAATAGACAGGTTCGTTTGAGAATTAACGCTTTACGCACTTTAAATCAATTCTGATGACAGTTGTGAAAGGACCAAATAAGATCGAACAAAAGCAGCGAATTAAGAAAGTTAAATCTATTCTTATATCTCAACCTGCTCCGGAAAATGGGAAGTCCCCATATTTCGATCTTGCCAAAAAACACAATATAAAAATTGACTTCCGACCCTTTATTCATGTAGAAGGAGTGCCTTGGAAGGAGTTCAGAAAAGAGCGTAAAGATCCTCTTGAATATACTGCGATCATATTCACCAGTAAAAACGCGATTGAGCATTTCTTCAGAGTTTGTAAAGAAGCGAAGAAAGAAATGCCTGCTACTACAAAATATTTTTGCCGATCTGAAGCGATTGCTTTATATCTTCAAAAGTTTATTCAGTACAGAAAGCGTAAAGTTTTTTATGGCAAAGGGCCATTAAAAGGTTTACAGGACTTATTGAAGAAGCATAAAGCAAATGAGAAATTCATGCTTCCTTGTAGTGATGTAAATACAAGAGCTTTTCCTGATTTTCTTCGTGAAAACGAATTCAATTACGATGAAGCGGTTATTTACAAAACGGTTAGCAGCGATTTATCGGATCTGGAAAATATCTTTTATGATATGATCGTGTTTTTTAGTCCTTTAGGCTTAAAATCCCTATACGAGAATTTCCCAAAGTTCGAGCAAAACAACACAAGACTCGCGATCTTTGGTCCTGCTACCGCTAAGTGTACGGAAGACTATGGATTGTATATCGACATCAAAGCTCCGGCACCAGAATCTCCATCGATGACGATGGCGATTGACAAGTA
>JAHDHT010000009.1:19596-31642 GCA_020631175.1 Chitinophagales bacterium
ACATCAAAGCTCCGGCACCAGAATCTCCATCGATGACGATGGCGATTGACAAGTATGTTAAGGTGGCGAATAAGTAGAGGCCTGTTTAAAGTTCAAGTATCAAGTTCAAGTATCAAGTTCAATTGTAATCTTTACGATCGAGCGTGTAAATGTCCCGCCGGCGGGACCCTTGCTAACGCAGTGCACGGAGGTTGGAATTCAAGATTTTCAGAATCGAGATCGTTTAAGACGATTATTCAAGCTTCAGTTGCCGTTAGCCTCTCAAACATACAATTCGATCGTTTTGCAAGAAAGACTTGCGGCCCTGATAGAAGCCCCTCGCAAAAATATTTGCTCACCCTCTGTTGGCAAAGTGTATTGAAATCGGGATTGGCAAAGGCTGACGAAGGAAGACTAGACAAGACCTGATTGAAAATGCTTTGCCGACAGTGCGTATTAGCGGATAGCAGGAAATGCCGCCCAAATTATTTTTCAGACCGCTTTGCTTTCAGATTAAAAGAAAAAGTCTAAAAATCTGCAAGGCGAAGCCGATCTGAAAGTCTAAAAGTCTCCAAATCTGCAAGGCGCAGCCGATCTAACCATCCAAAAATCCATTTCAAAAAGTCTTCCCCCGTACAACCAATTCCTTCCTTCATTCGTTATCCAATAAATAATTTTAACTTACGTTTTCAGTTGACCATATGTTGAGAAATCTACCCTTCATACTGCTTGGAATCATCTTTTGTTGCTTTACCTCTTCCTTAAAGGGGCAACAAGAAGTTCAATATTCTCAATTTCATCATTTAGGCAGCAATTTTAATCCGGCCGCCAGCGGAACATCGTATGCCTTGGTTTTGGATGCTGCATACAGATGGCAATGGCTTGGACTTAATGGTGGTCCGCAAAGTCAATTGGTGAATGTGAGCCTGCCTTTGCCCCTTTTCAGGTCGGGTATTGGATTAAACATTCAAAACGATCAATTAGGCGCAAGTCGCCTTAGTAGTGTGGCTTTACATTACAATTATCGTTTTATTGATACCAGAGATGCGGTATTGACACTTGGTCTTCGGGCAGGTGCTTTACAATACGCATTGAATGGTGCAGATCTATTAGCTCCGGATGGATTTTATGAAGGAGTTATTGATCATAGTGACGCATTATTACCCAATCAAAATATTTCTGCTATTACGGCAGATTTAGGAGCGGGGGTTTATTATCTGAATGATATGTTGCATATTGGCTTGGCTGCCAATAGTTTAATACCCGCAAGGCTTTCAGCCGATGGGCCAGATGTTGCTTTTTCGTATACGAGAAAGATGCAGTTAAACGCATTTTCTTCTGTTAAAATTGGTCTGTTAAATAATATTAATGTCATCCCTGCGTTATTTTTTCACTCTGACATCACAAAACACCAACTACAGCTGAACGCAGTAATCGAAATTGATGAGCGATATGAGGTAGGGTCAGGGTATCGTGGCTACAGCGGAGCATCTAATGATGCACTTGTTCTTATGGGCGGAATAAAATTACTGGAAAACTGGAGATTAGGGTACTCTTATGATCTTGGTTTATCAGGATTGAAAACCGTTCACAATGGGAGCCACGAATTAAGACTTAGATTTAGTTCTTCGGCATTACTTCCCAGCCAAAAAAGTAAGGTAATTTACAATCCTAGATTTTTGTAAATGAACCTTGATAAATTAGTGACTAACTTAGAGTAGAAGCGTTATTAAATAAGTGTTTATAAGTTCATTTTTGACGCTTTGAAAATTTGTATTAGACGAAATAAAAATTATATTTGGACTCTTTTTTTGCTTTTGAAATTATGGCATATATGAAAAATCTGTTGAAAGTATTTACACTCGTCATGGCTACCTTTATGATTAGTAGTTGCCAGCAAACCTACAACGGGCAGCTATTGGGTGTTTTAGATAGACCAACGTGGAAAAATATCAATCCATATGGTATGGTTTACATACCATCGGGAACCTTCCATATCGGTCCGAGTGATCAGGATATTTCCTTCGCGCAACAACAACGATCCAAGCAAATCTCTATTCAGGGATTTTATATGGACGATACTGAGGTAACTAATAATGAGTACCGTCAGTTTGTAAATTGGGTGAAAGATTCTATCGGTCACGTAATGTTAGATCACTTCGAGGAAACCGAAGATGGTGATCAGAAAATTGACTGGACCTATGAAATTTTCTGGGACGATCCGGAAGATGCAAGTGCATTAGAAGAAATGTACTACGACGAAAGCGAGCAGTTCTGGGGTCAGAAGCAAATTAATACAAAGAAATTAGTATTTGATTATGATTGGTACGATTGGAAAGCAGCTGCACGTCAGTCAAACAGATCGAAGCCAAGATCAACATTTATCAGAAGTGAAAGCGTTGAGATTTATCCGGATACATTAGCGTGGATAGCGGATTTCTCTTACAGTTATAATGAGCCAATGACAAGAAATTATTTCTGGCATCCTGCCTTTGATGATTATCCAACTGTTGGTGTGAATTGGGATCAGGCAAAAGCTTTTGCAGCCTGGAGAACTAAATTCTGGAATGATTACAAAGCTGCTAATGGTGAAACAATGGGTGAAGACTTCAGATTACCATTTGAGCACGAGTGGGAATATGCTTCAAGAGGTGGTTTAGAACAATCACCATATCCATGGGGCGGTCCTTATATGAGAAATAAGAAAGGATGTATCCTTGCAAACTTTAAACCGGGTAGAGGTAACTATCCTGAAGATGGTGGATTCTATACGGTTAGAGCAGATGCTTACAATCCTAATGATTACGGTTTATATAATATGTCTGGAAATGTATCGGAGTGGACGTCTTCCGCTTTCTATGAGAATGCATATTCTTTCCAGCATGATATGAATCCGGATATTCGTTATGATGTGAAGGATGCAGACAATGCTACAATGAAGCGTAAAGTATTAAGAGGTGGATCATGGAAAGACATCGCTTATTATTTACAAACAGGTTCTCGTCACTGGGAATATTCAGACAGTGCGAAATCTTATGTAGGTTTCAGATGTGCATTAACTTTCTTAGGGCGTTCAATTTCAGATTATCAATAGAATACGCCTTAGCGGAAACACTCAAATTCCAAATGAAAACAAACAAGAATTTTTAATCAGTCAATTAAGTCACATTAGTTGATTACGGAGATAGTATTTATTTAACCAAACAAAACAAACAAAAGGAAAGATGGGATTTTTTGAATCTAAATTTTTTAAGTATCTAAAAAACTTCATCATTGGTATCGCAGCTGCGGTAATTATGATTGGAGCTTACATGAAAATTACACACCAGGATGGTGCTGATGCATGGTTGATGTACGGTCTGTTTACAGAGGCATTCATTTTTGCATTACAAGGTATTTTACCTCCTAAAAAAGATTATTACTGGGAGAAGTTATACCCGAATTTGGATACTTATAACAGAAAGAAAAAAGTTGCTGCTGCTGATGTTGTTTCTATAGGCGCTTCGGGCGGAGGAAGTTCTGCTACAGCTGAGCTTGACAAAATGTTAGAGAATAGCAACATCAACCAAAACATGATTGACAAATTAGGTGATTCTTTAAGAGGATTAGGCACAAGCGTAGATGGTTTATCTAACGTTACGTCTACTTTAGAAGCAACAGATGAGTATACTGTAAAAGCAAGAGAAGCTGCTAAGGCTTTAAGTGATGTACAGGCTGCTTATTCTCAGGCTGCTGAAGTAGCGAATAGCTTAACCATTTCTACTGATGATACTAAAGGATATCATGAGCAAGTACAGACTGTAACTAAGAATTTAGCTGCTTTAAATGCAGTTTATGAATTAGAGCTTCAGGATACGAATAATCACCTGAAAGCAATGAATAAATTTTACGGTAACCTTTCTACGGCTATTACCAACTTAGATGACTCTTTAGAGGATACTAAGAAATACAAAGATCAGATGTCTTCATTAACGAAGAACCTTACTAATCTGAACAGTGTTTACGGTAACATGCTTGCTGCGATGCAGGGAGGAGGCAGATAATATTTTAATTCTAACCATTAATTAACCTAAAAGCTGAATTAAGATAATATGGCAATTCCTAAGGAACCCCGGCAGCAGATGATCAACATCATGTATCTGGTACTAACAGCGCTTTTGGCACTTAACGTATCAGCTGAGGTGATCAACGCCTTCAAGAAAATGAACAGAAGTCTTGAGGGGAACACATTTACATTAAAGACTAAGATCGACGATTCTTACAAAGCTTTCAAAGCTAAGATCGAGAAGAATAAAGGAAGAGGTCAGGAGCATTTCGACAAAGCTCAGTTAGCCTCTGTTTACAGTGACTCTATCATTGATGTTTTAGATCGCATGAAAACAGATTTCATAGCATCATCAGGCGGTACAATGCTTGATAAAGACGGAAATGATACAGGTGAAATGAAAGCTGCAGATAATCAGGCAGCAACAACAAAATTTTTCATTAAAGGTGATTCATTGCCGGCTCAGGGGCTTGTTTTGAAAGAAATTATTAGTAGTTCGAGAAACAAATTCTTATCCTTTTTTGATGATAATGAGGAAGATAAGTCTCAACTAGATTTAATCATGCCTTTAAAATTAGATACCGTTGGATTTGATAAAGTAAAAGGTGATGGAGACAAGTGGGTACAGAAATCTTTCTTCCACATGCCTGCTATTGCAGCCTTAACTGAAATCACCAGATATCAGAATGAAATTCGTTCTGCTGAATCTATGGTAGTAGAGAAATTTTCTGATCGTGTAGGTGAGAAGCGTTTGAACTTCGATAAATTTGAAGCAGCGGTTATTCCTAATGCGAAGAAATTTATCACAGGTGATCCACTTGAGTTAGATATTTTCTTATCTGCTTCAAGTTCTTCATCAAAGCCTGTGATTACCGTAAATGGCTCTACACAGACTACCAAAGCAAACGGTCGTGCAAGCTATAAAGTGAACACTTCCGGAACAGGTAAAAAGACTGTCGATATTGTTGTAAAGTCTAAAAACCAGTTTGGTGAGTGGAAATCTTATCCGACAAAATTTGAATATGAAGTTGTACCTCCGTTCCGTCAGGAATATGTAGCGGTTGTTGCACCTACAAAAATGAATGCATTCTATATTGGGGTGGATAACCCTGTACAATGCTCTATTTCAGGTATTCCTTCAAGTAAAGTTCAGGCAAGTATCTCGGGTGGAGGTGGAACAATGACTCCGGCCGGTAATGGTGCTTACACAGTAAGAGTAACTTCTCCAGGTAAAGCAAATATTACTGTAAGCGGTCCTAAACAGGAACGTGAGGGTGGTACTTTCTCTGATCAAAGAGAATTCAGAGTTATGCGAATTCCTGATCCGGTACCAGAAGTGGGTGGAAAGAATGGAGGTGGTCTTAAGACCGGTGAATTCAAAGCTCAGAGAGGTATGATTGCGGTATTAGAGAACTTCCTATTTGATGCTCGTTATGAAATCGTTGGATTTGAAGCAACACTAGCGAAGAAAAGACAAGATTTAGAGACAGCGGTTAATGCCGGTGGCACATTTAACTCTCAGGTTAAAGGTATGATGGGTAAAGTTGCTCCGGGTGATGCTTTCTTCTTTGATAAAATAAAAGCAAAAGGACCTGATGGAACCACAAGAAACTTAGGTTCTATTGCGTTTAAAATTCTATAAATCAACAATTATGAACTCAGTGATGAAAAATATTCTGGTTTTAACATTGGCTATTTTAAGTTGCGGTATCTTAAATGCCCAGGAATCTAAATCTTTAGTACGAGATGGTGCATTTGACAAAATCGCCACCAAGGAAAAAGAAATTCTGAAATACGATGATATTCGTGAAGCAGATGTTCTTTGGTCTAAGCGTGTTTGGCGTGTTATTGATACACGTGAGAAAATGAACTTAACGTTCGCATATCCGCAAGAGCCTTTAATTCAGATTTTATTGGAAATCGTTCAGACCGGTGAAACTTCGGTTTACCAAAATGATGATTTCAGTACTGCTATGACAGCAGAGGATGTAAATTCTAAACTGGGTTCAACAGATTCAGTACTTGTAGTAGATCCTGAAACGTATGAAGAAGTTTGGGAAGTGGTTCAAAACGACTTCAATCCGGAAGCGGTAACTAAAATCCGTTTAAAAGAGGATTGGATATTCGATGAAGAATCGTCTACTATGATCGTTCGTTTGTTAGGTTTCGCTCCTATTGAGGATGTATATGATGACAATGGCAATTTCCGTGGTGAAAGAGCTATGTTCTGGGTATACTATCCTGATTTCAGAGAGCACCTTGCACGTTACGAAGTATTCAATCCTTGGAATGATGCTCAGCGTATGAGCTGGGAAGATTTGTTTGAAATGCGTTATTTCAGTTCTTATGTGATGAAAGAAAGTAATGTTCGTGATCTGCGTATACAAGATTATGCGACAGGTATCGACGCACTTTTAGAATCTGAAAGAGTGAAAAACGAAATTTTCATTTACGAGCATGACTTATGGTCGTACTAGAAATGGAAATTTAAAAGGTTAAAAATATACAAGGGCGAACAGTGATGTTCGCCCTTTTTTTATTTAAGACCGCTTCGCTTTAAGATCGCCTTTGGCTTGTAGAATAAAGACTAGTCGTTTGTCTAAACATCTGCAAGGCGAAGCCGATCTAAAAATCTAATCAAAAAGCAACTACTTAAATTTAATTGTAAAAAATGTCCCGCTTGTGGGACCAGTTGAGCGAAGCGAATGCGAGGGTGGAAAAACTCTGCGCTACAAAGTACAGTGCTACTAATCGTCTAAACATCTTCAAGGCGCAGCCGATCTAAAAATCTTATAAATCAAAACCTCCTAAACTTAAATTTAAGCCTACACTTAAGTTTCATTTTTTTTTAAAAAGATTTAATAATTGTTCAGGATCTTGTCTGTTATCCCAAAATGCAACTATGTATAGATCGTCATTTGTGAAACGATAGAAAATGCTAAAACTACCCAGGACGCTTACTCTTAATCCTTGAATATCTGTTTCCCTATATAAAAGTGGAGCTTTTGCAATTAAATTAATTCTACCTGTAGTTAGCTTAATAAGCTTTAAAGCGTAGGTGTTAGATTGGTTCTTTTGAGTCCAATAATTTAGAATTCCTAAAAACTGAATATCGGCAGTTCTGGTCCAGATTATTTTTCTTTTAGCCATTTTAAATTTCTGTCCATCATAACTTCTTGGTCGATTGTATTTCCATTTTTAATATCCTGGTCACTTAACTCAATCAATTCCTTTTGAGTTTGATTTAACTTTAAAATTTCAGAAGATGTACTTTCCGATGAAATTAATTCATTTAATGCCTGAAGTAATTCTATATTATTAATAGAATTAAGCTTTTCAATAAGACTTTTTCTTGTTTGCTCAATTAAACTCATAATATGATTTATTGAATTTAAATGTACAAAAATATTTAAGGTATAGAGATGTTATTAATGTTCTTTAAGAATTGCTTGTAGAAATCTACGTTTTAAAGCGAAGCGAATACGAGGATAAAAAGATCTGCGCTACAAATTACTGAGCTACTAATCGTCTAAACATCTGCAAGGCTTAGCCGATCTAAAAATCTCACCAAAAAAAAACCTCCTAAACTTAAGCTTAAACTTACACTTAAACTTAATTAAACAGCCTCCACCCAGTCTCCATGCTCACGAATTAATTCAATCAATTCGTCTAAAGCATCTTCAGAAGGGATGTTCTTTTTTACCACTTCCTTGCCTTTATATAAAGTGATTTTACCCGGGCCACTGCCTACATAACCATAATCGGCGTCTGCCATTTCACCCGGACCGTTAACAATACAACCCATGATACCGATCTTAACACCTTTTAAATGATGCGTCTTAGCTCTGATCATAGCCGTTGTATCCTGTAAGTCAAACAAGGTTCTTCCGCAGGAAGGACAAGAGATATATTCTGTTTTTGAAATTCTGGTTCTACTGGCCTGTAAAATATAAAATGCAGTTTCATTGATAAGCTTTGCACTATGATGAGCGGCTGTCATCCATAAACCGTCACCCTGACCGTCAATAAACAATGCACCAAAGTCAGTACCGCTGTCTACCATTAATTGTTCGCCGTCAGTTGTTTCGAAGTCGAATTTAAAAATGACCGGATTGTAAATTTTCGAAATCATTAAATCCATCATTGCCCTTCTGACCTCAGGCATACGGTGTGCATTAGAGCTGCTTATAACTAAAATTTGATTTTCGGTGAACGAAATACTTTGATTGATTATATCAGCAGCATCTACCCGAACAAATACAGGACCCTTAAATGCATTTAATGCAGTATGATCTTTTTCTTCAATGCTCACCAATGGCAAGTAAACAAGATTTCCCGTTGCAGAAGAATTTATTTTATCTCCTAAATTTTTCCAAACAGAAAAATCTAAAATAACTTGCAGCGTTCCCGGTAATTCAAAATTGAAAATATCGTTTGAGAAAATGTAATCCGCAGCCTGATCACTAAGATTCCATTTGTCGAGATCGCTCAGGTATTCATAGCCAAAGGCCTTTAATGCCTCAGCATTTAAACGTTCAAATGAAGTCGCATCACCAATCACAACAGGAACCTGGTCTCCACCGCACTTTCCGACTGCAATACTTTTTCGTTTATTGTATTCAAAAGGTCGTAAAGGAGAAACTTCAATTTCAGGAATATCTTTATGCCCCGAACGCTTAGCATAGCGTGCGACGAGTTTTTCGCAAACAGGAATTTCTGCTTCCGGCTCTTCCGTTAAAGATACACGCACCGTATCGCCAATACCGTCTTCTAGCAAAGCACCGATTCCGATTGCAGATTTAATTCTTCCATCCTGAGCTTCACCGGCCTCGGTAACACCAAGGTGTAATGGGTAAGGTTGAATACCTTCTTCCTGCATTTTTTGAATCAGCAAACGGTAAGCCTGTACCATTACCTGCGTGTTGGATGCCTTCATCGATAAAACCAATTCATGATAATTCATGGCTTCGCAAATGCGAACAAATTCTAAAGCCGATTCGACCATACCTAATGGTGTATCACCATATCGGCTCATAATACGATCACTTAAAGAACCATGATTGGTGCCAATACGCATAGCCGTACCGTTCCTCTTGCAAATTTCGACCAAAGGTTCAAACCGTTCCTGAATTCGATCGATTTCCGCCTGGTAAGTAGCATCGGTATATTCAATTTGCTCAAACTTTTTCTTGTCGGCATAGTTACCGGGATTTACCCGAACTTTTTCAACTATTTCTGCCGCTAGTAAAGCAGCATTTGGTGTAAAATGAATATCGGCAATCAGAGGAATATCATATCCTCTCCGCTCAATTTCCTTCTTTATAACTTCCAGATTTAAAGCATCTTTTTTGGAAGGAGCAGTAATTCGAACATAGTCGGCTCCCGCTTCAAAAATGCGGATACTTTGTTCAACCGTAGCAATCGTATCCATCGTGTCAGTGGTGGTCATACTCTGAGTACGAATCGGATTATCACCGCCCAAGGCGATCTTCCCGATTTTTACTTCTCGTGTCTTTAATCGCTTGTATTGCGTAAGACTTTCACAGTACCAATTGTAAGGTTTGACCAATGATTCCATAAGCTTCAAAGGTACAACGAAAATGCGGGCTCAAAAGTTGGGAAAGAAGGATTTTATTAAGAGATTTTTAGATTAGAAGATATCAGACTCAAAATGATCTAGACTTTTACAAATTTCAATAATTTTCAGGAGCGAGGAGCGAGTTAACATTTTTACTTCTCGTAAATTCAAAAACCTCTGTGCATCTCTGCGGAAAAACATAAAGGCCAAATAGCAGAAAAACTTACACCTTTTACCTAATCCCTAACGACTAAAAATCTATCCAACCATATCCTCCGGCTTCACCCATGCATCAAACTCTTCAGCAGTAAGGTAACCTAAATCCAAAGCAGCAGCCTTTAATGTGCTGTCTTCATTATATGCTTTCTTTGCAATTTTTGCAGCCTTATCGTAGCCGATCTTTGTATTCAAAGCCGTCACCAGCATTAATGAATTCTCGAGATTGAATTGAATCTTTTTGTGATTTGGCTCAATACCTCTGGCGCAATTTTCTTCAAACGATCTGGCTGCATCACCTAATAAACGGGCAGAATGTAAAAAGTTAGCAATCATCATCGGCTTGAAAACATTCAATTCAAAATGACCGGTACATCCACCCACATTAATAGCCACATCATTTCCCATAACCTGAGCACAAACCATCGTTACCGCTTCCGATTGTGTCGGATTTACTTTACCGGGCATAATTGAAGAACCCGGCTCGTTGGCAGGAATGATAATTTCAGAAATACCACTTCTTGGTCCCGAACTAAGCATTCGAATGTCATTAGCGATTTTCATCAAACTAACCGCAACCGTTTTTAGAGCGCCATGCGACTCTACAATAGCATCATGCGCAGCTAATGCTTCAAATTTGTTTTCAGCAGAACGGAAAGGATAGCCACTTAATTCAGCAATTTTCTTAGCTACAGCATCCGCATATCCTTCCGGCGTATTAATTCCAGTTCCTACAGCTGTTCCACCCAAAGCCAATTCTAAAATATGATCTAAAGTATGTTCAATAGCTTTGATTCCATGATCTAATTGAGAAACATAACCGGAAAATTCTTGTCCTAAAGTAACCGGCGTCGCATCCATAAAATGAGTACGACCTATTTTTACGACCGATTGAAATGCATCAGATTTTGCCTTTAATGTATCTCTCAATTGCTTTAATCCCGGCAATGTATTCTCCATCAGCATCGTGTAAGCAGCAATATGCATTGCTGTAGGAAAAGTGTCGTTTGAACTTTGAGATTTATTGACATCATCATTTGGATGGATGGATTTTTCTTTGTCTTCAAGGCTTCCACCTAATAAAACATGCGCTCTGTTCGCGATCACTTCATTCACATTCATATTGCTTTGTGTGCCCGATCCGGTTTGCCAAACAACTAATGGAAACTGATCATCCAAATCGCCATTAGCAATTTCATCACAAACCTTTGAAATGATATCTGCTTTATCCTGAGGAAAATCGGTTAAAGATGCATTCGTTTGTGCTGCCGCTTTTTTCAAAATGCTATAAGCGCGAATGATTTCAATCGGCATGTTTTGTCCACCAATTTTAAAATTTTGAGTTGAACGTTGCGTTTGTGCTGCCCAGTATTTTTCAGCAGGCACCTGAATTTCGCCAATACTATCTTTTTCAATTCTGTATTTCATAATAAATGTGATTTTATATTTTTTAACAAGAACAATTCCTATGATGTTCTTACTTTTCCGCAAAGATATTAATTGTATGAAACCCTACGGAAATGATTTTTCGATAAAGGGTTGGGCGGAGGAAGACAGACCTCGTGAAAAACTGTTATTGAAAGGAAAGAATGCACTCAGTGATGCAGAATTATTGGCTATTTTAATCGGTTCTGGAAATCGGGAGGATAGTGCGGTAGATCTTTGCAAAAAGATTCTGAATACACATCAAAACAATCTGAATGAACTGGCCAAAACTTCTCTTTCAGAATTACAAAACTTCAAAGGTATCGGTGAAGCGAAAGCGATCAGTATAATTGCTGCACTCGAAATCGGTAAGCGCAGATTAAGTCAGCAAGTTGTAAAAAAGAAGAAATTGGAAAGCAGCAAAGATGCCTATCATTTACTCTATGAAAATCTGGGTGATTTGCCACATGAAGAATTCTGGGTGCTTTATCTCAATCGAAGAAACGAGCTGATTAGAAAGGTAAAGGTCGGACATGGAGGTGTTAACGGAACCGTGGCTGATGTTCGGATTATCCTTAAAAAAGGTATTGAATTGCTGGCATCCGGAATGATCATAGCGCATAATCATCCGAGCGGAAACTTAAAACCGAGTCACGCTGATATCAAGCTAACCAGAAAGATCAGAGATGCGGGAAAGTTGATCGATATCCATTTGTTGGATCATGTGATTGTAGGTTTTCAGAGTTACTTTAGTTTCGGAGATGAAGGAATGCTCTGAGATGCGAGACCGCTTCGCTGCGAGA
>JAHDHT010000009.1:31742-33526 GCA_020631175.1 Chitinophagales bacterium
CGAGACCGCTTCGCTGCGAGACCGCCTTCGGCTGCGAGAGTCGAGACCGCTTTGTCTGCGAGACCGCTTTCGCTGCGACAATACAAAAGCCTTAAGTTTAAACTTAAACTTACTCTTAAGCTTAAAAATCCTTTGAATTTGAATTTGACATTTGTGTTTGTATTTGAAAACTCAATATACCGTGCTACAAATTACCGCACTACACTAACATTACAATAAATAACAAATTACTATTGTAACCTTGAAGAACAAGCTACCGTATATATACCCGACAGCAACATACGACGAATGGCTAAGCGGCATTAATTTAACTAAGCAGGTAAAAATGGTTGAAATTAAAGTGTATAGCAGATTCGGAAAACTGTTATCTAAAGACAAAATTGTCGACGGAATTATCAATAGCGGGGTCGACATATGGAACAATATCAAATTGTACACCCGCGGCACCTATCTTGTTTTTATACGAATAGATGAAATGGTTTATTGCGAGAAGATCTCAGTAGGTTAAAAGCTTAATATAGATTATTGGAATTCAAAGCCAATATCTTTGCGGTAATACATACCTTCAAATTCAATTTGATCGATTCGGTCGTAAGAAGCTTTAAGCGCTGCTTTTAAGTCAGCACCTTTTCCATTCACCGCACATACCCGACCCCCGTTGGTCACCATATCTCCACCGTTATTTTTAACGCCGGCGCAAAAAACGAAACTCTCTCCCTTAGCTAAACTTTCAAGTCCGGACATTAATTTACCCTTTTCATATGCCTGAGGATATCCTCCTGAAGCTAAGACAACGGTCGCCACATGGGCTGTATCCGTTTCATAGGCAACTTCAGCAATTTGTCCCTTTCCTGCTTTGTATAAAAGTTCGGCTAAATCGTTTTTAATTCTCGCTAAAACCACTTGCGTCTCAGGATCTCCTAAACGAACATTATATTCAACCACATAAGGTTCATCGCCAACTTTCATTAATCCGATATAAACAAAACCGTGGTAGTCAAAGTTTTCATTTCTAATCCCTTCAATAGTAGGTATCACCACTTGCTCTTCTACTTTTTGCATCAAAGCTTTATCACAAAATGGAACAGGCGAAATAGCACCCATACCGCCGGTATTTAATCCTTTATCACCTTCACCGATGCGTTTATAATCTTTCGCTTCCGGTAAAATCACATAATCCTTTCCATCCGTCAAAACAAAAACTGAAAACTCAATTCCATCTAAAAATTCCTCAATCACCACCTGAGCACTTGCCGATCCAAATTGTCCTTCCAACATTTCAACCAATGCTTTTTCAGCAGCATTATATTCATCGATAATTAACACCCCTTTTCCGGCAGCCAATCCATCCGCTTTCAAAACAATCGGCAAGCGCTGCTTTCGGATAAAAGCTTTTCCATCATCAATGTTGGATTCATCCACCTTAAAACAAGCAGCAGTAGGCACCTTGTATTTTGCCATAAAATCTTTAGCAAAGGCTTTACTTCCTTCCAACATTGCCCCTGCCTGAGCAGGACCAATAATACTTAAATCCCCTAAACGATCATCCACCCTTAACTGATCAACTAATCCTTCCACTAAAGGCTGTTCAGGTCCGACTACTAACAAATCGATCTTATTTTCTGCCAAAAAGTCGGCAATGCTGTCAAATTGGTTCACTTGAATTGAAACGCATTCAGCGCATTTTTCCATGCCCGCATTACCCGGTGCGGCATATAATTTTTCACAAGAATCACTTTCTGCAATGAAGTGGCAAAAAGCATGTTCTCTTCCGCCTGAACCTA
>JAHDHT010000009.1:33626-39756 GCA_020631175.1 Chitinophagales bacterium
GAATCACTTTCTGCAATGAAGTGGCAAAAAGCATGTTCTCTTCCGCCTGAACCTAAGACCAATATGCGCATAAGGCTAATTTTAAGTCTCAAAAATAAGTGCTTTCAGCAAGCAAAAAAGTGGCTCTTTTCCCCCTGATGTGTTTAACCACATCACTCGATTTAACAATTTATAAGCAGAATTAGGTCAGCCCGCTTCATTCGCTTGGTATATTTATTGAAAAGTAGTGATGGTTGGCTTTATTGGCTAAATGAATTGTAATTTAGCGGCTCAAATTAACCGCTACCATAAACTGAAAATAAGATGGGATTTTTTAATAAAGTAGTAGGCAAGCTTTTCGGCAACAAATATGAAAAAGATGTGCGTGATATCATGCCATTGGTTGAAAAGACGAATGCTTACTTCGCAGAATATGCAAACATCAGCAATGATGAACTAAGAGGAAAAACGGATGTATTCAGAGCGCGAGTAAATGAATTCCTCACAGATATTAATGCAGATATTCAGGAGCTTCGAAATGGAATTTCAGATGATGTTGATCCGGATCAAAAAGAAGCCATCTATGATGAAATTGATAAGCTGACGAAAAGAAAGGATGAAGAGTTAGAAAAAGTGCTGATCGAAATTCTTCCGGAAGCATTTGCAGTAGTAAAAGAAACGGCCAGACGTTTTAAAGAAAACACGCAGCTTACAGCAACAGCAACTGACCTTGACCGCGATCTTTCAGTAAATAATGATCACATCAATATCCAGGGCAATCAGGTTGTTTATAACAACAGCTGGATGGCTGCAGGAAATATGATCACCTGGGATATGGTGCATTATGATGTGCAATTGATCGGTGGTATAACTTTACATCAAGGTAAAATTGCTGAGATGGCTACGGGGGAAGGAAAAACTTTAGTAGCAACCTTACCGGCTTACTTAAACGGACTTACTGGATTAGGTGTTCATCTGGTTACCGTGAACAATTACCTTGCTTTAAGGGATATGGAATGGATGAGCGGCCTGTATAATTTCCTTGGATTAACGGTTGACTGCATAGATAAATATGAGTCGCATTCGGAAGGAAGATATGCTGCTTACCGAAACGATATAGTCTATGGAACCAATAATGAATATGGTTTCGATTATCTGAGAGATAATATGGCGCGTTCGCCTGAAGATCAGGTACAGCATAAATTGCATTTTGCTATGGTGGATGAGGTTGATTCTGTTTTAATCGATGATGCCCGAACTCCATTAATTATTTCAGGTCAGGTTGACAAAGGCGATGAACAGCAGTTTTATAATTTGAAGCCTAGAATTCAAAAACTGGTAGCTGCCCAACGTAAACTAACGTCTGACCTATTGGTTGAAGCGAAAAAGAAAATCAGTGAAGGCGATTTGGGTTATGAAGAAGGGCAGGGAGCCATGGCTTTATTAAGAGCGCATCGTGGTTTACCGAAATCAAAACCTTTAATTAAGTTCTTAAGTGAGCAGGGGATGAAAGTGGCTATGCAAAAAGCTGAAAACTTTTATCTGCAGGATAATGCCAAGAAAATGCCGGAGGTAGATGAGATGTTATATTTCACTATCGATGAAAAAAATAATTCAATTGAATTAACCGATAAAGGAATTAATTTAATTACTGCGGAAGGAGAAGATCCTAACTTCTTTATTATGCCGGATGTTGGAGGCGAAGTTGCTGAGATTGAAAAATCGTCAATGGCCGATGAAGAAAAGGTTGCTGCGAAAGATAAATTGCTTCAGGATTTTGCGATCAAATCTGAACGAATTCATTCGATCAATCAACTCTTAAAAGCTTATGCTTTATTTGAAAGAGATGTTGAGTATGTCGTGATGGATGGAAAAGTGAAGATCGTTGATGAGCAAACGGGGCGGGTAATGGAAGGCCGTCGTTATAGTGATGGTTTACATCAGGCGATTGAAGCTAAAGAGAATGTAAAAGTTGAAAAAGCTTCTCAGACATTAGCCACAGTAACCCTACAGAACTTCTTCAGAATGTACCATAAACTTTCGGGTATGACGGGTACTGCTGAGACAGAAGCGGGAGAATTCTGGGATATTTATAAATTAGACTGTGTAGTTATTCCGACCAATCGACCGATTGCGAGAAACGACATGGAAGATTTGGTTTATAAAACCAAAAGAGAAAAATATAATGCTGTAATTCAGGAAGTATTAGAATTGCAACAAGCAGGCAGACCGGTATTAGTGGGTACAACTTCGGTAGAGGTCTCTGAACTCTTAAGCCGAATGCTGACTCTTAAGAAAATTGACCACAATGTTTTAAATGCAAAACAACACTCGCGTGAAGCGCAGGTTGTAGCCGAAGCGGGCCTTGCCGGTAAAGTAACTATTGCTACTAACATGGCGGGTCGTGGTACCGATATTAAGTTGTCGGATTCGGTTAAAGATGCAGGTGGTTTGGCAATTATTGGTACCGAAAGACATGAAAGCCGTAGGGTAGACCGTCAGCTTAGAGGTCGAGCCGGTCGTCAGGGTGATCCGGGTTCATCTGTTTTCTTTGTTTCATTGGAAGACGACTTAATGCGTCTGTTTAGTTCTGATCGTATTGCAAAAGTGATGGATCGAATGGGTTTCCAGGAAGGAGAGGTGATTCAGCACAGCATGATTTCAAAATCGATCGAACGCGCACAGAAAAAAGTAGAAGAAAATAACTTTGGTGTGCGTAAACGATTGCTGGAGTATGATGATGTAATGAACGCGCAGCGTGAAGTAATTTACAAAAGAAGACAGCACGCACTACTGGGAGAACGTTTGTCGGTAGATTTGGATAATACTTTCTACGATTTATGTGAGGAATTAATTGCAGAACATAAAGTAGAAAATAATTATGATGATTTCCGGATGGATGTGATTCGTTATTTTTCTGTTGATCCGGATATTTCAGAAGAAGAATTCAAAGTGGAAGATGAGCAAACAATAATTCAAAAAGTTTTCCCTGAAATCCGATCTTATTACGATCGAAAATCTGAAGCCAATATAAAAATAGCCATGCCTTATTTGAAAGGCTGGTATGAAGCAAAAGGTGAAACAGTAGATAATATTTACGTGCCTTTTGGTGATGGTCAAAAAGAAATAATGGTAACCACACCATTGGAAGCTTCTTATAAATCGGAAGGAAAAGTGCTCATTAAGTCTTTCGAAAAAAGCTTAACATTGGCCTTTATGGATGCCGCATGGAAAGAGCATTTAAGAGAAATGGATGATTTGAAGCAATCGGTACAATCGGCGGTTTATGAGCAAAAAGATCCATTATTGATCTATAAGTTTGAGGCCTTTGAATTATTCAAAAGTATGTTGAGCGAAATCAATCGTGACTTAACTTCATTCTTGTTTAAAGCGATTATTCCGATCAAAGAACAACAGGAAGTTAGAGAAGCCCGACAGCCTAAAGCACGAGCGAAATATAAGACTTCAAGAGAAAATGATTTGGAAGGTGGTAAGGGCCAAGGGCAGCAGAAAGAAACACCTAAGGCTCAACCTGTTAGAGTAGAGCGAAAAGTAGGGAGAAATGAGCCTTGTCCATGTGGCAGCGGCAAAAAATACAAGCATTGTCATGGAAAATTGGCAAACGCTTGATAATAAGTTATATATGTAATCAAAAGCCGGATATTATTATCCGGCTTTTTTATTGGTTATTAGCATACAATCCACTATTTTAGTTTTTCCTACCGCTAGTATTATTAAAAAATCATTATTATGAAAAAACTATTACAGTATAGCTTTGTGCTAACATTATCTATTTTTTTAAGCTTCTCATTATTTGCAAGTGGTGATAAGAGCGACTTTAAAATTTTCCCTGTAATTTTTGAATCTCCTAATCAGGTGGATATTTCAGAACAGTTAGAAAATCATCCACAAATTGTTGGTGCTCAAGTAGAAAACGGAACTTATTTCTTAATTGCCAATGAAAGCATGAGTGATGAGGACTTACAAACTTTCATCGAATCATTGAATTTAAATATGCCTTATCAAATCAAAGACTCCTATATAAAGTCAGTTGACGAAGGTTTTTTAAAGCAATTTTAACAGACCCAAATTCAAAAATTTATTAGCTACTATTTATGAAAAATTTTAACAAAATAATTTTTAGAGCGCTGATTTGCCTGGCCTTAGTAGGTTTGGGAAACTCAGCAGCAATAGCTCAACCTGCCAACGACGATTGTATAAATGTAATTGATCTTGGAACACCATCCGGTGTTTGTGATGGTATAACTGTTTCAGGAACAGTTGATAATACAGCCGGTACGGCAAGTGCAAATGCCTTAACAACATGTGATGGTGCAGGAACTAATCTTGATTTTTATTATTCTTTTACTGCTCCGGCTGGCGGAACGGTCGAAGTTTTGGTTAATTCTGGTACTGACCTCGAATTTACTTTATGGGAAGGAGCTTGTCCTGATGCAGGAGGTATTGAAGTAACAGCAGTTTGTGTCGGAAACACCGATGCCGGACAAACCGGTTTGGCAGGCGGACTTACTCCCGGTACACTTTATATTTTACATGGATGGACGGATGATTTCAATGCTAATGTTATTGAATTTTGTATAGGTGAGCCTGCACCACCTGCACCGGGTAATGAATGTACAACTGCTATTCCTTATCCAGGTGATGTTGCGGCAGGTACTTGTGTTACAGGTTTCGATTTCTCAACATTCGATGAAACAGGTCTAAGTCCTGAACCTACTTGTGATTTTGGTGGTGATGCAGTTGCCTGGTTTACCTGGACAGCTCCTGTAATTACGGCTGCCGGTGACCCAATTGATTTGGAATTTGATGATGGAGATGGTTTCCCAAATAATTGTGCAATTGGTATTGAAGCGTATGCAGCAGATTGCAGCGCTCCTGTTTCTAACTGTCTTGGTAACGCAAGCGGTATTCTTACGGGTCTTACTCAGGGTACAGATTACTTATTATTAATATACGATGATAGTCCTTTACCTGCAGCAAATAACTGCGATTTCTGTTTATCTCTGGCATGTTCTTCACCTCAAATTACGGCAAGTGCTGTATGTATGATTGGTGATGAAGCTAACTTTATGATAGAAGTTGATGTGACAAACATAGGTATTGGAAATACTGCCTACACTGTTGATGTAGGAGGAGCTCAAGCAAATATTACAGCTGCCGGCACTTATTCTTATGGTCCTTTTCCATCAGGAACACCTGTTGATGTAGTATTAACAGGCGTTGATGATACTGCATGTGGAGCTACGATTGCAGGTTTAGATGCAACATGTACTTGCGATCCAACAGCTGTTGAAGCGAGTGATGATGTAACTGCTTGTGAAGGAGATCCTGTTGATTTAAGTGCGACATTAAATGTTGTTATTCCTGGAAGTTTTGTAGGTTATAATGTTACTACTGCAGCTGCCGGTTCATGCACAGCAGCGCCGGCTGGTACTCCAAACGTGTTAACATTAGGAGATGATGCAGGAAGCGGGCCATTACCTATTGGATTTAATTTCGACTTCTTTGGTAATACTTACACTGATGTATGTGTAGGTTCTAATGGCTATGTAACTTTTACTTGTGTAGATGAAACTGATTTATCAGAGGATCCGATTCCATCTACAAATGATCCAAATGGTATTATTGCTCTTTTTTGGGAAGATTTAGATCCGGGTGATGGCGGAACAGTTTCTACCTATTCTTCTTCTGTTGGCGGAGCAAATTGCTTCGTAGTAGATTTTGATCAGGTAATACATTGTTGTACAGCTCCAAATGAAACGGTTACCGGTCAAATAATTATTTGCGATGATAATACGATTACTATAAATTGTATCGATTGTCAATCTGATAACGGTGCAGATAGTGCCGTTCAAGGAATTGAAAATGAAGCAGGTGATGATGGTTATTTTGATCCGGCTTTCACAGATGGCGTTGTTCCGGGTGCAGCTAGTACATCAAACTGTGTTACTTTCACTCCTGATGTATTAGATCCAAGTGCATGTGCTTTTGTTGGTTGGGCTACTGATTTAAATGATGTTGCCGGTTCTACTGTTAGCACAGATAATCCTGCTAGTATTACAGCTCCGGCTGCAACTACTACTTATTATGCGGTTTCAGATTGTGCAGGTGTGCCTTGTTTTGATGAAGT
>JAHDHT010000181.1 GCA_020631175.1 Chitinophagales bacterium
AAGAGTTTGCAGTTCTCAGTTTTCAGTAATCAGTTTGATGATTTTGCTTGTTCAAAAGCACAATCGTAATTCCTCATTCGTAATTCTTAATTAAATTAGTCTTCATCTTCAAGGAGAAAAATTTTCCCATCTCCCTTGCGAAAAGTAACTGCAAACCAGATAACCACCGGTACAATTAAAGCAATACCCATAAACATAAAAACAGTATTCAAACTTTTGAATATCCACTTCATGGTATCTCCCTGGGTGCCGACTTCTAACCAGCCATGTCGGTTAATTTCTACTACAAAACGAATCCAGAAACGGAAAAATGTAAAAACTAATGTTAATCCAACACCCATTGCTAAAGCAATCAAACGGCGTTTCCATGGAACAGGAGTGGCAAGAATTAATGAAATGATTAACATTAATGGTATCCAGGCGAACTGCCAGACATCCGTATAAAAATAGGCGTGTGAAATCTCTGCTTTGAAATTACGCATATGTGAGCGGGGGAGTCCCGAAGCTCTCCAGGCTTTTTCGATTTCAACTTTCGCTAACTTTTCATGATCCTTATTCAGAATTTCGCAACGAACAAAATCATCGTATTCTTTGAATGGATGTTTAAAGAAACTCGTATAAGTTGTATCTCCTTTATGAAAATAAACCTTACCATTATCGCCCCAATTTTTGAAAATGATATTCCCATTTGTAATGAAGGCTTTTCGATACGACTGATCTAGCCCCATCGCAGGAACAACAAAATTCAACAAGGCGTATATACCTATAAATGAAAATGTAAAAAGCAGTATTTTCTTGAAATTAAGCATTGTCGCCGGATAAGTCTTCAGCCTGTTGCTTTGCCAGCTTAGCTTCAATTCTTTGTTGCTTTTGAATTTTATTAATCCAGAAAGCAAGAGTTAAAAGAGAGATCAAAATAAAAACGATCTGCCAGAAGTTCTGATGAAAAAATTCAAAATATCGCGGCATATAAAGACCGGTTAACCAAAGATGTACCACTCTGAAAATATTCATACAGAATAAAAACAAAAGTCCTAAGGCCAAACCTCTTATTTTACTCCAAAGAGGAGCGGTAAATGCAATTACCCCAGACGAATACATAGCCATCGCTTCCAAACCATCACAACCGGTTTTAACATTCACCGTCATCGCATCAGAAGCAACTCTAGGTCCTTCCGTCCAGGTTCCATAGCCGAAGATGTTAAGAATCATACTGGCGATCTTAGAATCGAATACAGTTACACCTCTCACTACGATATCATGAAACCATTGTGAATTCCATAAGAATAAATAAAAGCTACCAATGCAAGCAGCAAATAATACAATGTATTTAAATACCGGAGAACGATCATTCCAAAAGCCTTTAATTCCTCCCTGACCTGCAGAAGAGGATTCTTTTAGCGATTCATTATTTTCAGTGTTTTCAGCCATAGTATTGAATCTGCAAAATACAAAATTTTATTCCGACCGAAACGGTAAGGGCGAATTAATTCGTCCCTACTTTACCCCGATAAAAAAAAGCCCCTTTCCAAAAGAAAGAGGCTTTAAATATATCTTAAACAATCAGCTTATTGCTTTCTGTTTTTTTCCATCATCCATAACAAATGCATTAAATATGCAAATACAGGACCCGCGATAAACGGCCCAACTATGTCACTCATTAATACAGTGCCCGTTAAAGCGATGCTTAATATCCATCCTGCAAGAACCAATAATAATGTAATGATCATTGACTTTCTGAATACAGCCTTGTCAAATGGTAATATTAACTGTCTTCCGAATGGTAAAGGAATGTTTTTAGAACCGGCGAAAGCTACACTAACAGCACCAATTGCTACCGAACCGTAAGCCATTAACATTAAACATAAAGTAATTAATCCCCACTCAGATAAAGTTGGAATTGCGATACACTGATCGCATGAATTACTTAATACGCCACTTAAATACACATTACCTTCAGAATCAGTAGTTGTTAACTCAATGCTATATCCTGCACCTACCGGATGGTAAACATAAATAGTATACGTTCCATCACCATTGTCTTGCTGGCCTGCAACACCTGCACCCGTTGAAGCAACAGGAACATCGCCTGCAGCATAGGCAGTTTGATTTTCATCAACAGCACCCGTAACAGAAACAATACTCCAGCTTAATCCTGTTTCTAAAGGATTAGAAGCATTATCAGATTGAATCGTTATCGTTTCCCAGAAGAAAGCTACCGGTAATAAAATATCTGAAGGATCATCTGCAACATTTTCCATGATGTTTAAAGGATTACCACAAACACATGGATCCATCGACATGATCTCCGGAGTAGGAGGTACATTACAATCAATGATATCTAAAATGATATCTAAACTAACAGAAGTACATCCGTCCGTAGCAGAAAAAGTAACCGGATACATACCTTCATCGCCATCTACCGGTGTCCAGTTTACGATACCTGTAGCAGGATCGAAACTTGCACTTGCCGGTAAACCTGTTTGAGAAACCGTTACTGTTTCGTTGGTTAAAGCATCATCACTTGCACTAACCGTAAACTGAAGTACCTCATCTAAACAAGATTCAACTGTAGAACCATTAACAGGTGCGGTAGCATCAAAAGTAGGACCTTCACCACCAACAACATTTATGGTTACGCTTGTACTTGCGCTTGCGCACTGATTTGCTGCGTCGAAAGTAATTGTATAAGATCCAACATCAGCATCAGTAGTTGCCCATGTAAATGATCCGGTAGCCGGGTTTCCTGCAGCACCTGCGAAAGTTGCTCCGGCAGGAACACCACTTTCCACAACATTAATAGGGTTAGCAGTTCCATCACCAACTTCAACTCCGAAATCAGCATTTAAACCTGAACATACATTAATAACAGAACCATCTGCAGGAGTCGGGCCACCAAATACTGGTGTTCCTCCATCCAATACAGCAACAGCAACCGTTAATGGAGTTACATTACCACAGTCATCTGTTGCTTCAAAAGTAACATTATAAGAACCACCCATTGTTGGTGTCCATGTATACGTTGTTCCATCAAAAGCTCCACCTTCAGTAGAGGTCAATGTAACGCCTGTTAAATCTCCGTCCACATCAGCAGCGGTAACATCAAATGACACTTCAATACCCGGGCATTGAGCCGCAGGAGCTGTGCCTGAAAGGGTAGGAGGAGTACCTGCTTCAACAACAACAGTTGTAGAAGTCACCGCAGTATTTCCGCATGCATCAGTTACTTCGAATTCAACCGTATAAGATCCATCAGCAGCAGGCGTCCAGGTATATGTAGTACCATCAAAAGAACCACCTTCAGTAGAGGTTAAGGTAATTCCTGTAATATCATTATCAGGATCTGAAGCCGTAACATCAAAACTAACCGGCTCTCCTTCACAAACAGGATCAGGAGCAGTGATTGCATCAAAAACAGGCGCATTTCCTGCTTCAACATTTACAATTACTGAAATATTAGTTTGACCACAATCATCTTCAGCAGTGAAAGTTATTACGTTTGTATTTCCTACATCCGCTGCAGTTGGTGTCCATATAAAAGAAGCAGAAGTATTATTTCCGTTCGGAGTAAAAGAAGCACCTACAGGAACACCTGAAGCCGTTAAGTTATTTATCGGGCTATCTGCATCGGTAACTGTTACATCGAAATCTGCTTGTTCACCAGGACAAACAGTAATAGTTGACTGATCTGCAGGAGCTGTGAATACCGGAGAATCAGAAATACAACATTCAACGATTTGAATGTTAAACTGATAACAGGCACACATTTCATTATCTGTACCACATACAATTACATTGAATAAATCCCCAACAGCAACATTGTTTTGCTGAAAATTAATTTCACAGGTATTTGGGTCAATAGAAGCACCTGCCGGCGCTGTTAAATCACCAATTCCTTCACCGGGACCAGCTGTTTCATCAATAAAATCAAATTCATAACATTCGTTAGGAAGAGCGCCTCCACCTACAAGTGAACAACTTACTACATCTCCATCCGGATCACTAAATAAAACCGGAATAGAAATACCAGTACCTGATTCAACATCACATTCTTCTGCCAACACAAAAGGTGGTACAGCAGAAACTGGAGAGTTATTCAAATTACATGGATCAAATGAAATCATTAATGCATATGAATAATCATTGTTATTACTTAAATCTGAAACTGTACAACATTCACCCATAAATGCTGTAACATTTCCACAGTCATTATAGGTATGGCAGAAAGATGCAGTCGTTTCGAAGCGATCATTGGCATTATCAACTGCAGTAACTGTCCAGTCAAAGGTTAATATTGGTGATCCGTCACCAAATATAAATTCCTGATCTCCATCAATTGTGGAAATAGCACCCACATCACCAACCTGAGGGTTGTTAGGCGTTACACCAGAATTTGTATTCCAGTAAGCTACGAGCGTAAAGCATTTTTCGTTTGGAGTAGCTCCGTCCGTAACCGATACACTACCGCCAAGGTAATGCGTAGCAGAAGCTGAAAAACTGAAAAAGACTACGATTAGGGCACTTAGAAGTGCTTTCATAGTAAGCTGATTTTTCATAATAAATAGTTTGTTTCTTATAAGTTCAACTTCAAATTTACAAATTAAGCGGTGTAAAAGAGGATTAATGCAGGTGAATTTTAGTCATATAGTGTGTTAATCTTACCAACCCAAGCTAAAAACAAGGTTATTTTCTTCTTGTAAGACTTCAATAGTCTTCAATATGGTAATCTAAATGTCACACTTAGGGTTTAAATGTTAATATTATAATATCCGGATCTCGGAAGGGCGTTAAAACATTTGTAAGAAAAATACACCTGTTATGAATGCTAAAAAAACAATACAAGGCTCTGTTGCAATCAGCCTGTTCATCTCTGCCATTATGATCTTTTATTATCCTTCCGATTATAATCAGACCGCAAAATCGAAGATCGAAACGGATTTATTTTCATACAATAATGAAGATGATTTATGTGATCCATTTGAATGGTGTTATGAGACGGACGGAAATTCTTTAAATGCTAAGGAAGGAAATATTGCAGAAAAAGAGCAAACATTAAATCCTTCCAAACCAAAAACTGACAAACCGTTTTCTAAGTCGGAAATAGTAAAATCAAAAGAAGAGCAGAATGTTGAAGAAGTAAAAGTAAATACTCAATCAAGCTCTTCTTTAAATAAGGAAGTTGTTTTTGTAAATTCGGAGCCTGTAATTCAGGAAGACAAATCTGGTCTTGAAAATTATTTTCGAAAGAATCAACAACCTGATCAAAGCTTCACTTTTAATGCTGCTGAAGAACATACTTTTACTGCTAAGGAAGGAACGAAATTAACTATTCCTGAAAATGCTTTTGTTGATGCGGATGGAAATAAAATTGAAGGAAAAGTTGAATTTAAATTGAAAGAATTTTACGGTTTGCATAAAGCACTTACGGCTAATTTAACGACCACTTCCGGAAATGAAATTCTGGAATCAAACGGAATGTTGTATATGGAAGCAAATGCAAACGGTAAGCCTCTGAGCCTTGCAAAAAATAAAGCTATTAAAATGCAATTTTCAGAAGATCTGATGAAAATGGGAACAAAATTATTCACCGGAAATTGGTCGAATAATCAAACGGCCGTAGGTGAAAATAATGATGCCATATTATCAAATACCGTTGATTGGGTTCCGCAGGATAGTATCCGTCCTGAAGATGAAACTGCTTACAGGGCTTTGGTCGAAGCGAATAATGGTTTTCCGATTGATAAAAATATATTGCGTTTTCCCGGTGGGATAGACGGCTTTCAACAATCATTTGTAAACTTCGGAGAATATCCGGATGAAGCACTAGAACGCGGTCAGACAGGTGTTGTAATTATGGATATTAAAATTGAAGGTGATGGTTCTCTTTCAAAAGTGGAAGCATTGCACGGTAATCCTCTATTTGTTGAAGCTACGGTTAATGCTTTGAATAATTTTCCTGACTGGATTTCACATTTCAGAAGTGGCGATGCCGTTGCTACTCATTTAACTTTTCCGGTACGATATCAATTGGGTTTAGATTTAAATGCAGATGGTTCATTTCCTTTTCAGACTTATAGACGAAATGAATTTATTGTGAGTGATCAATATCGCTTTATTTGTAAAAATGCTGATCTGTGTTTTGAAAATCAATGTTTCAAAGATGCTAATGATTTTTTTGTGTCTAGTACAAGTATGGGTTGGGTTAATTTAGACATCTTCAGAAAGTATGAAGGAGAGCGAAAAGATTTATTAGTGAATCTTAAGTTTGAAGATATAACGGTGCAGTATATGGCTGTTTATATGGTATTGGATAATGGAAACTCAATTATGAGAGGAATGAAAAAAGGGGATAAGGTTTATTTTCTTGATGTGCCGGCTAATATTGAAGTTGCCTTTGTTAGCATAGGTGTTTTACATCAAGCAGTATATTTGGATGCTATCCGATATAATGTATCCTCAGCGAAAGGCATGCCCAGCCTTTTTCCGGAAATTAAATCTACTCAACAGGTTAAATATATATTAGATCAATTGGAGTTGGGTAGAGTTATTTAGATAATTGATGTTGTTAAGTTCCTTTTAAGTTTAAGTATAAGAATAAGTTTAAACTTAAGATTTCCGATTACACCTTCTCGTAAATAATATGTTCGCAACCCGAAGGGCGGTCTCGCAGGTGAAGCCAGTCTCGCATCTCGCAGCCCGAAGGGCGGTCTCTCAGGTAATGCCTTGGTGCAGATTGAAATTCAAGTATCAAGGCAAAAGAAATTCAAATGTCAAACTCAAACTCAAATTCAAAAGAGTCTGATCTATACATCGAAAAGGCCTAGCCGATCTGAAGATCTAAAAGCGTAGCGTTCTAAAATTCTTGACTCTCGCAGGCGAAGCCGGTCTCGCTTCTCAAAAAAAAGGGGATACGAAAATCGCATCCCCTTTAATATTTTATCGATTAGAAAAGATTATTTCTTCTTTTCCATCATCCATAATAAATGTAATAAATAAGCGAATACCGGACCAGCGATCCAAACACCTACAATGTCACTCATTAAAATTGTACCTGTTAAAGCTAAACTGAAAGCATATCCAATAATTACTAAAGCAATAGTAACATAGATCATTTTTCTGAAGATAGCTCTGTCGAATGGTAAGAATAAGTTACCACCCGGTAATGGAATGTTTCTTCCGTTTGCATTAGCAAATACTGGTGAAGCAACACCAATCTTCAATGAACCATAAACCATTAACATTAAAGCTAATGTGATTAATCCCCACTGAGATAATGTAGGTATTGCTATAGTTTCAGGACAAACATCACAAGGACCACCATTTACAGAATCAACGGAACCTGCACCGTCAGTAATTTCGACCGTATAAGTTGAAGCTCCATCAGCATCTACAAAGAAACTTAAAGAAGTACCTGAAATCAAAGCCGTTAAATCAGCTGC
>JAHDHT010000182.1 GCA_020631175.1 Chitinophagales bacterium
AAAAAATCAAACAAGCAAACGCTTATACATCGGAATAACATTTTCCAATCCAAGATAAATAGCATCCACCCAAAGCGCATGCCCAATTGAAACTTCTTTTAATTCAGAAATAGAATCAGAAAAGAATTTCAAATTTTCCAGATTTAAATCGTGCCCCGCATTAATTTCTAGTCCAATTGAAACAGCATGTTTCGCCGCGGAAACATAATCTAGTACAGCTTTATCTTGATCAGCAATATAATTCATTGCATATGGTCCCGTATATAATTCAATTCGGTCAGCACCCGCTTTTTTAGCAAGATCAATTTTATGAAAATCATTTTCCATAAATAAAGAAGAACGAATACCGGCATTTTTGAACTCAGTCAACACATCAACCAAAAAATCAAAATGCTTTTCAGTATCCCAACCCGAATCAGAAGTCAAAGCTTTAGGAGGATCAGGAACTAAAGTCGCCTGATGCGCTTTGTTCTCCAAAACTAAATCCATCCAGTCCTTTGATGGATAGCCTTCAATATTAAATTCAGTTTTTAAATTTCTACGTAAAACCGGAATATCAGCATACCGAATATGCCGCTCGTCAGGTCGGGGATGAACTGTTATTCCATCCGCGCCAAAACGCTCGCAATCCTGTGCAATTTTTAACAAATTAGGAAAATCACTTCCCCTTGAGTTTCTTAACAGCGCAGGCTTATTAATATTTACAGATAATTTTGTCATAGATCGCCTACATAACGATCACAAGGTATTAATATTTCTTTTTTGAAATTCGATGTCCTGTAATATCCTTCTGTGCTTTCGACCGAAAACGATTAACTCCATCACCTCTTAAAGCTTCATGTTTGGTCTTTCTACCCTGAACACGTTTTCGCCATTTTTTCCATGCATTCAATCGCATAGAATATTTCATAATAGCAATTACTTCATTTTCTTTTACTCGAAACTGTCTTTCAATCGCTTCAAATGGAGTACGATCTTCCCAGGCCATATTGATAATCCGATCAATATCCTGCTCATCAAGATTGTATTTTTCTATGATCTTCTTCGCATTCATTTACTTAGATTTAATGGCCATTTCTTCCAAAGCTTCAATAGGAACAATTTCTAATGTTTTAGCATGTGTTGCTTCCAGACGAACCAATGGAGCGTATCCTTCCTTATAAGCCTCGTACCACCGAATTGCGCATAAACACCATTGATCTCCTTCCTTCAAACCCGGAAAATTGTATTCAGGTCGGGGCGTACTCAAATCATTACCACGCGACTTTGTGAAATCTAAAAATCCTTCCGTCATAACCGCACATACCGTATGTACACCATAATCCCTTCCATCCGTGCGGCAATATCCATCCCTGAAATAGCCCGTCATCGGTTCAAAACAACAGGAAATCAAAGCTTCACCAAAAACATTGCTGTGTTGAATCTCTTCATTTACATTTTTACTTTCCATTTCAATTGAAGTATTAGCAGCCAAAACAAGCCATCCAACTATTAAAATAAAGGGCAGGCTTCGCAAAGCATAAAATTTACTATTAACTTTAAGCATTATAGTTATAACTACGAATATTGAATATTGTTGAAGACATTCGCCTCGCACTAAATGCAATTCGGTCTAATTTTTTGAGAACCGTTTTAACGCTAAGTATTATTGCTGTGGGAATTATGGCCTTGGTTGGCATCTTAACCTCCATCGACGGAATTAAAGCTTCAATCTTTAACACCTTTTCAAATATGGGGGCTAACACTTTTGATATTCGGAAATGGGATCAAAGAAGACAAAGAAGAGGGGATCAAAAAAAAGTTGTTAAATCGATTAGCTGGGATGAAGCGAAACGATTTCAAAATCGATATAAATACCCGGCTACAGTAAGTATCTCTACTTTAGGAAGTGCATTTGCCACCTTACAATACGGTAGTGAAAGAACAAACCCGAATATACGCGTTATGGGTGCCGATGAAAATTATCTGACTGTTGCAGGGTACGATGTGGCAGTAGGTCGTAACTTTTCTGAAACAGAAACAATGCAAGGTAGACAAGTGGCTATAATAGGAGAGGGTGCCGCCAAAAAATTAGTCGACCGCCCTGAAATAATTGTAGGTAAATCCGTTTCAATTGGTAATGTGAAATGTCAGATTATCGGATTACTTGAATCTAAAGGTTCGGGTTCAGCTTTTAATGCTGATAATGTGGTGATTCTTCCTGCATTAAAAGTAAGACAACGATTTCCGTCTGAAGATAGAAGCTATACCATCACCGTTGCTGTTGATGATGCCGCACGTCTGGGAGCAGCTGCAGAAGAAGCAAACGGATTAATGCGGGCAATAAGAAAAGTTTCTTTAGGCGCAGAAAATGATTTCGAAATTGCGACAAGCGATAAATTAGCGAATTCTCTTTTTGAAAATTTACAATATATAACAGCCTCTGCTTTTGTAATCGCTTTGATTACATTGCTCGGAGCAGCGATCGGATTGATGAATATTATGCTGGTCTCTGTCGCCGAACGAACCAGAGAAATTGGCATTAGTAAAGCAATCGGCGCTTCGAGCGCTGCCGTGCTAAGACAATATCTGGTAGAAGCAATAGTAATCTGTCAATTAGGTGGCTTATTCGGAATAGTACTCGGAATTCTCGCCGGGAACGGAGTGTCACTTTTAATAAACGGTCCCTTTATTATTCCTTGGTTATGGATATTTGTTGGAATTTCGTTTTGTCTTATTGTTGGTTTGTTGGCAGGCTTATATCCTGCAATAAAAGCATCACGATTAGACCCGATTGAATCATTGCGTTACGAGTAGGATGTAAGGTCAATTTCATTCGACGCTAAATAACCAAAATCCATCCTTCTAACATAAATCCTTCCAAGTGAAACATTAAAACTTATAAGTCACCACAAGATTAAAATTCCTTCCCAGATCATCCGCAAAATAACGTTGACGATTTAAATAATCTCGATATACCGTATCCAGTAAATTATCGACACCAAACTTAATTCGCATTCTATTTTTTCTTAATTGGAGATCACCCGAAAATTCTAAACTATATAATTGATAAGCATCAGGCGCAATAACAAAATCCTGCCATTCTAAAATCCTTCCCTGTCTGAAAACATATCGATGGGTCAGACCAATTTCCATATTTTCAAAATGCACTTTATTAAAATTTAATGCTTCCCCAAACCGATAACTAACTGAATGCCTTAAATTATCGGAAGGAAGATTAATAACAGGCACGTCACTATCTAATAATCTTCCTCTAACAAATGCAACATTAGAGTTTATAATTAAGGAAGGATTAATAGCATAAAAGGCGGTAAAATCAAGACCAAATATATCGGCATCTTCTTGTTCATATTTGAAAACCGGAAAAGATCCTCTGATGGTTGGTCTTATTTCACCGGTCGGATTTAAGTAAATATAATCACTGAAAGCCTGGAAGTATCCCAGCAACTCATATGAAAAACGATCTTTCTTTCGACCACTAAATGATAAAGTGGTTTTTAAAGCGCTTTCATTTTGTAAATCAACATCACCTTCCTCGATTCCACTAACTCCCTGATGCAGACCGTTACTATATAGTTCATTTACATTAGGATTTCTGTTTGCATAACCGGTATTGAAATTAATATTAAACAAATCATTAATTGAAGTAGATAAACCACCAATAAATGTAAATCGATTAAAATTATTGGCATACGGTTTTATAAGCGGCGGACTTCCATCTTCAATAGCTTTTACTCTTTGTATTACGTTTCCATATCGAATACCAAACTCACTTAATACAATTCCAAAGCGTTTAGTGCCGTGAATAAAAGCGGCTTGTTCAAAAGCATTATAATCTGGAATTATGGGTAAAATTCCGGTTTCAGAATCGTTACGATTAAAGATAACTTCAGAATCTAAACCGGTTTTTATTTTCAAATCATTTTTAGTTGCGGTTTGAAATGAAATACTATTACTCCAGGTCTGCTGATTTAAATCTAAAGCCGGAATTTCTGTTCTGCCACTTCTGCGAATATCAAATTCTTTACGATCGTTTAATTGAAAAGCTGAATAAGCTTCCAGCCAGCTATCATCTGAAATAAAATACTTACTGCTTACTTTTAATAAATGATGCTGAACTTTTTGTTTAGGCGCATCGATGGCATAAGAAAAATCAGGTTCAGTAAAATTAGGTACGTCGCTTCCTAAAGCAGCGATTAAATCCGATCGATTTCCGATATGAGATCCACGCAAAATACCTATTGTAGTATTGTATGTACTTCCGTAAAAATTTAACTTCAATTTTTCAGAAACCGAATGCTCTAATTGACCTGTAAAATTATAAGCTTCATGACCGGTATTATTTAAAAAATAGTTTGGACTGCGCAGATCACCTGCCTTTTTGATTGTCCCGGTAATTTTCCATCCAACTTTCCCGGCATATTGATTCGCCTGTATATGAAGACCGCCACCTCTACCGTTACTTTCTCCAAGCATAACGACATTTCCATGTAAATGAGGCTCTCGTACAATCTTTCCCGGACTCGAAATAACCACACCGCCTAAGCCTGAACCCGGATGAGCGAGAGATGCAGCACCTTTAATAACTTTTATTTCATTGGCTGATAGCGGATCAATTTCCGGACTATGATCAATGCCCCATTGCTGACCGCTTTGGCGTACACCATTATTTAGAATAGCAATACGATTTCCATACAAACCATGAATAACAGGCTTGCCTATACCTGAACCGTTTCTAATACTGCTTACGCCGCTTATTGTTTCAGTAATTGCTGCAAGATTGGAATTTGCTTCATCTAATATTTGAGCAGAACCAATTGTCTGACTGTTCGAAGTCTCTTCTTTTCCGGATTTATCTTTAATCACCACTCCTTCCAGTTCTGAAGCATGATGATCTAATAAAACATGTACAAAAGTGTCTTGAACTAAATTGAGATAAACATATTTAGGGTTACAGCCGATATGACTGAATATGAGATGGTACTCGCCGGCGCATAAATCTTCAAAAATGAAATTACCATCATCTTCACTAACAGCACCAAGAGCGAGCTCTTCGATATAGATATGAACGTGATCTAAGAGCTCGCCCGTGCTTTCATCATGAATGTGACCTGAAATATTTATGTTGCAATCGTTTGCTTTAAGCTCGCTAAACAGGCCACAGAGCAGAAAACAAATTATTAAACATTTGTTATTGTATTTGAACATCAAAAGTTACTTCAATATCAGTTTCTCCTTCCGCATTTGTAAGATCTCCAGTACTTACTCCGGCAGCCGTTTTATTGGGTTCATGAAGTAATATAACCGTCATTGTACCAGTACCGGCATCTCCTGTATTACAAATAGTTGTTAATCCAATCGGATTACCTTGCGGATCCATATCTGAATATTCAAAAGTTAGACCGCTAACATTCGTTATGTAGAAAAACTGGTGATCTAAATCTTCTTCGGCTATTTCAAGTGTAATATCTTCAGCAGGACTCTCGAGCTCATTTAATAATTCAACAGATGTTGTATAGTTAGTGTTTGCCTGAAGTATTCCGGTAGAAACCACAGGAGCACCTGTTCCATCACCGTCTAAATCCTGAAAAGAAAAGGCAACAACATCGCCACCGGCAGTAGGTGTGAAAGTCAAATTTAAGGTAGTAATTAATTCTTCCTCATTTACCGGCTCCGGATCATCAGGATCACATGCCGAAAATGAAATTACAAGTAGAAGGGCTAATAAAAACAGAAATGATTGTTTCATTTTTAATTTGGTTTGATTTAAGAGTGTAAAGATAAGGTTCTGCAACAACGTTGCAAAAATAAAACGAGTTAAATTAATGGATAGTGTGACAGGAAGAACTAAAAATAAAAAAGGCTCAACCAATATGATTGAGCCTTTTTTAAGCATATTCGCTTAACCTTAATCTTTCACTACTTCAAATTCAAAATCAACTTTAACTTTAGGATGTAATGCCACTTCAGCATTGTATGTTCCTAATTGTTTCACCTCATCGGCTTTTATACTTATTTTTCTTCTGTCTACCTCTTCACCGGTCGCTTTCTTAATCGCTTCCGCTAATTGTACATTTGTTACAGAACCAAAGATTTTACCCGAAGTACCAACTTTAGCTCCAACCTGAATGGTAGCTTCCTGTATTTTCGCAACAATTGATTCGAATTCTTTAAGAATCTTCTCTTCTCTGTGCTTTTCCTGAGCCACAATCTGAGCAACTTTGTGCTTATTTCCCTCGTTCGCTAACAATGCCAGCTTTTGAGGAATTAAATAGTTACGGCCGTATCCATTTTTCACCGTAACGATATCGTTTGCTTTGCCCAGGTTCTCTATATCTTTTATTAATATAATCTCCATGATAGCTTATTTAAACAAATCAGTAACGTAAGGCAGAATAGCAATATGTCTTGCACGTTTTACCGCCTGAGCCACTTTTCGTTGGTACTTTAATGAATTTCCGGTTAGTCTTCTCGGCAAGATTTTGCCCTGTTCGTTTAAGAACTTGGCTAAAAAGTCTGGATCCTTATAATCGATATACTTAATGCCACTTCTTTTGAAACGACAGTACTTCTTAGTACGTGTACCGATTTTTGGAGCCGAGAGAAATCTGATGTCTTTGTTACCAGCCATTTATAAAATTTATTTCTAGTTTGCTTCTGTTTTTTCAGCTTCCTTCGCTTTGTCTTTCTTCTTTCCAATCAAACCATTGCGCTTACGCTCATTATAATCTAATGAGAACTTATCTAAGGCAATCGTAAGAAAACGAAGAACATGCTCATCACGACGGAAAGCAATCTCCATCTGGTTGATGAAATCGCCTGGAGCCGAATATTCGACAATATGGTATATGCCTGTGGTTTTCTTCTGAATCGGATAAGCCAATTGCTTCAAACCCCAGTGATCTTCGTGCACAATGTTTCCACCTGCATCCTTGATCATATCCATATACTTCTTGATCTGCGTTTTGACACCACTCTCATTCAAAACAGGAGTGAAAATGATGACCGTCTCGTAATTTTTATTCATAATAGTTACTTACGTTTTTTAAAACGGACTGCAAAGATAAGCAGAAATGCTTGAATAAAGGCAATAAATCTAAGGAAAATTTGTAGACTTTGGGCGGTTTAACGGGCTATTCGCTTGTAGGCACTAATCCTGCGCTCAAGTGCTGCTAAACTCAGGCGGGTCTTCCTGCGTCAGCCTCCCCTGAGCAAGCAGTACTAATGCGCAGTTTTAGAGGCTACCGCTGCTATCCCTACCGCGGTCTTTAAGTTTAAGATTAAGTGTAAGTGTAAGTTTAAAAAGCTGGATAATCTTCAAGTGACAAGTGCAAGTGTCAAGTATCAAGTGCAAGAAAAATTCAAATGGCAAACTCAAACTCAAATTCAAATCTGTTCAGATGATGAAAA
>JAHDHT010000010.1:0-1813 GCA_020631175.1 Chitinophagales bacterium
AAAAACAGCCATAAAAAAAAGATGGTATCACCGAAGTAACACCACCTTTTATTACTAAAAAACACCCAAATTTTGCTCTATTCGTTGTTAAGACGTCTTACAGACTTCAGGTCACAACGACACATCTAAAAATAGAATAAATTTAATTTAAAACACAGTATAGAATTGGAAATTTATTTGAATTTCAAATGAAATTTCGATACGTAATTAAATGCTTGTCAGGATCTTATCCTTTCTTCGAAGCTCGTATATGCGTCCAGTTTTTTTTGCAATATTTTTTTAAACTTTTTAGAAAGCCGGCTTTCATGAATAGGATTTATGCCCTTATTTAATCCTTCCGGATATCCTTCCCTTTTGTTGTTATGCAGATTCAACTGATACCATTGCTGATTTTGCAATATATATTTCACGTCATCATCAACAAAAGAGAATTGATTAAACCGGTAGTTTTGATGCGTTTTGCCTTTATTGTTATACCAGAAACTTTGTGAAATAGATGGAATTTCAGCCTTATCACTCAATAAATAATTGGGTTTTTCCTCTCCTTCAACAGCCTCCAATATATCATGATAAATTAAATTGGAGTTAACCGGTCTTTTTACTGATTCTTTTGAATTATTCAAATGTGACAACCAAAACAATGGCACTCTTGTTCCTGCCTCTGTTACATTTGAAAAATGATAGAGCCAGTTCTGTTCCCCAAAATTTTCACCATGATCTGAACAGAAGACTATAAGGTTCTCTTTGTTTTGATGCACTTGCTCACAAAAGTTATTGATAGGTTTAGATAATGACTCCCAACTTAGTCGTTGTCTCAACTTTAACTTTTGTAGAATTCCATCAGCCATGTTTAGTTCACCTTTTCGTATAAATGTTTGATTGACCGTATGATAAAGGGCAAGCAGTTCTTCAAGTTTACTAAATGGATTTATAGACAACAATTGAAAAGTATCATTAATATGATAGGGGAAATGGCTTTCCATCATGTTTATAAAAAGGAATAAAGATTCTCCTTTTCTATTTGCTTGTTCAATAAGTTCATTTGCCTTATTTAGAGAATAATTGTGCGTGTGCTGTAACCATGTTTTCGATGCTTCAAGATCTTCAGCCATTTTATTCATCAGTAAATCGCCTTTGAAAAACTTATCCCGCATTCTGGGCTTTCCAATTAAAACAAGTAACTGACTGATCCACTTAAATCGGGTTTCAACTTCCTTCCAAACTTTAATAACTTGATCGAAACCTCTGTCAAGACCAAAGATCTCGGTCGTAACTACATTGGCCGTTATTTGCACCGTTCGATAACCTTTACTTTTTAATTTTTCAGCCAGTGTAGGAATGTCTTTCTTTAACTTACGGCTTTGAGTTGTTGCTCCATGCTCGTGGGGCAGCTTACCTGTAAATAAGGATGCAGTTGCCGGTAAAGTCCAGCAGGCCGATGACCTTGCATTGCTAAATTGCAGGCCGTTAGATTCCAGATAACTTAAACCACTCCCCTTGATCGCATCAGTACTTAGTTGACTGTTAAAAACAGAGTTATAACGCAGGCTGTCTGCTACTAATAAAATGATATGCTTAGGTCTGGCCATTTATAAACGGGGGCGCACTACAAGAATAATTAAAACAAAAAATAAAATCAAAAGATTTGATAGACAAATCCATTATGTATTTTTGTTAATATAAAATAAGAACAATATGCGTCTTTTATCTTTTTCCATAAGCATTGTCACTTTAATATTTTTAGGTAGCTGTTCTTCTGATACCCAAACCGTTAATTTAAAGGATTTGAATTTTAAAAATGACAGCGACGGCA
>JAHDHT010000010.1:1913-11599 GCA_020631175.1 Chitinophagales bacterium
GATACCCAAACCGTTAATTTAAAGGATTTGAATTTTAAAAATGACAGCGACGGCAAAAACAAAGCCTTTCAAAACGGAGCATTGTTTAATGGAGTAGCCGTTACAAGCTATAAAAGTGGTAAAGATTATACTTCTTACACTTACAAAGAAGGCATTAAAGATGGACCATATACATTATGGTATTCTAATGGCGTGAAACAAAAAGAAGGCTCTTATAAAAGTGATAAGGAAGACGGAGAATATAAAGAGTATTATGAAAATGGACAGTTAAAAAGACAGCATTATTTTAAGAATGGCATTAAAAATGGCACATGGCTTAGTTGGTACGAAAACGGCGTAAAATGGACGCACCGGGATTTTGTAAATGACCAACTTCATGGTAAAGTGTTAGTATGGACAGAAGAAGGCAAGCTGGGTAAAGAATACGATTATACAAGAGGAAATCTAACCAACAAAATCATGCATTTTAAAGAATTTGAAGAAGAGTAGAGGCTTTTTAAATGCAATACTCAAGAGTAAGAAAATTCAAATGACAAGCTCAAACTCAAATTCAAAAGGCTGAAGTCCGGGGTTCGCACCTGTAGCAGCATACCTTGTTTATTTCGAGGTATATCTTAATGTTCAATATTTTATCATCCGAAAAAGCAAGTAAAAATCTTAATCCCTTAATGGTTAAAAGCCTTTGTGGTCAGGAAAGAAACGTTTCTGAAATAAATTCAAAGGTGGTAATCTAACATTTGTAATTAGTCATTCCACATTAATAGTGTCCTGCGCTACAAAATACTGTGCTACTAATCTAATCTAAGACGAAGACAAAACCTTATCCTTCATTCGCTTAACCAAGTCTTGCTCTTTCACTCTAGATAAAGCATTATTTAATATAAAAGAAAGTTGTTCATGATACTTTTTAAAGCTTGGTAAGTTGTTATGACCACCACCTTCAATCTGAATTAACTGACCTTTTTCAACCAATTCCACCAATCGCTTTCCATGACGAATAGGGATAAGACGGTCTTTGTTTCCATGAATGATAAAGATCGGACATTTAACATCTTTGATATAGTTATCTGTTCGAATATGATATTTAAGCAAACGGCCAATAGGCAAAATCGGAGCTTTTCTGCTTAACAAGTCAACCATTGAAAAATAAGGACTGTCTAAAATGAGCTTTAATGGATTGTTTTTTGCAGCGCAATGTGTAGCAAAACCCGAACCGATACTTCTGCCGTAAATGGTGATTTTTTCTTCGCTATACACCTGCTTTAAAAACTTATAGGCGATTTGACTGTCTTCAAAAATCGCTTCCTGGCTTCGTTTTCCTCTACTCTTACCAAAACCGCGGTAATCGATCATGAAAAAATCGTACCCCTTATTGATAAAATCCCGGGCAAACTTCCCCCATCCCTTTATACTTCTAGAATTCCCTTTAAAATAGAAAACAACACCCTTAGAATTTGGAATCTTAAAATGAAGTGCATTAATTCGAACTCCACGCTCAGGCTCAAAAAACACCTCCTCTACAGGATATTCATATTTATACTTAAAATCCTGTGGTAAAATTTCGGGTTGAAACAGAAATCTTTCCTGAATGAAATAAAAAAGCACACATAAAAACACATAAAGTGAGAGGCATGCAACCAATATGTAAAGCGCAACTGTCAATATAAATACTTTTATATATTACATTTTTCTATTTAAAATCATTAATTTCTAATGGTTTATGCCAACTTTTTAAGCATAGATTCGTAAGAAATTGAAGGAAAATAACTAAAAATTAAAGGAATTTGAAAACTAACTGGTGGGAAACAACCAATGTTTACAAGATTCTACCAAGATCGTTTTGTGATACTACAGGTAATGGATTTGGAGACCTTAATGGGATTCGTGAAAATATAACCTACTTAAAAGATTTAGGCGTAGAAACTATCGTCCTGAATTCGATATTTTTAAGTCCTAAAAGAGACTTAGGAAATGATCCGGCGAATTTTTATCAGGTAGATTTTGATTATGGTACTATCGATGATTTGAAGCAACTCATTCATGCTTTACATCGAAAAGATATCCGTATAATTTTAGATTTTCCGGCCAATCAAACCTCCGACTTACATCAATGGTTTGAAAATTCACTTCACAAAAAAAATCATGAAAAAAGAGACTGGTATATCTGGAAAAAAGGAAGTACCGGGTTAAAAAAAGAGCCTCCAAATAAATGGAAGTCACTTATCAAAAATAAATGCTGGGAATACGATGATGTATCTAAAGAATGGTATTTCTTCAGCACTTTTAAATTCCAGCCGGATTTAAATTATGCCAATCCCGAGGTTCAGGAATACATGCTTAATGCAATGAAATTCTGGTTGGATTTAGGAATTGATGGTTTACGTATTGAGCTACTTTTTAATCTATTTAAAAATTTTGAAAAGGATAAAAATGAGTATTCATTTAATATCCTGAATAATAACGGAAAATTACTTTTTGAAAATTTAGATTCGAATGATTCCGAAACGAAAAATCAACTTTTAAAATACCTGGAGAAAGTACATGCTTTATTTTCATCTTATGAAGAAGATAAAATTATTTTGGGAGACCTCCCGGGCAGAGTAAAAAATGTAAGTACCTATTCTTTTGTTAAAGCTCCGGCATTGCATCATTATGTTGTTAATGAATTTTCAAAACTAAAACTGGATGCCCATAATTTTGCAGATTTTATTCGATCTGTTGAAAAACATTTACCCGGTCCGAAAGTACCAGCCTACGAATTCAGTAATATTCATGCTTCCAGAATCTTCAGCAAAAATGGGGAGAAAGAAGACGTGCAGGCAATGATCGCAAGTTTACAATTTACATTACGTGGCATTCCATACATTTATTACGGTGATGAAATCAGTATGAAAAATCTTCAGCCAGCTTTAGATAATTGTCACGACCCATTAAAAAATAATTACGGAGACTTCACTTCATTAAGAAAAGATAAAGTACTGACTAGAGATGCGTTCAGAACTCCTATGATCTGGGATTACACCCCTCATGGAGGATTTGTACCTTTAGGTTCAACGATTCCATGGTTACCTGTTTCGAGTGAATATCGAAAAGAAAATGTAGAGGCTCATCAGATTAATAAAAAAAGTATTTTCCATATCTATAGATCTCTTTTTAAACTAAGGAAACAATATCCGGTATTATCCAATGGAGCCATTGAGTTATTAAATAATAATTTATTAGAACGAAACATCCTGAGTTTTAAAAGAACTAAAGACGCCAGTGACCTTAGAGTGTTGGTAAACTTCAATGCAGAAGAAACTTTGGTACCGATCAGTCTAAAGAGAAAAAATATTATTTTTAGTTCATTCAGAGGAATTAATCATTTCCGTTCTGATCAAAGTAATTTGACAATGCAGCCATATCAGGTGATTGTTTATGCTCCTTAATTTTCAGGCACAGATTTTTCCTGTTTATTAATTTTATTTGTCCACTTTTTCCAGGCCTTATTGTTTTTTAAATACCAGAATGCTTTCTCTTTTTTAAAAGCATAATATTTTCGGATATTTTTAAAATAGCCAAAGTCATAAAGCATTTCAATTCGGCTTACAGCAGCATCTTCATTTTTTTGCAATGCTGCATTTTTCAAATATTCATATAAAGCATCTCCTGCTTTTTTCTTACCGCTTCTGAAAACTTTTAAAAACAAAGCATCGCTCTTGCTATAAGCTTCTTTCATTTGCCAGGCCAACGCTTCCTCCATCCACATTCTATAATCTTTACCTAACAGCGCATCTTGTTCCCTGGCTATTTTAATTACTTCATCGGGCTTATCCAGCATCAAATACAACTTGGAAGCATAAACATAAAGTAATGGATCTATAGGATTCAGACTTTTACTTTTTTCAATATACTCCAATCCCTTCCCCGGCTTACCCATAAATCCGCTTAACAATCCCATATTTCTCCAGGCATTATGCAATGTCGAATCTAATTGAAGCGCTTTTTGATAATCCTGCAGACACATTTTCTTATCTGCATCAGATGCATCCATTATGTTTTGTGCATTAAATCTGCATGAGGCTCTGTTGTTAAAAGCCAATGCATTATCAGGCTCTAAAACAATAACCCGGTCAAAATCGTCTATTGCAGCGCGAAACATAGATGATTTATAATGACACCATCCTCTGCGCATATGGGCATTCGGGTTTTCAGGCGCGATATCCGTTCCTTTTGTCGCTGTTTCTATTGCTTCCTTAGTCTTTCCCTGAAGAATATATGTCTTAGAAAGAAATGCGTAGGGGTCATAATCCATCGGTTTTAGCCTTATAGCAGCTTTAAAATATTCAACGGCTTTGTCGTAGTCTTTAAGTTTATAATAGCTCAAACCGAGGTAAAAATTAGCTGCATAATCCTGATCTCCTTGCTGATAACACTTGGTTAAATAAGGAATTGCTGCAGAATATTTTCGTGACTTATATAAATCTATTCCCGTATCACAGGGGTCGGTATCCTGAGCCATCATCGACACAGCAACACCTATGGTAACGGTTAGGAGTATCGGTTTTAATAAAAAATTACGGTTAAACCGTTTACGATAAGTGTCTAATAGGATAAACATTATGAACCCTTTGTGTTGATTAATAAAATAGACATTTCTTGATGTCTAAGCCACTCCTTAATACATTTGATTGTCAAGATCACAAAAATCAGTAAAATTTCTCATCATGGCAGTAAAAGTCGTATTAAAAAAAGATGCAAAGACCAGTCTTGATACGTTACCCGTATATATACGAATAACGGAAGACAGACAATCATCTTATATTTCACTGGGTTTTTCTGTAAAACCGGAACTCTGGAGTGATAAGTATCAATTGGTTAATGAAAATCACCCGGATGCTGTTCAGGTAAATGAAAAAATTTACAATGCCGTAGTTGAAATTGAGCGTATTAAGAAAGAAATCAGCGAAAAAGGCGGAAAAATTTCTTCGAGACTTGTAAAACGCATGTACAACAAAGAACAGAGTTACAACTTTGTTGAATTTGCTGATAACTTTATCAAAGAGTTGAGAAATACGGCCAATTACGGCACCTATATAAATTACCGTTCATCGGTTAAAAAATTGATCGCATTTATCGATGCAGATCATTTGGATATGGAAAATTTAGACACAAGATTTCTTGCGGCTTATCAGCATTATCTTACACACGACCTAAAGAATTCAACCAATACGATCTACAACAATATGAAAGTATTGCGTAAAATAATTTACAATGCAATTGATGCCGGTTTGATTTCACATGATGAAAATCCGTTTAAGCATTACAAACTTGAAAAAGTTGATAAGAAAAAAGACTTTTTAAACAAAGAAGAACTCTTTAAAGTAGATGGTCTTATTTACGGAAGAAACAATCCTCTTGAAGTTACGCGTTCTATGTTTTTATTCTCCTGCTTTACAGGATTGAAATTAAATGTAGTAAAGTCCTTAAAGTGGAAAGATATTAAAGACCGTACAATTACTTTTAAGCATCTCGGCGAAGATTATGAAATGAAATTAATCAATAAAGCAATTTCTGTATTGAATAATTTTAAATCAAGAACACTAACTCAGGAAGATCCGGATGAAATAATTTTCCCTTCTTATTCAAATGTATATATTAATAAGAACCTTAAACGCATAGCAAAAGATGCTTCCATTTTAAGAAATCTTACTTTCAATATGGCCAGAAATACCTTTGGTGTTTTAGCCATTAAAAATGGAATCGGTCTCGATGTAGTTGCCAAGCTTATGGGACATAAAAGTTTTTATTCTATCCTTCCTTATGCAAAGTCTACTTCAAAAGATGTGGATTATGCTTATCAGGTATTAAATAATGAATTCTTTTAACCAGCTTTAACCTTTATAATCTTATAAAAGCAACATTAGCGGTAAAATTATTTGGGCTTTAAAAGTATCTTTAGCCTATGACGCGCAAATACGCTTTACTTTTTATTCCATTTATATTTATACTAAGCCAATGCAGGACGGCACCTAATGCTGACCGTTCGCTTGCTAAATACACCGGCACTATTGGTGACTCTGTAATGGTTAGCAGTGCACACCCACAAGCTTCAAAAGCAGGTATTGACATTCTAAAACAAGGTGGAAATGCAGTAGACGCGGCTATTGCGATTCAGTATGCTTTAGCCGTTGTATACCCAAGAGCAGGTAATTTAGGTGGTGGAGGTTTTATGGTTTACAGAGATGCCAAAGGCGCTTTTAAAACTTTAGACTTCAGAGAAACTGCACCTGCAAAAGCAGATAGAGACATGTATCTCGACGATGAAGGAAATGCTGTTTCAGACTGGAGTCGCTTTGGTGGTCTTTCAGTTGGTATACCGGGCACAGTAGGAGGAATATTTGAAAGTCATAAAGAATTAGGCCTCTTAGATATGTCTGTTTTAATTCAACCGGCAATTGATCTTGCCGAAAATGGTTTTCAATTATTACCTGCACAAGCCCGACTATTAAACGAAAAAAGAGAAGACATAGAAAAGTATAGTCCGCCAAATTGTATTTTTCTCCAAAAAGAGAAATGGCATGCCGGTGATATTATCATTCAAAAAGAATTAGCTGCCACACTTAAAAGAATTCAAAAGGATGGTCTGGAAGGATTTTATAGTGGAGAAACGGCAAGGCTATTAGTTGAGCAGGTTAACAAAACAAACGGTATTATTAGTCTTGATGATTTGCAAAATTACAAAGCAAAATGGAGAGCACCCTTAAAAGGTACATTCAGAGAATACGATATCTATTCGATGGGACCTCCGAGCAGCGGCGGAATTGTATTGCTTCAAATATTGGGAATGATCGAAGATCAACCTTTAAAAAATTATGGGTTCAACAGCCTTCCCTATGTTCATACTTTAGTTGAAGCTGAAAGAAGAGCATATGCAGACCGTTCGGAGTATTTAGGTGACCCGGATTTCTGGGATGTTCCAAGCAACGAATTATTAAATGAAGCTTACCTGCAAAAAAGAATGGAAAATTTCGATCCTGCAAAAGCAAGTATTTCTGACAACATCAAACCTGGAAAACTTTTAAATGAAAGCGAAGAAACGACCCACCTATCGGTTGTTGATCTCGAAGGAAATGCGGTTTCAATTACCACAACCCTGAATGCTAATTATGGATCCAAAGTCTGGGTGGATGGAGCCGGTTTTTTTCTTAATAATGAAATGGATGATTTCAGCGCTAAACCGGGTGTACCAAATTTATATGGATTAATCGGCAATGAAGCCAATGCTATTGAACCGGGCAAAAGAATGTTGAGTTCAATGACGCCGACTATCATCGAAAAAAACGATGCTTTATTTATGGTGACCGGTACTCCGGGCGGAAGTACCATTATCACTTCCGTTCTACAAAGTTTTTTAAATGTAGCAGAATTCGAAATGAGTATGGCCGAAGCTGTTAATGCTTATCGGTTTCATCATCAATGGTATCCGGATACTATCAAAACAGATTCCAATGCCTTTAAGGGAGACTTCATTGAAGAACTGAATCGTATGGGACATGCACACGCTGAGCGTGAACCAATTGGCAGAGTGGATGCTATCTTAGTTCGACCAGATGGAAATTTAGAAGGCGCTTCAGACTTCAGAGGTGAAGGCGCTGCTTTGGGCTATTAAAACCTTATAAAGTTTTCATATACTCAATCAAAGATTCTCTTTCTTCATCGCTAAGACTATCGCCAAATGTATGTCCTTCATTTCCGTAGCCATCTTTAGTCGTATCATATGTGAATTTATCCGTTTGAGAAGACTCGATGCTAAACATCCATCCAACATTATCCTGATCATATTCTTCCACATCAGGATTTCTTCTCCAGAAAGTAGGTCGATCATCCGATTTTAACAAAGCCTGAAGCGTTGGTATTGATCCATTATGCAAATAAGGCGCACTGGCCCATATTCCATCCAAAGGCTGCGCCATATAACCCGTTCCTCCTTCCAGATATCCCGGATTATTGCCCTGATTAAACCAGCTTGTGTTATACCATTCAACGTATTCATTTAGTCCGTCAAAAGAATTTGCCAGCAAAGGATCAGTTCCAATTACATCCAGATCTACCAACAAATTTGGATATGTTTCATCAGCTCCATATGTGCCATGACAAGAGCTGCACCGGCTGTTAAAAATGCTTTCACCCTGAGTTGCCAATTCGTTATCAATTGCAAATGGATATGCTGGTGCTTCGATTGATTTAATATAGGCTAAAACATCACCAAAATTGCTGTCAATCGTTGCTGCTTCATTTGCATCCTCTAAAGTCAATATCGATGTTGCCATAAAAATTCGGGCATAATCTCCTCGTCCTGCACCGGTATAAAGTGAAGCATTTTTTTTCTTTAAAACCCACCACGGTGGAATATCGGCCGGAATAACCGGATCAGGAATCGCTAATGCCGGTTCTTCTAACCATTCTAGTGTCAGATTATCTCTGAAAGCCGCTAAAGCTGCTGCAATTTGATCGGCGGGATTTACTCCTACCACTTCAGTTTGTATGTACGGACCAATCGCTGTTCCTGCGCGAGAAAAATTTACATAAGCATCATGTTCTGGGGTTCCGGGCGGATACGTTAAGCCCATTACAGCATCAACCGCCGATGTAATATCACCTTGATTTGTAGTGAAATCGTAATTTATATTACCCAAGCCAACGATATACTGACCATTAATACTTCCGCCATGACACTGCATACAATTGGGTGCTACAACCAATGTTCCGTTAGGATGTGTGCTTGCGGTATATTCCGGATCTAAATTGGCATTCACACCATCCCGACCAAGCACATTTTCTGTATTTGCCGGAAACACAGCTGTAAAGATATCATGCGGAATTCCACTTGAAACATAATTACCCGCTGTTAAATAGGCATAACCTGCGGCTGCATCTCCATCCCGTTGATCGGAAGGAGGAATAAATGTAGTTCCGGACGGAAGTATATCTGTCGTGTCCATCGGCTCAATTGTATCCATTGGATCTGGTTCAGGTGGATCAATAATTGGTGTTTCTTCTTTGCAGGATGCAATGAAAATTATAATGCTAATGAGAATGAATAAGTATTTTGTGGCATAGGCTTTCATATTATTAAAATACGTATAAATGTCAAATTACAGTAAATCTGCTGCGGATTATATATCGATGCATAAAATGACCGCTCATCCGGAAGGAGGATTTTATAAAGAAATTTTCCGGGCAAAGACAAATGTAGAGACTGTTCGCGGCGAACGTTCTTCAGCCACTTCGATTTATTTTTTGCTTGAGCAAGGTCAGATTTCTCATTTACATCGCATTGCTTTTGAAGAGCTGTGGACCTATATAGACGGAGGACCCTTAGAAATTTTTATGATTTTGGATGGAAGGATGACCATTTGTGTTTTAGATGAAAATAATCCGATATGTTTAATTCCACCCGGAGTATGGTTTGGCTCAAGACCAAAAACCGAAACGGCATTTTGTATATGTACTTGTACTGTTGCTCCCGGCTTTGACTTTGAAGATTTTGAGATGGCTGACTATGATCGTTTGTCTAATGAATATCCGGATATTTCGGATTTGAAGGATGTATGTTTGAGTTGATTTAGACGTATTTTGAATTCACTAAACCGTCATCCTGAATGCAATGAAGGATCTTTTTGTTTCAAAGCAATTACATATCT
>JAHDHT010000010.1:11699-13862 GCA_020631175.1 Chitinophagales bacterium
ACCGTCATCCTGAATGCAATGAAGGATCTTTTTGTTTCAAAGCAATTACATATCTAGATAAAGAGATTTCTTCGCTGCGCTCGAAAGTTTTTCTACAAGACTGAATCCTGAACTTAGTGAAGGATCTTTTTGATCAATTAGAAAAATCCTTTTACAAAAAAAAGATTGCTCGTTTCGCTCGCAATGACACTATTGTCAAACTAATTGCTTTGAACGCAACGACTATTCTGATTGAATTTTCAATAATTTTTGAAACTTTTATAAGTTTACGTATGTTTGTAGGGTAATGAAACTAAGTGAAGCAAAACAAAAATTTATAGATAGCTGGGGTACTTTCGGCACAAAGTGGGGCATTAATCGCACAATGGCAGCAGTTCATGGATTATTACTTTGTGAAGAGCAGGCAATAAGTACCGATGAAGTAATGGAAAAATTAGGCATATCAAGAGGTAATGCCAATATGAATATCCGGGCTTTAATTGACTGGGGATTGGTGAAAAAAGTATATCAGCCGGGTGAACGAATGGAATTTTTCATTGCGGAAAAAGACATTTACAAAGTGGCAATTCTGATTACGAGAGAAAGGAGAAGAAGAGAACTCGAACCTATTCGTGAAATTCTTAAAGAAGTAAAAGAAGTTGAAGATAAAACTGCTGAAGGTAAACAGTTTAAAAAGATGGTGAACGAAATTGACGAGTTTGCAGGTTTTGCAGATAACATTCTTGAGAAACTGACGAAAACAGATCGTTTATGGATGCTGAAAACGTTCAAAAAAATAATGAGCTGATGAATAACCTGATTTTATTTGACGGTGTTTGCAATCTGTGCAATGGTGCAGTTCAAAAAATAATTCGATGGGACTCGAAACGTAAATTCCGTTTTGCCTCGATTCAATCGGAGATAGGTCAGAAAATGATTGCTGCATACGAAGAAAATTCTGATGCTTTACATACCATTTATTTAATTCAGAATGATAAAATACATCAGCAATCGACTGCCGCATTAAAAATTATTGCAGGATTAAAATTTCCTGTTAACCTATTGAGTGTTTTTTTAATCATTCCTTCATTTATTCGAGATTACATTTATGACATTATTTCTAAAAACAGATATAAGTGGTTTGGTAAGCAAGACTATTGTATGATGCCAGATCCTGAAATAGCTCAACTATTCATTGAGTAACATTTTTTTTATCACAAACTTTCAATTTTTTCTGAAATTATGAGAAATACAAACTTTTTAATCAGATTAGATCATTGGATCAATTTTATTTTATTGGCTTTTAATGTATTGCTTTATTCATTATCAATCATTAATCCAACAAGCTTTGTAGCCATTGTTTGGTTTCAAATGATACTTGGTGGATACCAATTTTTCATAAGTGCTTTATTCAATTTAGCCTTCAAACAAGGAAGCGGAGTTTACATAAAACGAAGATTAAAACATCTTGGTTTCAGTTGTCTTTCATTGATTTTACTATTGCTTACTCCTGTAGCCGACTTAATTGAAAGCGAATTAATCTCAAGAACATTTTTAATCATTTTATTCTTCATTATTCCTCAATGTTTAGCTTTCTATTATGGATGGATAAACTGGAAAGAATATCAGGTTGAAGCATTAAAACCAAGCTTACATTAATGGGAAAGTCAAAGAGTTTTATATACCATCTTATTCTCTTTTTTTCAGCATTCGTTTGGTTTGTTAATGGATTCTTTTGCAAAGTTTTAATGCTTGAACCAAGACATATGGAAATAGTATCAAATATTCTTGGAGATTCTTATGCATTTGAAATTACAATAGCTATTGGACTTGCAGAGATTCTATTTGCATGCTGGATTAGTTTTGGGAAATTTTCTAAAGCGACTGTCTTTTTTCAAATCATTTTAATAATGACAATGAACATAATTGAATTTAATCATGCAACAGATTTATTACTATGGGGGAAATTAAATTTACTATTTGCAACTGCATTCTGTTCCCTTATTCTCATTAATGAATTTATTTTCAATAAGCAAAATAACTTTATGTTATGCTAAAATTAAAAGATCACCCTTTAAAAATAAAGGCACATTTCAAAAAATGTGTTGTACTTACTTTTGCTATTAAAAAAGAGCAACTTATTGATAAAATTCCGATCCCATTAACACTTGATCTATTTAATAA
>JAHDHT010000010.1:13962-17705 GCA_020631175.1 Chitinophagales bacterium
TTAGTTTCGTTTTACATTTATGATCTTACTGATATTTATGAGTTAAATTTTTTAACCGATTGCAATAATCAAAAATTTATAAATATTCATGCTGGATTCGATGAGACAAGTTTGCAAATAAAATCAAAGTTAAAAAACTCGAAGCTTACTATTTGCGATTTTTATAACCCCGAAACACATACAGAAATTTCAATAAAACGAGCAAGAAAAAAATATCCGAATCTAAATGAAACCATTAATATAAAATCTACCGCTTTCCCGTTTAGTAGTAAATCTTTCGACCAATGTGTCATATTTTTTTCTGCTCATGAAATACGTAACGAAACAGAAAGAATAGCATTTTTCTCTGAAGTAAAAAGAATACTTAAATCAAATGGAACCATTTGGGTAACTGAGCATCTTCGAGACTGGAAAAATTTCTTCGTATACAATATTGGATTTTTACATTTCTATTCAAAAACGACCTGGAAAAAAACATTTGAATCTGCCGGGCTAAAAATTCAAAAAGAAATTAGCCATACTCCATTTATTAAAACATTTAAAATCACTGCAAATGGAAATTCATTTTAAAGTTATTGGAACAAGTCTAATATTATTAGCATTGATTCATATAATCTTTCCGTATTATTTTAATTGGAAGGAAGAACTTGCCAGCTTAAGTTTAATTAATCGCCAAATGATGAAAATTCATACTGTATTTATTGCTATAACAGTGGCAATGATGGGCGTACTTTGTTTTTTTATGTCGGATGAATTAATAAACACAAGTTTAGGAAATTTTATTTGCCTTGGTCTTGGTATTTTCTGGACAATAAGATTTTTTATTCAGTTATTCGGGTATTCGAATAAATTATGGATTGGCAAAAAATTCGAAACTACAGTACATATTTTATTCAGTCTGTTTTGGTTATATATGAGCTGTATATTTCTGTATTCATATATTATCTGAATATCTAAATTCTAAAAATCTCATATTAAATCCTTTGCTCCAACCAGGCTAATGCATAATTAAATACCTGTTGTTGTTCCGGTTCATTGTGAATCTCGTGAAACAATCCATCCCAGATTTTAAGCGTTGCTAGAGCTCCGGCTGCATCAACAAATTCTTCGCTGCCTTTTACTGATGTTAATCGGTCTTCACTTCCGTGCATCACTAAAGCAGGTACATGCAATTTAGTGGCATTTCTTAAAGCCCAGTTTCCGGCATCATAAGAATCAACAAACATTCTTGCCGTCATTTTATCATGTACCAATGGGTCGTCGACATATTTCTTAACGACTTCTTCATCTTTACTAATAGCTGTTGCATCTAATTTCGTCTTATCAGTAAATGCGCCATAAATTTTATTCATTGTTCTGGCAAGCTTCACCTTTGATGCCGGAGGCTCGAAACCTAATTTGAAATACGGTCCGGAAAGGATAGCTCCCTTAATATCCGGCTGTTCCGCTAAAACAAAATTTGAAACGACATTACCACCAAAGCTATGTCCGTATAAAAAGACCGGTAAATCAGCGAAAGTACTTCTGATCTGATCCATAAAATGATGCATATCGTACATTAACATGGCATAAGAAGGAGTATGACCTCTTTTGCCACCACTTTTACCATGACCTCTATGATCGAATGCGATCACTGCGATATTGTTCTTTGAATAGAATTCAGCCATATGGTGATAACGCTCACAATGCTCACCAATACCATGCACCAAACCAATAACCGCTTTGGGCTCATCAGGAACCCATTTGTATCCAAATAAATCTAACTCGTCTTTCGATTTCCATTGCAATGCTTCTTTTATCATGGTCTATTCTTTTCCGAAAAATAATAAATCTAAATTAGGGCTTCAATAATAACATTAAATTCCGTTCAGTGGGAGATATTATTAAAATGCTGCTCAAGTTAGTTTTATTTTTTATCGTTTTAGGTCTTTTAGGGTTCATAGGTTTACTAATTCATGGAACCTTAACCGCCTATCGACCATCCGAAAAAATCAGTTTAGAACATAAAGGAAAAGGAAGTGAAAATTTACCCGATGAGCTGGTCTTTATGATCTGGAATATTGGCTATTCAGGGCTCGGCGAAGAGTCAGATTTCTTTTATGATGGAGGAAAAACAGTAATTCCGCCCAAAACAAACGTTGAAAAGAACAAAAACGGAATCCTAACATATGTTAGGGAGTCGAATTACGCAGATTTCATCCTGTTGCAAGAAGTAGATAAAAAGTCAAAAAGAAGCCATAACATAGACCAATTCAATGGATTAAGTAAAGTACTTGAAAGTTTTACTTCAGCATGTGCCATTAACTATCAGGTAGGCTACTTACCCTACCCTTTCAATGAGCCAATGGGCAATATTTTGAGTGGTTTAGCCTCTTTTTCGAAGTATAATCCAGTAGAAAACACCCGGTTTCAGTTTCCCGGTTCTTATTCCTGGCCAAAGTCGAACTACTTTTTGAAACGCTGCTTTTTATTACAACGATTCAAGGCAAAAGGAGGAAAAGATTTAGTAGTAATCAATACCCATAATTCTGCATATGATTCAGGAGGAACCCTGAAAAGTCAGGAAATGGAATATCTGAAAAATGTATTGTTAGAAGAATACCAAAAAGGAAATTATGTAGTGGTTGGAGGAGATTGGAATCAAATTCCGTCCAATTTCGATAATAACACCTTCAAAAAAACGGAAGAAACCTATGAGCAAATTCCAATTCCGTCCGACTATTTACCAGGTGACTGGCAATGGGTTTATGATGAAACGGTTGCTACAAATAGAAAATTGGAAGAACCCTATGATGCTGCTAAGACGTTTACTACCGTAATAGATTTCTTTTTAGTTTCTCCGAATGTGCGGGTGGAAGCGGTTGTTGGCGAGAATCTGGATTTTAAATTTTCTGATCATCAGCCGGTTTTTATGAAAGTAGTTTTAGAGTAGCACAGTACTTAGTCTCGCAGTACATTGTCGCACTGTACTTTTTAATTGAAAACTACTTCAAAAAATTATTTAGACTGATTTGACTCTAAGGTAAGTTTTGCTCTTGAAGAGTGATGAATAGTTAATATATCAACTGAGTTTATATTAATTATTTTGTAAACGATCCTATATTGATTAAATAATATCTCCCGAATTTTCTCATCTTCAAATTCAGGTACAACTCTTCCAATCTCAAGGAAACTTTTTATCAGGTCTGTTTTAGTTTTGATTTTAAGTACTTGTCGTTTAGCATAGTATCTTGAATCTACAGCTATAAAGTCATAAATGTTTTTTAAGTCTTTGATAGATTGTTCAGTCCAATTTATTCGAACCATTCTTTCATTTTATTTTGTAGCTCGGCGTCCGAAACTTTGTTGCCGTTTATCGAGTCTTGAATACCTTGATCTACCTTTTCAATGAAAATTAGCTTTTCAACAAGCTCGTCTAAAGTAAATTCTTCAGGCAACTTATTTAGCTGTTCCTTCAATTTTGATTTTGATATCATAATTACAATATAAAATGTTTTGATGATCTATACATCTTGTATAACGGTTTTTAAGATTGTTCGTTTGTTTTAGGTAAAAAAATTATCCATCAATCGTGGCCCTGATTGTACCGGAAAACCGCCACTTCTGAATGCCCTGAAGCCCTGCCAGGCGAAGGCTGACCAGCGGGAAGACTAGATCGGCGGTGGCTGAAGTGCTTGAAGAAGGGGTGCTTTGCAGGGGAAAGCAGGAAATGCCACCCTTATAGAAGTTCAAGTAGCAAGTGT
>JAHDHT010000010.1:17805-33842 GCA_020631175.1 Chitinophagales bacterium
CTTTGCAGGGGAAAGCAGGAAATGCCACCCTTATAGAAGTTCAAGTAGCAAGTGTTAAGTTCAAACTCAAGTGTCAAACTCAAGTGTCAAATTCAAATTCAAGTTCAAGTTCAAGTTCAAATTCAAATTCAAGTTCAAATTCTTGAGTAGCACAGATATTTTGTACTTGGTAGCAAAGATATTTTGTGAAAAGTTGTCCGCACTACTGTGCGCCAAAGTACTTTGCTACCGCTTTTAAGTTTAGGTTTAAGCTTAAACTTATGTTTAAGATCTGTATAATCTGGAGAAGCCAATTCGTCATTCGTAATTTCTTCATTCGTAATTCTTCACGCTACAGTGCTACACAGTACCAAGTACAGTGCTACATAAACATAAAAATTAATACTCCTTAAGATTTCTAAACTCAGGTATAGTATTATTTTTGCAGATTAATTGAAAATGCCATTTAAATGGATGTAATATCAAATTCAGCGGGTAGCGACATACTCGCTCTTAATCAAAAAATAGAAGTCGAAAGTCAGTTTGTTAGTGAGCTTAGCGGTGAAATCAAAAAGATTATCATCGGTCAGGAGTATATGATTGAGCGCTTGTTAATTGGTTTGCTATCGTCAGGACACATTCTGCTCGAAGGTGTGCCCGGTTTAGCAAAAACATTGGCTATCAATACCTTGTCGCAAGCTGTGAACGGTAAATTCAGCCGTATCCAGTTTACGCCAGATCTGCTTCCTGCCGACTTAATCGGAACCATGATTTTCAATCAGGCGAAGAATGATTTTGCCGTAAAGAAAGGACCGGTTTTCGCCAACTTCGTATTAGCAGATGAGATCAACCGGGCTCCTGCAAAAGTGCAGTCAGCGCTGCTTGAAGCCATGCAGGAACGGCAGGTAACGATTGGTGAACACAGTTACAAACTAGAAGAACCATTTTTAGTGCTGGCCACTCAAAACCCGGTAGAACAAGAGGGTACTTATCCGCTACCGGAAGCGCAGCTCGATCGTTTCATGCTGAAAGTCACCATTGGCTACCCGAAAAAGGAAGAAGAGAAGCAGATTATGCGCATCAATGTATTGCAACAGTTTCCGAAAGTGCAATCACTAATAGAACCTTCAGTAATCTTAAGAGCAAGAGAAGTGGTTCGGGAGGTTTATATGGATGAAAAAATTGAAAACTATATTATTGATATAGTTTTCGCCACCAGAAATCCTGAAGAATATGGTTTGCCAAACCTGAAGCATATGATTAATTATGGAGGTTCACCAAGAGCATCCATCAATCTTGCTAAAGCGGCAAAAGCATATGCCTTCATCAATCGCAGAGGCTATGTAATACCTGAAGATGTGCGCGCTGTTTGTGAGGATGTTTTAAGACATAGAATCGGTATTACGTATGAAGCTGAGGCAGAGGATATCACCCAAGAGCAAATCATTTCCGACATTCTAAACAAAGTAGAGGTACCTTAAATACCGGCAGCGAATGACCACACAAGAGCTGATTAAAAAAGTTCGGAAAATTGAAATCCGAACCAAGGGTCTGAGTAATCAGATCTTTTCCGGCGAATACCATTCCGCCTTTAAAGGCAGAGGTATGTCGTTCAGCGAAGTGCGGGAATATCAGTTTGGCGATGATATCAGAGCTATTGACTGGAATGTAACTGCCCGGCTCAATCAACCTTATGTAAAAGTCTTTGAAGAAGAACGGGAATTAACAGTAAATCTCATTGTAGACGTTAGTCCTTCTTCATTTTTCGGCACAGTCAATCAAATGAAAAGTGATCTAATCACTGAAATTTGTGCTGTTTTGGCCTTTAGTGCGGTTGCAAATAACGATAAAGTGGGTTTGCTGCTCTTTAGTGATAAGATTCAGAAATACATCCCTCCTAAAAAAGGGAAACCACATATTCTCCGAATTATCAGAGAACTGATCGACACCAAATACCAGGAAGGCAGTACCAATATTGCAGAAGCCTTACGTTACTTTAACAATGTCAACAAGAAAAAATCCATTGCCTTTTTAGTCAGCGATTTTATAGATGACAATCCATATAAAGACGCATTAAATATTGCCGGTAAAAGACATGATTTAGTTGGTATTCATATTAGTGATCCAAGAGAAAAGGCCTTATCGGATATTGGCTTAATCAAAGTTAAAGATGCAGAATCAGGCAAATCGGCATGGCTAAACACCTCTTCATCTAGAGTCCGAAAAGCCTACAGAGAACGTTACGACAAGCATCATACTGATTTTAAAAACCGCTTTAGAAAAAGCGGTTGTGATACCATTGAGATTAACACAGCAGAACCATACAACAAGCAATTAATGAACTTTTTTAAACGAAGAGAAGCGAGATAAAGACTTGAAGTATTTATTGAAGTACATATGGTTAACTATTTGTCTAAGCATTTTTTATACAACAATAAATGCTCAGGAAAATGTAATTGTAAAAACAAGCATACCACAAACTTCTTTTCTTATTGGAGAACACATTCCATTAAGAATAAATCTGGAACACCCTACTGATGTAAACGTTGAATGGCCATTTTTGGTCGATTCAATCAACACCCTTGACATTGTTAGATCAGGTAAAATCGACACCCTGATTAACGATAAAATGGCCTATGAAACGCAACAGTTAGTATTAACGGTTTTCGATTCCGGTTATCATGTTATTCCACCTATTGTATTTAACTACCGGCAAAACGGCAGGGCAAAAACGGCAGAGACTCAACCGATCATGATTCGGGTAAATGCGCCTGAAATTGATACCACTTCAGCAGAAATAAAAGCTATTAAACCGCATATTGATGTGCCTTTGACTTTCCAGGATATCCTTCCTTATATCATTATTGGCTTATTGATATTCTTCTTATTGCTTGGAGCATTAATTGGCCTTATTTTTTATTTACGCAAAAGAAAAAAAGAGGCTTTGCCACCACCTCCCCCTCCGCCACCTTATGTAGTTGCTTTTAATGAATTAGAGCAATTAAAAAGTAAGCAGCTATGGCAGGAAGGTAAAGTGAAAGAATATTACATCGAACTAACCGATATTCTAAGAACCTATATTGAAGGCAGATATGGCTATAATGCATTGGAAATGACTTCAGATGAAATTTCAAGCGCATTAAAAAAGGAAAAGACAGTAAACAAGCAGAATTATAGAAACATAAGTGATTTGCTTACAATTGCCGATCTGGTAAAATTCGCCAAATCGAAACCAGGCAGCCGATTCCATCAGGAATCTATAAAAAACGTCGAGTTCTTTGTAGAAAGCACCCGCGTTGTTCCAAAAGAAAATGAAGAAGGAGGTAGTGATGAAACTGTGGAATAACCTTGTGCTGGAAGACCCCTGGTTTTTACTGCTCTTATTGCTTTTACCCCTTTTTATTTATTTCACCTGGTTTCGCCGCAAAGGTAGCGACAGTCAGATGACCCTTCCTTTTTTGGAAGGGTTAAAATTGGGTGGATGGAAGCCTGTCTTAAAAAACCTGATGCGTATTTTAAGCTTACTCGCTTTTGCCGGACTGGTAATAGCCATGGCAAGACCTCAGGAAGCTTTACAGGAAGAAAATATAACCTCTGAAGGTATCGACATAGTATTAGCAGTTGATGTGAGCGGCAGTATGCTCGCCCGTGATTTCGAACCCGATCGTTTAGGAGCGGCTAAAAATATGGGCATCGACTTTGTCGATAAAAGAGAGTTCGATCGTATAGGTTTAGTCGTTTTTGCCGGTGAAAGCTTTACGCAATGCCCAATAACGGCTGATCATCAAGTTATAAAGAAACTATTCTCTGAGGTGCGTTCCGGATTAATAGAAGACGGTACAGCTATAGGCATGGGGCTTGCCACTTCCGTTAGCAGGTTAAAAGACAGTAAAGCTGAAAGTAAAGTCGTTATTTTAATGACGGATGGAGTAAACAACTCAGGATTTATCGATCCGATAACGGCGGCAGAAACAGCTGAACAGTTCAGTGTTAAGGTTTACACGATTGGAGTTGGTACGGAAGGAAATGCTCCTTATCCGGTGAAAACGATGTTTGGCACCCGGCTGCAACAAATGGAAGTGAATATCGATGAAGATTTACTAAAAGAAATTGCTGAAAAAACCGGCGGTCAATATTTTAGAGCAACCGACAATAACAGTCTGCAAAAAATATATGACCAGATTGACAAACTGGAAAAAACAGAAATTGAAGTTTCTAGAGTAAAGAGAAGAACAGAACGTTTTTATCCCTTTGTGTTTGCTTCGCTTTTTATTTTGGGTTTTTCTCTTTTATTAAATTATACACTGTTCAGAAAAATAAATTAAATGATAAAACTCGCACATCCGGAATGGCTCATTTTACTGCTCATCATCCCTTTGATGATTGTGGTATATCTGCTATTTCAATGGTGGCGTAAAAGAGCGGTTTCCAAATTTGGAGATTGGAAATTAATCGAACAGTTAACGGAAGGATATTCTGCTTCCCGGTTACATCTGAAGTTTGCCCTTTGGATGCTTAGCTTTTTATTTATCATATTAGGACTAGCCAACCCGCAAATGGGAACAAGGCTCGAAAAAATAAAACGACAAGGAGTCGATGTTGTAATTGCATTAGATGTTTCAAGAAGCATGATGGCACAGGACATTACCCCAAACCGACTCGACCGTTCCAAGCAGTTTATCAGTAAATTATTAGGAAGGATGTCTGATGATCGTGTGGCACTAATTGTATTTGCCGGAAATGCATATTTACAAATGCCACTAACGATTGATTACTCAGCTGCCAAATTATTCTTAAACACTGTTTCAACCGAAATTGTACCAACACAGGGAACTGCAATTGGAGAAGCAATTAATTTGGCTACTGAAGCTTTTGACCCTGAAGAACAAAAGTTTAAAACGCTCATTATAATTACGGATGGAGAAAACCATGAACAGGGAGCAATCGATGCTGCTGAAGAAGCAAAGGAGATTGGTGTTATAACCTATACCCTTGGCGTTGGCACTGATACAGGAAGTCCAATTCCGGTAATGAATCGTGGCAGACAGACCGATTATATTCGTGACAGGGAAGGAAAAACAGTGGTTTCGAAATTGAATATTGACATGTTAAAAGATGTCGCTTCAGCAGGTGGAGGGAAGTTTTTCCAGCTTACGAATGGAACCAGAGAAATATCAAATATATTAGATGAATTGTCGGGGATGGATAAAAAGGAATTCGAAGACAGAGTCTTTACCGATTTTGAAGATCAGTTTCAATGGTTTATTGGCATTGCTTTACTGTTAATCATTATTAATTTTCTGATTCCAGAACATGCATCACGCAAATTAAAAAGGGCAAATGAACGTTAAGAGCGTATTAAAATGAAAAAGTTATTAATTACCATATTAAGTTGTTTGTACCTGATAAGTTTATCTGCCCAGTCGGGCAAATCTCTATTGAGAAAAGGTAATCAGGCCATTGAAGATCAGAATTATCTAAAAGCTGAAATTAATTATCGTAAATCGATTGATGAAAATCCTGAACGAAAAGAAGGGCAGTATAACCTTGGTAATGCATTGTATTATCAGGAGCGCTTTGAAGAAGCTAAAGATCGATACGAAAAAGCAATTGCTAAACTACCGGATGATTCGGAACGCGCAGCGGCTTATCATAATTTAGGTAACAGCTTATTATCAGCAAAGCAACTGGATCCGGCTATTGAAGCCTATAAAAATGCCTTAAAACTTAATCCTTCAGACAACGATACCCGATACAATTTGACTTATGCTCAATACCTGAAAAAGCAGCAAGAGCAACAAGAACAGGATAAACAATGTAATAATCCGAACGAAAACGAGAACAACGAGGAGCAGGAAAAGAAAGATCAGGAGCAAAAGGAAAATAAAGAAGACCAGGAGCAGCAAGAAGATCAGGAAAACCAGGAGCAGCAAGAAAATAAAGATCAGGAACAAGAGCAGAACGAGCAAAAAGACGAACAGGCTAAAAACGAAGAAGAGGAAAAGAAAGAACAAGAAGAAAAAGAAAAGCAGGAAGAAGAGCAAGCCAAAAATGAAGAAGAAGAAAAGAAAGAGGAAGAGGAGCAGGCTAAAAATAATGAAGAAGAAAAACAGGATCAAGAGGGAGGTGCTGATCAGCAAAAACAACAACAGGTGCAGCAAGCTCAGTTAAGTAAAGAAGAAGCTGAACGTTTGTTAGAAGCTTTATTAGGGGAAGAAATGAAAGTGCAGGAAAAACTATTAAAAAATCAACGCCCTCAAACGAAAGGTAAAATTGAAAAAGACTGGTAATTTGATCTTTAAGCTTAAGGCATACCGTTATTTTTTAGCAGGCATTCTTATGTTGTTTTGCCTGCAAGTTTATGCGCAGGAGAAAATTGAAATAGAAACTTCAAGCAATAGCATAGGTGAAGGCGATTATGTTGAAGTAACCTATCGCCTTAATTCAAGTAAGGTTAAAAATTTTAATCCGGGTAAATTAGACGGACTTCAAATTGTAAACGGGCCGAGCACTTCTCAAAACACGACTATAGTAAATGGAAAGATAAGTTCTTTCAGCACTTACAACTATTATATGCAGCCAACCAAAACAGGAACGGTTAGCATATCGGGTGCTACTGCAATCATTAATGGTAAAAAAGTTGTTGCCCCTAAAAAAACAATAAAAGTAACGAAGGTAAGTCCTGCCGATAAAAAGCAAATTGAAGAGCGAAAGAAGAAAAAGAAACTCGAAGATTTGGTATGGATTCAAATCGAAACTGAAAAAGATACTGTATATAAAGGTGAGCAAACTATTGTAAAGTATATGCTCTATACTTTATATCAGGTAAAGAATTTAAATATGGTTTCCAACCCTTCTTTAAGTGGCTTTTGGAAACACGATATGAATGAAGGTAAATTTCCACAATTCGATAAAGTAATTGATGGAAAAAAATACCGTGTTGCAGAAATAAAAAAATTCGCTGTGTTTCCTCAACGATCGGGTGTGCTGGAATTAGACCAGTTAGAAGTTGAAGCAATCGTTAGGGTATTACAAAACAAAAGACAGCATTTTGATCCATTTGCGGATATGTTCGACGACCCTATTTTCAGCAACTTTGGTTCTACTTATAGAAACGTTACCACTAATATTAAATCAAATTCAGACACTTTAGTTGTACTTCCGCTTCCGGCACCAAAAGACCCCGAGGCTTACACAGGTGCAGTCGGTCAGTTTACGGTAGGTGCGAATATTAATCCAAGAAATATCAAAACGGATGAAGCGGCGACTATTTCATTAATGATAAACGGTACCGGTAATTTAAAATTAATCGATCAACCAAAAATTGATTTCCCAGAAGGACTGGAAGTGTACGATGTACAACGCACAGAAAATATTTACGATAACAGCGGCTTGTTAAGAGGCTCGACAAAATTTGAATATCCTGTAATACCGAGAAAGCCGGGTCGCTATACAATACCAAGAATTAACTTTGAATTTTTTAATCCTGAAGTAGGCAAGTTTCAGGAATTTGGTGTCGGACCCTATAGCCTTAACGTTACTCCAGGCGAAAACTACGACGACAATCAAAGTACATTCGACGAAACCGCATATGAATTAAAACCATTATTAGAACCAAGCACTAAAATGGTAAACCTTAATACTGGAAATTATGCCCTTAGTATGGGAGGGATTGCTTTGAGTTTGCTTAGCTTATGTTTGTTTCCTTTGATAGCTTTTGTTCGAAGAAAACAGGAAGAAAACAGACCTTCAGCAACAGAACTTAAAAAGTCTGCCGCTAATAAAATCGCCATTCAACGATTACAAACGGCCGACAAGCATTTATCAAATAATGATAACCGATTATTTTACGATGAGGTAATTAAAGCCATCTGGGGATATATGCGCGACAAATTTGAAATGCCCTCTTCTAAGCTTTCAAAAGAAATGGTTCAGGAGGCACTTATAAAAAACAACATTAATGAAGCAGATGCCAATCAAATGAAAGATTTATTGGCGCATTGCGAATTGGCTCTTTTTGCGCCTGGTGCAATGGGGGAATTAAATATGAATAAAGATTATGAACGTGCGGTAAATCTGATTTCATCAATTGAAGACCAACTAAATAAAACAACAGATGTATAGGCGGTCTCTTTATATGGTTTTACTTTTCTGCTTAATCGGTCTCACAACTTTCGCCGATAGTTTCCAAACGGATATGGAAAAAGCGGGGCAGTTTTATGAAAACCAAAAATTTGAGGAAGCAAAAAATATTTACAGCAGTTTATTAAGTGATGAATTCGGAAACTTTGAATTGTATTACAATCTTGCAAGCAGTCATGCTCAGTTAAATGAATTAGGTTCTGCTATTTACTATTACGAAAAAGCTACACAGTTAAATGCAAACCATACTGATCTAAAACACAACCTTGCTTTACTTTATGGAAAACAAAAAAATGATATCGATAAATTTCCTGAATTTTTATTGATCGGCTGGCTAAAGAATATCAGTAGTATTTTAAGTTCGAATATTTGGTGGATACTTTCCATTCTGAGCCTTTGGGCCGGAGCTGCTTTATTATATATCTTTTACTTCCAGAATAACAATAAAAAACGATTCTGGATTCCTCTTTTAGTTGCGGGTTTGTTGTTTGGCTTACTCGCAATAAGTTCTGCCTGGTTTAAAAACAATCCCGAAGAAGCTATTTTAATGCTAAATGAAAGCAAACTACATTTAAGTCCCAGTTCGAATTCAAAAGAACTAAATATATTGTACGAGGGTTTAAAGGTTGAACTATTAGATGAAGTTGATGATTGGGCTGAAGTCAGGTTAAGTGACGGCACCGATGGATGGATTCTAAAAAATGCAATTAAGGTATTATAGTTGTACCTTTATAATGAGGGTAAAAATTAAATGAAAGTCCGAAAGGTAATATATACACTAGTCACTTTTCTAATAAGTTTGCAAATCTTCGGGCAAACAGTAAATCAGTCTTCACAATCTCAACAGGATAAGAAAATAAATATTAAATGGGGCAAACCATTTAAAGATACAAGATCAGCGGAACTGAAAAGTGTTTTGGGAACTGATCAAATGGGTACTTATCTTTTAAAACGAAATTTTTCAAACCTTACCGGTATTAGCAGTGATTACAAATTAGAGCGACTAAACCGTGAATTAAAAATTGAAAAGTCAAGCGACTTACCGGAGTTTAATAGTTTTAGCGGACAAAAAATTGAGTCTGTTGTTTGGTTTCAAAAGCAGTTATGGTTAATGGAATCTAATAAAGATGTAAAAACCAAGGAACACCGTTTATTAGCAAAAAAAGTTGATCTTAAAAGCCTGGAGTCAAAAGGGAAAGGTGTTGAAATTAGTAAGCATCCTGTTAAAAACCGAAACATGTTCGGTAACTTTAATTTTAATATTTCAAGAGACAGCACAAAACTACTTGCCTTTTACCACTATGCTTACCGTTCGGAACAGGGAGAACAATTTAGCTTCGATGTTCTAAATGAACAACTCGAAAAAGTTTGGTCTAAATCTATCAATCTGGAAACCAAAGATCGTCTTTATGATATTGAAGACTATCTTGTTTCACCAAATGGTGATGTAGTTGTTATTGGTATATATTATGAAGGTTCAAGAAGAAGCAGCAAACTATTAGGAGAGCCTAATTACAATTATGAAGTTCGATGGTTCGACGCTGTTAGCCAGGAAGAAACTATTATCCCAATTAATTCGGATGATTTTTTTATAACAGATTTAAAATTTGGTTTCACAAATGAAGGCGACCTTACGGGAGCCGGTTTTTATTCAGAGGAAGGAACCTATAGTATGAAGGGGTCTGCTTTTATAAATATTAAAAAAAGAAACAAAAGCAATCCACTAATTGAGCTAAGCACTTTTGATATAGACTTTATTACCGAAGGGTTAAGCGATCGAAAAGCTGAAAAAATAAAAACGAAAGTCGAAAAAGGAAAAAATATTGAATTAAGAAAATTCAATTTAGATCGTATCATATTACGCAATGATGGTGGAGTTGTACTTATCGCAGAACAGTTTTTTCTCGATAGTAGTAATCGCAGATTTCTCGACAGTTTCGGTGATTGGCGAACGGAGACAATTTATCATTATAATTACAATGACATCATTGTAATTAATATTGACCCTGATGGAAGCATACGATGGAATGCAACAATTCCTAAACGACAATATTCAAGTGAAGATGAAGGTGCCTTTTCGTCGTATAGTATGCTGGTGGCCAAAGGAAATTTATATTTCATTTTTAATGACCATCCGAGAAACCTTTATACTGATAATACCAATAAACGGAGATTAGATAATTTCGATGCCGGTAGAGAAACGGTTACCGTACTGGCTATTGTAAATAAGAAAGGTAAAATGAAAAAACACCGTTTGTTTTCTGTTGCTGAAAGCGACATTTACCTAAGACCTGTTTTGGGTAAACAAGTCAAAAAAAATGAATTGCTAATTTATGGTACTAAAGGAAGAATTCACAAGTATGGTAAAATCATTTTTTAAGCGCCTTAAAATTTATTAAATTCCGTTTTAATCAACCATTCATGAACCACCAGTTTACATTCTTATGTTCACTCGCCATCCTTATTGCTTTGAGTTTTCAAGCCACCGCGCAAGTAAAAAACTTTGAAAAATTAGTGAAAGCAGAAGCAACAGTAGAATCCTGTAGTTTTAATGATAGTATTCAAAGCCGATACGCTCCTTCATTTTACAAAGACGGAATTTTATTCAGCACAGACAGTGGTGATGAAAAGATCGGTTTTACAACGGTAATTAAATATGCTGAAAAAGGAGAAAAGATTGATTTTTACAATCCTAAAGATCCTTTCAAAAAATCAAGAAAACATTCTAATGTAAGTTGTACTTCATTTGCAGAAGAAAGCGGTGAACTATTTTTCACGGCAAACCATCAAAAAGTATTTACCGATAGTTTAGGAAACAGTGTTTTAAATCTTTCGATTTATGCACTAGACTCCGCTGCAACGAAACTCGACGCTGAACCCTTAACCTTTTGTAATCCGGAATACAACTTCATCCACCCAAGCATAAACAAGGCAGGTGATATGCTGATTTTCGCAAGCGATCTTAATGGCGAGGGACATACAGACCTGTATATTAGCCATAAAATTGCCGGAAACTGGATAGAACCAAGTCCACTAGAAGGAGCCGTAAACAGCAAAGGAAGAGAGTTATTTCCTCATATATTGAATGACAGCACCCTTTTATTTAGTTCTGATGGACAAATAGACAGTCTTGGCGGACTTGATATTTATTATGCCGAACGTCATGAAGGAATTTGGCAGGAACCTATACTTTTGCAGGCCCCTTTCAATTCTACTTTTAATGATTTTGGGATGATTTACGATGAAACTTCCCGTTCTGGTTTTTTCTGTAGCCGACGTGAAGATTTCATTAGTGATCAAATATTCCGATTTATCATCGACTAATACAACCTCAAAGCTTAAAAAAGCTTCATTATTATACTGCATTTTGTCACTTTATATGCGCTTTTGCGTATAAATAACAGAGTTTAATACATATGAATAATTCCATTATAATTTCAATTTGCCTGTTTTTGTTCAGTTGGTCATCCATCCAAACAACAAATGCTCAGGTTTTACCCGATATCGATGTTTCAAACAGTGAATGGGGTATTGTCGACTTGCCAAATACTGTAGATCAGGCCTTTCTTGATGTTTTTGATCGTTATGCAAAGATTACCAGTCCCGGCGGAGATCCGATTCATATCATCGCACAAGATCAAGTAAGCGATTTACAAATCATCAGGGCACGCAATGTTATGCGGCATTTATTAACTGATTTTCCAAATTCGTTTTACGGTTTTAACAAAACCTCTGTGGCCAATGCTATGGCTTCAAATGAGGCCATTTTAGCCTTTTTCAATTCAGAAGCGGAAGCTGAATTAGCGATACAGGGAGATCTTGGGAGTATGGATATCAATATTCAACCTTTATATGCCACCGAATGTGTGGTGGAAGGAAGTGAAGATTATCTAACCAACGACACACGGGATGCTACCATTGAAGAGGTATTACATTTGGTGCATGATTACGGAATAATTCCTGTTCTGAATAACTATCAAAACGACATTCTGGAAGCTGCTAATGAAGCAAAAGATGCAGGCTTCTGGTCTTCACCGGAAATGAACGATTGGATTGCTGAAGGCAGCCTTGCACAAGAATACCTTGCAACGATTGTTGAAGTATATTACGATATGTGGAAGCATAATGCTGATGGATCGGGAACAGCATTCTTTGGTGAATATGAACCGATTGACCGCAACGAATTATTGATTCAGGATACTGACGGATTTAATAATGTAACGAACTTCTTCCATCCCGAATTAACTTATAATGCTGTTTTGGATGGAGATTTTAATGAAACATTTGAATTGTTTTTAAATCCTGAAAAAGATTACACCTTTAAATCTCAATATTTAAATCATGCAACTTTAACCGGTAATACTGAAGCCGGTATTCATGGAAATGATAATGATAATAATCTTTTAGGAAACCTGGCCAATAATCATTTTTATGGTGAAGGTGGAGACGATTTCTTTTACGGTAATGAAGGGACGGATACTGTTCACTTCAGAGGCAATTTTGCTGAGTACAATATCTTCGGTCAAAGTGATACTTTAATTGTAGATGACATGTTGGATAACCGGGATGGATTTTCTCAGCTAAAGTCGATTGAAATTTTAGTTTTTAATGATTTAACTGCACCGGCAATTTCTTTCCCAACTAATATTGAAGATTACCTTGGTGAAGGAGCGATTAAAATATATCCGAATCCAATTCAACAACATTTAAATATTTTCTTTGAAAATGAATTCGATAAAATTGCTGAAATCAGAATTGAATCTGTGAATGGTAAAATTTTGCATCAGTTTGATTATAATCGGGAAGGAAGTTTAAAACGAAATGTTGAAGATTTAATGCCGGGTGTTTACTTTGTGAATGCAATAAACCAAAGAGGCAGATCGGTGTTCATTCAAAAGGTACTCAAACTTTAGAAATTACACATGGCTATGGTAAGAACAAGAAATTTTCGTCTTGCAGTTAAAAATGATATAAAAGAAATACATCAACTCTTCAGATCGGTAGTTGATAAAATGAAGAAAGAAGGAAAGAAGAACTGGAATGATAAATACCCCAGTGAATCAGTTATTAAAAAAGATATTTCTTATTTCCGTTTGTTTAAATATATTGAAGATCGAAAAATTATTGGTGTTGCCAGTATGATGATGCGACAACCCGATGTTTACAAAAGTGTAAATTGGAATGCTGAAGACGATGGATCGCTAATGGTAAAGCGACTGGCGATTCACCCGGAACATGAAGGTAAAGGTATCGGAAAAAGCATCATGGAAAATCTTGAAGGTATAGCCAAAAACAAAGAATATACTTCAATTCGTTTAGATGTTTATGAACACAATGCTGATGTTATTCAGTTTTATAAAAGTATCGGATATAGCGAAACGGGAAAAGTAAAACTCGAAGAAGATCTGGATAATTTCATCACTATGGATAAGCTGCTTTAAATTGAAAAAGAAAATAAGACCTGAAGATTTTATTCAAAAACCAAAATATATTGGTAACTGGGCTACATTTCTTAAAGAAAATTTAAAGTATCCGGCTAAAGCAATCGAGCACGAAATTGAAGGATTTGTACATTTAAGTTACGAAGTAAACGGTAATGGTAAAGTACGTAGAGCTAAAATTACTAAAAGTCTGGGTTATGGTTGCGATGAAGAGGCTTTACGGCTTGTGAAAATGATGAAATATGAAAGTGTTTCAAACCGAAATCTCAAAATTAATACCCATCATAAAATTAAAATTGAATTTAAATTACCTGAAATTCAATCGTACAAATACACCTTAAGTACATCCGTAAAAAAAGCAGCCAAGAAAAATCATCCACCCAAAAAAGTAAAACCAAGATCCTACACTTACACCATTAAATTTTAATTCGTTGCATAACATGTAAAATTTGAAAAGGCAGAACTAAAATTCTGCCTTCATCATTTAACTTAGGTTTGTATATTATTATTATTCTTCAGGCTTGGTATATGTAACGATGTCAACACCAATGCCATTTGGATCTACAATAGCAAAATGTCGATCGCCCCAGACTTCATCTCTTAATTCGATTTTGATAGGGACCTTCTTTTGCTGAATTTCTTTATAGACTTTATCTACATCTTCAACTTCTATCGTAATAAATACACCTTCACCTTTAAAAGGACTTTGAAACAAAGCATGTTGACTTTCGTGATTAGGCATTAAAAAACTAATTTCCGCAGATTGGTCGGGTGTGTGCATCAATAAGTAAAAATCATTTTCAAAACTAACTCCAAATCCTAAAACCTCAGTGTAAAACTCCTTACTTGCTTTTAACTTTTCTGTTACAATTCCTGCATTTAATTTCATATTATTTGGCTTTTGATTATTTGTCCAGATATGGATCAGGACAAATACAGTTAAAAATAAAATTCTCATATCTAAATTCTTTTCTTAGTTCAAATTTAGATCAGAAGAAGAGCTTGTGATTGTAAAAAACGGACAAACTTTATTTGAATGCTTCAGAGGGGGTAACGCCGTAAAAAGTCTTAAAATGCTTTATAAAATGAGCTTGATCAAAAAATCCGACATCATAGTAATTTTTATTTTCAACAAAATCTACTCCCAACTTTCCATGCTGAAGGATATATTGAAACCGAACTACATTGCTGAATTTTTTGGCGGTGGTACCAATATAAAAATTAAAGATTCTTCTAAGTTGCCGTGCGCTTAAACCAACATTCAATTCATTTTCAACATTTAAATGTCCATTCTTTGAAAAAATAAATTTCAACGCTTTATAAAAACGAATATCAAAATCAAAATTCTTTTCAGAGACAATGCTATTTAGTTTTTTATTTAATAATACTACAATGTTTTCAAACGATAAAGGCTGTTTTATATTGGCTGATATCCATCCGGAAAAGTCGGGCAAAATTTTATGCAAAACCTGAGAATGATCACTTAAGGTTTTCGCATCAACATTAAAAATCAATGGGAAAACAGAAGGGAAAAATCGAATACCGATATAGTCAAAAGACTGACCAATTGGAAAGGCTGTGTATTTTTTACAAAAACCCATTACAAAGTTTTCGGTAGCGTTTTTATGATTAAAAAATACATCAATACATCCATCCGAAACAACACGATAAAAATACGGTTCGCTTAGTGGCGTTCTTGTTTTTAGTTGCCAGAAACAATAAATAAAAGCTTGTAAATTTTTATCCGGTTTTAATTCCTGATAAAGAACCGATTCATCTTGCAAACTGGCAGCCGGTTGAATCGGCTTAAAGTAGTCTTTTATAAATTCAAGCGTTTCCAATAGCTAATTGCCAAAAGCATTTGAAAGAAATATTATAATGCAACTACGTTGTATTCTTTGTCGATCATCGCTTTATATTGAAGATACCTTCCTAATACTTCATTCACATATTTGTATGGTTCAGATCCTCTGCAATAACCATATTTAACAACCGGATCTTTGTAGTAATATGGATTTGATTTCTGTTTTAAAAAGACATCGACATTATCTTCCCAGATATCGGGGTTCTTACCATATTTTTCAGCCAGTCTTCTTGCATCTTTCACATGCCCTGAGCCTACATTATAAGATGCCAGGATAAATTTCATCCGCTCATCTTTATTTTCGATTTCTTTTGCCCAAAGTTTATTGAGAAACTTTAAATGGCGGGTTCCGGCTTTAATGTTTTGTTCCGGATTACTAAGTTGTGTTATACCATGCATTTTAGCAGTAGCCGGCATTAACTGCATTAAACCTCTGGCGCCCGACCATGAAACTACAGAAGGATTAAAATTTGACTCCTGGCAAATTAATGAAGAAACCAATTTCCAATCCATATTAATACCTTCAGAATAAGATTTTACCAGATCATCATACATAGAGATTTTACCGGTTTCATGCGTTAACAAACCTGAGTTTAATCGTTTGTTAAACA
>JAHDHT010000010.1:33942-39258 GCA_020631175.1 Chitinophagales bacterium
GAGATTTTACCGGTTTCATGCGTTAACAAACCTGAGTTTAATCGTTTGTTAAACATGTAGTTGTTCTTGTAGTATTTGCTGTAGATATAAACGATATCCAAACGGTCTTTTTCCATTTGTAACCATTCATTCACCTTTTGATTAAAATCTCCGGCTTCTTTGTTGGTTAACCAATGCATCTCAACCGGTTTTCCGATTACCATTCTGGCGTCAAGAATTTTATGTTTGGAAGCGAGCAAACGTGCTGTATGTTCATCGGCAACGACATAGTCGATGGTTTGTGCAGCTACTTCTTCAATAAGATTATAGGTAGTATTTCGGTTATCTGCCTCCCATATAAAGATATCTTCCTGTAATACTGTCTCTAATTGCTCAGCTTCTGACAAAAACAAACTATTTGCAGCTACGTATACATCCTTCCCTGCAATCTGTTCAGGCTTAGACAAATACTTGTCAAATACCTGCTTTTTCGTTTTGCTGTATGGATGTTTATCAAATTTTCTTTGCACCAATACCATTCTGTTTTCGCAATACGTATCGGTTAGTTTAACCTGCTCATTAAGCGATTGAGCAGCAGTAAAGCGATCTGCTATGATGTCAATTTCGCCACATGACAACATGTCTAATTGTACATCTTTGTCAGGCTCGATAATTAGCTCCATTTTAAGGTTTAAATTATCGGCAAGCCTTTGCATCATATCATACTGAAAGCCCATTGGCTGCCCTTTATATACGTAGTAATCAGTGGGATTATAATTGATACCTACACGTAAAACACCTTTTTCCTGCAGTTGTGCAAGATCTTCAATTACCTGAGCTTCAGGAGCTGCCACTTCGACATCAGCCGTAGTGAAAGCACCAAAGTATAATAAGGTAACCGGAATATACAATGCGGTGAACAAAGTCCAGCAAAGTATAGGATGCTTAGTGTAAAGCCGCTTCATAATTGTTTTTACAGCGTTCATATTTTAGCTTTTTTACAACGAACGCTTTCTATTGCAAAAGGTGGACCAATTCAATCCATCCGGAATGCAATTTTGCATCTCTAAATGTTAATTATCTTGGGAAAGCCCTGAAACAAGGAGTTTCGAGCCATATTAATAAGCATTTAAAGTGCAAACGTCTTATTAAACGTAGCATTTAACGTTTAAGACATAATAAAGTTAGGCTTAAACATAAAAAAACGCCTCAATTGAGGCGTTTTTGCATTTGTTATTGCTTATTTTTTAAGGGTTTATAAACTATTTCCCTTAGTTTTTGATGAAGACATCACTATTCTGATCATATTCACCTAATTTTTGAATATGCTCATCATTGATAACGAAAGCTTTAATTTCTTCATTTGTTTTAAATGAAGTCGTGTACCACTCCGGTAAAGAGTTTACTTTCATCAACTTAGTGATCTTTACATTTAACCAATCTCTGGTGTTGCTTGGCGCTTTAATTTTTACTAAAGCCTGCGATTCTTTTAATCGCTCAACCATTTTACCAAAAGAAATCAGTTTTCCGCTTTCCAGATTATTTAACAGATCGAAGATGTTTGCCTGATCCATAAATCCATATCCTTTATCAGCTTTCATGTTTTCTAACTCTTTATATCTGTCGAAAACAGCTTTGTTAGAAATGCCAAACTGACTGGCATTGTTATATTCTTCCGGATCTTCGAAGTTTCCGTCTTTTGCGCTCTTGTATGCTTCAGCATCGCCAAATCCGCTGTCTTTAGCAGCGCGGTATTCTTCAGCATTTGCTCCAACATAACCTGCTTTTAAAGCATCTTTAAATTCTACAAAAGAATCGAAACCGGCAGATCTTGCAAAACGGTATAAATCACCATCTTTCTTAATGCTTTTTACTTTACCGAAGTAGTTGTCTTTAACTTCTCCAGCCAATTTAGCCGCATTAACTTTGGCAACACCACCGATAAATCCGGTGTTTTTCGCTTTGTCGTATTCTTCCTTAGATGAAAAACCATCCGCAACACTTTGCTGATATTCATCATTGTTTTCGAAACCGGCATTCAAAGAAGCATAATACTCATCACCTGATTTATATGACTTCTTCATTCCTTCCTCATAATCCTCAATGGTTTTATAACCATTACCGCTTACTGAATAAACCGTATTTTCATTCACAAAGTAAAACTCACTTTTACCTGCTCCTGAAACCTGATTAATTAAACCTCTTGTTCTGCTTAAAAAGTCTCCGGATTTTGCTTCCTTAACTTCTCCGTTTGTAGCTGCTTCCTTTTTAGTAAAAAGATGCTCAGGTTTGTACTGATCTACAAGCTCAACAAAGGCCTGTAAATCTGCCAATTCAATTACCGGCATATTTTTAAAGGAATCAACCTCTATATATTTTCTTTTTTTACTCGCTCCCATTGTAATATTTTAGTTTTTTGAGTTATCCAATTGTTCTTTCATGTTCTGCCAGAACTCGATACGCTCATTAATGTAATCAGCCTGATTTACATCTAAATCTTTTTGGTTTTCACGAATTAGTTCTTCTAATGCGCTCAACTTAGATTCTATTTTTTCCAGATTGAATTTTAATGTGGCGATATCTTCTGATTTCTCAGCAGAAGTTGCTGCAACTGCATTGCTTTCTTTTGTTACAGGTTTAACTTCTTCTTTCTTTACAGATTTAACTTCTTCCGTTTTTGTCGTTGCTTTAACTTCAGCTTTTTCTTCAGTCTTCTTTTCTGCAACTTTCTCTTCAACAACTTTTTCTTCGGTAGATTTTTCTTCTACTTTAGCTTTAGCCGTTAACTTGACCGTTTCTTTAGAATCTTCTGTTTTAGTTTCAACTGTTTTCTCTTTTAAATCCGCATCATTATTGTTTCGTTTAATACCTAAACGATCCTGAATTCTCGATTTTAATAAAGAAGATTTATCCGATTCTAACTTACGACCTTTTGTAACTTCTTTGCTAATTGCAGCATCTGTTCTCTGAACTTTAGAATTGGCTAATTTAGAAACATCTTTAGTGGCTTCTTTACCACTTTGAACTGCGCTTTTACCAGCCTCAACTGTTTTGTCAGCAACCTTACTTGTTTCTTCACCAGCCTTTTTCGCTATTGCTTTTGTTTTACTTGCAGCAGCTTCACCAGCTTCTTTTGTTTTGTCAGAAGCAGATTTTGCAAGCTCTTTCGTTTTATCGGCTGCGTCTTTAGTAACTTCTTTTGTCTTATCTACAGCACCTTTAGTTACTTCTTTCGTTTTATCAACCGCATCTTTCGTTACTTCTTTTGTCTTGTCGACAGCTGAAGAAGTAAGCTCTTTCGTTTTGTCAACCGCATCCTTAGTAACTTCTTTTGTTTTGTCAACGGCACCTTTTGTTGCATCAGAAATTTTTTGTGTTCCTTTATTAATGGCATCACCAGTTGAAGCAACAATTCCTGAAGTTGCATCTTTTGCTTTATTAGCTGTTGAGCTAATTGCACTTTTCGTTTTATCTAATGTTTTAGATAAGATATTTTCTTTCGAAGCTTTTTTATCTTTTAAATGCTCTTTCTTGGCTTTACGGTCAGCCATTTTGTGATCTTTCTTATTGTTACCCGATCCGGCAAATAATAAGAAAAGGAAAAACAATGCTAAGCCAAATAATAAAAGGTGCTTCACCCTTAATCCTGCCAGAAAACCGGATAAATTATCTTCCTGCTCCTGAACTTCTCCTTCAGCAAGGTGATCCAGCTCCTGTTCCTGATTTTGATTTTCTTGTTCCATTTGTTAATTACTACTATTTTGAATTGATAATAAATATTTTGTCCGCTACGATTTAAGATCATCCAATAGATCTTCAGCGGCATCTGTCTGACGTTCGATATCCTGAAGTAAAGCTTCATTGCCATCAACCGGAGTTCTAAGCATTGTATTACTTAATGTCTCCAAACTCATTTTCATTCCTTCAATCTGACGCTCTAAATCATATACTTTCTTCTTGTAACTCTTCAATGAGCCTCCACCCTTTCTGAATAAATTCGGGAAATGAAAAAACATGCCTAAAGCAAATCCAATCAATCCGAAGATCATTGTTAAATATCCAAGCCCCATGGCATAGGTGCCAATCAATGGCAAGCTAAATGTTACCTCCTGACTGTTATTTAAAAAGAATAATACCAGGATGATGGCTAAAATCAGTGCTGCAATTAAAAAGTCGATTACTCTGTTCATAGTATATTTTTTATAAGAGGGTGCAAAATTATATTATTCTTTATTATCATTTGTTATCACCTGAATAAATTTTGCGGCAGTTTCTATACTTTTTACCATATAAAGGTCAAGTACACGCGCAAATAACTGAACAGAAGAGATCGTATTTAAGACTTTCTTTTTTGAAGTCTCCTTTATTTCTTTCTCCTGATACAGTTCGTTTAAATCCATTCAATAACAATTCAATGTTTCAGATCTCAAAAACAATTCACCTAAACCATTGACTATAAACAACTTATTTCTATTGGAAAAATTCCTGAAGAAAACTTTTTCTTCAAATGAAATACCGCCATAGCTGATTAGGATGAAGTCAATTTTTCAACCCGTATAAATTAGACTGTTTAAGCCGAGATAGTAACGGTTTTTCCACAATTTTTATTTGGCTTTTTTTCAGGCAGAAAATTCTTTCCTATAAATCTCAATAATTCTTTTTCTCGCTCTGTGAAGTCGCATTTTTATTGCGCTTTCTGTTGCATTTAATTGAGCAGCAATAACAGGAACAGTTAAACCGTCCTGGTATTTCATTAAGATCAGTACTCGATCGCCCGATGGCAGATGTTCAAAAATTTGTTTGACACGATCAATTTCTATTTCAAGCATTTTTTTCTCCTCGATCTGATCACTTTGCTCAACTTCAGTCTGATTAATATCGACATTGTCACTAAACACTTTTCGCTTCTTCTTTTTCACCCGCAAAAAATCAAGACAGCCATTGTAAGTAATTCGATACAACCAGGTCGCAAAAGAAGATTTCCCTTTAAACTTAGACAGGTTTAACATGGTCTTGGTGAGAATAGTCTGCGTTAGATCCTCTGCATCCGCTTCATTTTGAACCATAGCATAGCACTTACGAAATACCTTGTTCGCATAACGATCATATAGCTCGCCAAAATAACTCAACTCACCCGAATTGATAATTTTGGCGATTATTTCGTCATCGCTAAGTTGCTTTAAATCCAAATATACCGCGTTGTTTTCCCATTAGTAGATAAGTGAATTGGAGCAAATAATCAAGTTAATGCATGTTTTGGACGGTAAAAGTACCAAAGGTTAACACAATTTTTTTCTAAGTCCGCTATCACAACGCTGCATACCAATATTTATGCCC
>JAHDHT010000183.1 GCA_020631175.1 Chitinophagales bacterium
CGTGGATTGCCAAAATCATCATACACAATGCGTTCATCTCTTGAACCACTAAGATGCATAAGCAAATTTCGAACGGCAAGCCATTCCCTTTTTCGTTTATCTACAGTGAATTTCCCGAATGCCTCATTTCGGGTTTCGTCAAGCTCAATGGCCAACTTTAAGGTATCAATATCCTCCGTTAAATTCCAGATACCTATAATGCTACTTTTGGTTGGATAAAGATTTTCGATCAAAGGCATTTTGCAAGATACAAATTGCCCTATCTTTACACAATGCAATTGCGTTTCAAAGAACGACTAACAGGCCATCCGTCAAGTATATTCATAATAATACCATATAAGAGTGCGTCTTCATTTCTTGCAGGTGATGGTGCAGGCAATGTTATCCATTGGGATTTGAAACAAACCGACTCAGCTAAACTACTCGCGAAAGTACCTTCGAATATTTTTTCATTGTTATATCTGGAAGAATATGCTCAATTAATCGCAGGAACTTTACAAGGAATATTATACTTTATTGATATCAAAACCAATAAAGTAATTCAATCTTTTCAGGCGCATGAAAAAGGCATTTTTGATTTGAAGTTACTTAATCAAAAATTATATGTTGCAGGAGCAGATGGAGATATTAGTATTTGGGATATTAACAAACGACAGCAACTTAACAGAATAAGCCTTTCAGAAAAAAGTATTCGAACTTTATTAGTAAAAGATAGAAAATTAATTGCAGGAAGCAGTGATGGCCATTTATATTTTATAGATATAAAGAAAAATGAAAACATTTCAGAAAAATCAGAAGATCATCATGCTTCATCGATATTTTCTATTGTAGAGTCAGAACAATATATTTTGTCTGCCTCTAGAGATGCTTCAATAAAGGTTTGGGATGAAGATTGTATTGTACATTCTATACCAGCCCATATGTTTACCGTTAACGATTTATCCATCCATCCTGAAAAAAAATTATTTGCATCTGCCTCACGAGATAAAAGTATAAAAATATGGGATGCAGAAACCTATAACTTGTTGAAAGTTGCCGATCAGACAAAAGAACATCATCATATAAATTCGGTAAATTGTTTGTGGTGGTCATCCTTCCAAAATTTATTAGTTAGTGGCAGCGATGACAGAACCCTTATGATTTGGTCAATAATTGATAAAGATTAATTATCTTGATAAAACATGAAGCAAAAAATCCTGCAACTATTTTTCAAATTAAAGAAAAAGGAAATTCCGGAAGAATATATTTATGAACTTGAAAACTATTCGGCATATTATAAGCGCTTAAACGATGATTTGAAACTTGCCTTTTTAGAACGTCTGCAAATTGTATTACACAGCTTGAATTTTACTTCTGAAACAGGATTTAAAATTGAAGAACGAATGAAAATAATTATTGCAGCCGCTTTAGTTCAAATTACATTCGGCTTGCGAAAATTTGTTTTAAATACATATAATACAATTGATATTGTTGCAAATAAATACACCTACGAAGGCTTAAATTTTTTCATGACTGGAGATTTAAACACCTATGAAGAAATTATCACATTAAGCTGGCCACATGTTGAATTTGGCTTTACTGTAAAAGACGATGCGTTGAATGTAGCTATTCATGAATTATGTCATGCCTTAATATTCGAGGATATACATGGCAGTTTATGGTCGCAATTTTTGGAGACAAAAAAATACAAAGCATACGAATATGAAGGGGTTAAAAAATTAAACGCTATTCGTCAGGGAGAGAATAAATTGTTAAGAGACTATGGAGGCGAAAATATGATCGAATTATTTTCAGTTGCTGTAGAAACTTTCTTCGAACAAAGTGAAGCTTTTAAAAATCAATTACCTGAACTATATAAACAGCTTTCAGTATTGTTAAATCAAGATCCGACTCAAAAGGAAAATCCGATTTTAGATAATTCGATAACGGGATATTGAGATTGTAATGGAAAACTGATGTTTTTACCTAAAGTATACTAAGTCTAAAGAATCTTTCTTTTTCTTAATTCAAAATGCTGACCAAGATAAACGCGCTTAACTTGTTCGTCACTTGCCAACTCTTCAGCCGTTCCTGATTTTAACAGATTACCTTCAAATAATAAATAAGCCCGTTCAGTAATATTCAAGGTTTCCTGAACATTGTGATCAGTAATTAAAATACCGATATTTTTATATTTCAATTTAGAAACAATAACCTGAATATCTTCCACAGCAATTGGATCAATGCCTGCAAATGGTTCATCCAGTAAAATGAATTTAGGAGAAACAGCTAAGGCTCTGGCAATTTCTGTTCTTCTTCTTTCACCACCGGATAAAACATTACCCATGCTCTTCCGCACATGAGCTAATCCAAATTCATCTAGCAAACTTTCCAGCTTATCTTTTTGTTCCGATTTCGATAAATCGGTCATTTCTAAAACAGCCTTAATATTATCCTCCACAGATAAGTGTCTGAAAACAGAAGCCTCCTGAGGAAGGTAACCCAAGCCTAACTTGGCTCTTTTATACATTGGCAGTTGAGTAATGTCGGTATCATCAAGGTAGATATGACCGCCATTCGGTTTAACTAATCCTACCACCATATAAAAGGTTGTGGTCTTACCTGCACCGTTTGGGCCAAGAAGACCAACAATCTCTCCTTGATTCACTTCAAGCGAAACCTGCTTTACAACAGTTCGCTTACCATATTGCTTAACTAATTTTTCGGCGTACAATCGCATGCCACTATAACGCTTTTATGTCATTAATATTTAACTGAAGATTTGAAGAACCCTTAAAATTGTTTTCTTCAATAATGTAGCATATCTGAAAAGGCTTTCCGCTTTTAACGATATCTAATTTAGATGCCATATTATAAGCTATGCCTTTGTAAGTGAAGCTATCTTTTTGTCGCACAACTAGTTTCAAATGATTTTCTCCAACAATTGAGCTGTGCCCAGTATCGTAAACCTCTGCTGTTTTAAAAACAGGACGCATATTCGCCGGTCCGAACGGAGCAAATTGTTTTATAATGCCATAAAACTTATCATTGATATGCTTTAAAGGAATTTCAGAATCAATCAAAATTTCAGGAGTTAACTGATCGTCGGTAATGGTATCTCTAACGATATTTTCAAACCGATCCATAAAAGCACTTACATTTCCTTCCTCTATGGTAAGTCCGGCAGCATATTTATGTCCACCAAACTGATGAATCAAATCACTGCAAGAATCTAAGGCATTATATATATCAAATCCACTAACCGATCTTGCAGAACCAGTAACCATACCGTTAGAAAGAGTGAGTACTACTGTTGGACGGTAGAAATGTTGTATTAATCTGCTGGCGACAATTCCAATAACTCCTTTATGCCAATCAGGTTTATATAATACAGTAGATTTTCTGGCCAGCATTTTCGCATTATCAGCGACCATACTAATTGCCTGATTTGTAATATCCGTATCTACTACTTTACGATCGCTATTATGTTTCTGTAAAATTTCAGCATTGTTGTAAGCCGTTTCATTATGGTCAGCAACCAACAGCTTAACTGCATATTTTGCATCATCCATCCTTCCGGCAGCGTTAATTCTTGGTCCGATAACAAAAACAATATCCGAAACCCGAATATTTCCCTGCAACTTACTCAACTCAATCATCGACTTTAATCCCGGTCTTGGATTGTTGGTTAGTTTTTCGAGACCAAAATAGGTTAGTACCCGATTTTCATCTTCAATTGGAACAATATCAGAAGCTACACTTACCGCAACAAGATCCAGTAATTCATAAACCATTTTCGGATCCTTCCGATGAAAAATACTGTAAGCTTGCGCCAGTTTAAATCCAATACCACATCCACTCAATTCTTTGAAAGGGTAAGGACAATCATCCCTTTTTGGATCTAATACTGCAACAGCAGGTGGTAAAACATCACCCGGTAAATGGTGATCACAAATGATAAAATCAAGACCGTTCTCTTTAGCATAAGCAATCTTATCAACTGCTTTTATGCCGCAATCCAGACAAATAACCAGACCGAATTTATTGTCAATAGCCCAGTCAATCGCTTCGTAAGAAACACCATATCCTTCCACGTAACGATTCGGGACATAATATTCTATATTGTCATAAAAATTCTTGAAATAGGTATATGCTAAACTGATAGCAGTGGTTCCATCCACATCATAATCACCATACACTAAAATCTTTTCCCCGTAATAAATCGCATCGTTAATACGCTGAATAGCGATTTCCATATCCTTCATTAAGAAGGGATTATGTAAATCTTTCAGCGAGGGGCGGAAGAATTTCTTCGCCTGATCGAAGGTATTAATATTTCGATGAAGCAGCAGTTCACATAGTGAAGGCTTGATTTTTAGGGCTCTCTGAAGGCTATCTGTCTTTTCCTGGGGTGCTTTTTTATCTACCCAGCGGTAGTTGCTATGTGTCTTAACGCTCATTTTCTTTGTTGCTTTACAAAGTTAACTTATTATTCCACATTCACCGCAGACCCACTAATTGCCTTAAAGATTACAATTAATGTCGATAAAATCTGCTGTGATTTGAATATCTTTGTTAATTGTAACACTTAATAACACATCTAACACAAACGTTCAATAGAATGAAAAGAATTTTACTACTCTTCGGTCTGCTCATTGCACTGAGCCCGGCACAGGCCGCCCACATTATTGGTGGTGAATTAAATTATGAATATCAGGGTAATGATAATTACGAATTTACCTTAACCGTTTACCGTGATTGTTTCGGAGGCGGAGCTGCTTTTGATAACCCTGCGAATATTTCAGTATATGATAAAGACGATATTCTGATCTTAAACACAACGGTATCAAATCCGGTAATTACTGATGTACCACCGAATGATCTTGGAGATTGTGTCATAAATGCTCCTGTTGTTTGTGTGGAAGAAGGTATTTATACTTTTGTTTTAAACCTGCCACCACTTGCCGGCGGCTATCGGGTGATGTACCAAAGATGTTGTCGTAATAATACGATCAGTAATATTTTCGATCCGGGTGGAACAGGAGCTACCTATGTAGCAACAATTCCTGATCCGCAAGATGCTATAGAAAATAATAGTCCTGCGTTCAATACTTTCCCCCCAATTTTAATTTGTGTTGATCAGGCTATCGTAGTTGATTTCTCAGCAACTGATCTGGATGGAGATTCATTAGTTTATAAAATGTGTACGCCTTTCGCAGGTGCATCTTCTTTTGATCCTGCTCCGGTTATTGCAACTGTACCTCTTTTTGAGATTACATGGTTAGATCCATATTATGATGTAAATGATCAATTAGGTGGTTTCCCTCCAATTGATATTGATCCGGTTACCGGAGAATTAGTTGGTTTCCCGGATATGATCGGACAGTTTGTAATTGGTGTATGTGTGGATGAATTCAGAGATGGAGAATTGATTGGTACATACGTAAGAGATTTCCAGTTTAATGTAAGTGATTGTAGTGTCGATAACCTTGCAGAAATCGGTACAAACCTCGTTTCCGGCTGTGCTCCATTAGAAGTAAATTTTGCTAATATTGAACAGTTTGATACCGATAATGAATGGTTCTGGGATGATGGAACATCTTTATCTGACCCCGATAATACTGTAGTAACGCATGTTTTCGAAGAACCGGGTTCTTACTTAGTTACGCTCGTAGCGGTAGATTCCACAACCTGTGTAGGAATCGATTCTGCATTCGTTCAAATCGATGTGCTACAATGTGTTTTCTGTCCTGATTCAGTTACTATAGCAGGTCCGCAGGAAATTTGTTCAGGAGATAATCCTGCTTTCGCCTTAGGAATTTTTGGCGGAGATTCTTTAATCTCGGAAGGATTGGATACACTGGTTGAAATCACTACTTATCTAAATGATATAATTGTAGATGAATTAATTATTCCTGAAAATACCGACTGTGCTCCGGTTAATCATTCCATTGTTGTTGAAGTAGTTTGTATCGATGATGGCTCTATTATTTACGATACTTTAAATATTGCTGTTTATGCAAATGACTTATCTTCGTTTGTAGATATTTCAGGCGGAGAATGTGAGGTTACCGCTTTCGTGAATCCGAATTGTGTAGATTATATCGTATTAGATAATGATACTTTATCTTTTAATCCGGGAGAAGAAGGAACTGCAACAATTGGAGTAACTCCTGTCAATAATTATGCTTGTGCCGCTCCTTTTGCTTTAAGTGCCGATTACGATTGTCCTCAATGTATCATCTCTGAATTAACTGCTACCGTTCTTGAATGTGATGGCGATGGATTTAGCATTGAATTAGATTTAAATGCTGTTGATAATTCAGACTCATTTATCGTTACAAACGTTAATGGCGACGATTTTGGAACGTATAACTATACTGATCTGCCTCTTTTATTAGGGCCGTTTATGGGTGATGAAGTTTCAGTTTATGATCTTATTGTAACAGACGCTGTTGATAGCGGATGTTCAGCTTCAGTTGAATTTGGTCCGGTCGATTGTTTACCATGTACCCTGATCGAATTTACCGCAACTGCTCAGGAATGTCAGGATGAAAATTTCTTCGTTGAAGTATTCGTTGATGCAGCTAATGCTGCTGCTACTTTCAGATTAGAGGATGGAAACGGTGCAGATTTAGGAACATTCAATTACGCAGATGTACCTGTAACAGTCGGACCGTTTTTTGGGGATAATGTTACTACTTATCAAATCAGATATATTGATGATGAAAATGATGGTGGTGCTTGTGAAGATGTGGTAGATATAGCTCCACAAGACTGTTTACCATGTGTCATTAATAATGTTAGCATAACTGTAGGTGATTGTAATGTGAATGATTTTTCTCTTAGCCTTGATGTTGAAGCGGAAAATAATGCGGATAGCTTTAACTTAACAGATGGCGCAGGAAATGATTTGGGTACTTTCAATTATGCAGATTTACCTGTTGATCTTGGCCCGTTTATCGGCGACAATCAAACAATCTATACCTTCAACGTTACAGATAGCGAAGATGATCTTTGTACAGCTTCGGCATCGGTTGGCCCGATTGATTGTACTTGTGATTTAGAATTAACTGCTACTGCAATGGCTTGTAACGGTCCTAACTTCATGATCGAAGTTGCGGTATCCGGTTCTAATAATTCAGATACATACAATGTAAATGTAAATGGTACAGATTACGGTTCATTTAATTATGCAGACGGCCCGCAAATGGTTGGTCCTTTTGATGGAGATGATGCTACAATCTATGCTGTATTTGTTTCTGATGATAATGTAGATTGTTCTGCTGCTGCAAACGTAGGGCCTATCGCATGTTATGTTTGTGATTTAGCTAACCTTACCATCGATGC
>JAHDHT010000184.1 GCA_020631175.1 Chitinophagales bacterium
TTCGAACGCAGTCATATTCCTGTTGTTTGCTTTGTTTAAAGATAATTCAAATAAATTAAACAGTCAAGTTTTGTTTAACTTATTTAGTCGCCCATTAAACATTATCTACAAAATCAACGAATGATCTTAGATTTCTGAATAAGTGAACATTCTTATAAAACTCAAAAGATTTAGTAGTATTAAGATTACCGCAAATAAGCAATTTAGTACCCTGCATCGCTTTGTTCAGATCCATAATGTAATCATCATGCGAATTCTTACTCATAGAATTTGTGAAAATAGTCATTAGATAATCCGGCTCATGTACTTTAGCTACGGAAACTAAATCTTTAAAAGGTACATTCAATCCCAGATAAACTACATGATAATTGCGCTTTTTAAGCAGATAACTACTGTATAATAAAGTCAACTCATGTAGTTCATTTTCAGGTGTATATAACATTATTTTACCGGCACAGTTTGTTTTATCTGTGATCTGACCGTCGATAGCAACGATTAGTTTCTGCCTTATCAAATTACTGATAAAATGCTCCTGAGCAGGATTTATACTTCCAGTCAGCCATAATACCCCGATCTTATCCAAAAATGGCATTACAATGTATTCCATCGTTGCCTCAAAACCAGACTGTATACTATGCTTAGTTAGCACATTATCAAATTTCTCTTCGTTTAACTCAATCATCGCTTCAGTAAGAAGATTTAATGATCGCTCAGTTCTAACTTCTTCGTCTGACAAAGAGTTTATCATAGAGATTATCTCCTCCTCCTGAAGCCCTGCAATCTTGGATATTTTAATTCCATTTTTATTAAGCAGAGAAATATTCAATAAAGTCTTCAGCTGATCATCAGTGTAGTATCTGATGTTGGTTTGAGTCCTCTCAGGAATAACAATCTGGTAACGCTGCTCCCATATTCTCAGGGTATGCGCCTTGATTCCGGTAAGATATTCTATGTCCTTAATGTTATAAGACATAATGTTGTTTAACTAATTGAACATTAATTTAAACAAAAAGTTTCAGAATAGTTAGCTTTCCTTCCACATTTTAATCCACAAGGGCAACTACAAGGCTATTATTTAAACCAATAATCGCAGTTTTTAGACCATATTTTATAACCGGGGCCTATTGTAAGGCCTATCTTAAGCTATAGGCTCTTGTAATAAATTCAATTCTTTTTAGCGAAATATTTTAAATAGGCCGGTTTACGCATTAAAAATGAAAGGTATAAAAGTGGATAAAACAAAAAATCAAGCACTTTAATACCTGTCGAAAAGCTGATATGATCGATTATTCTGCTTTTCCCTTGTTCTTCCGAAGTAACAATATGGCGATGTTTCCAATCTCTTAATGGCCATGGTAATTGTTTACCTTCATCAATAAACCAGTAGCGCCCCATTTCAGAAACGGATTCCGTTATTACACTTATCCATTGCTGACCTAAAGGGAAACTCAAATGTACTTCATCACCCTCCTTACTGCCATCAAAGCGCATTAATTTTATAATTCCAAGGGGTGGAAGCAATGCTGTAAATAAATCAAGCTCGAATTGCTCAAATACCTGAGCAGCATTTCCATCAACAACCGTTTCAATTTTAATTTCCATTTCTCTTTTCTAAAATCAAATTATTCTTGCTCATAAAAGCAATTATTAAATGTAAATCTGTCCTTCCTTCTTTTTTCCGAAAACGACAGCTTCACCGTTCACAAAACGTAAACCGGAAATCCAGCATAACAAAGCATCAAAAGCATGCCATGAATCTATTTCATATTTCAGTTCAGGGAATTCTATTTTTTCCCTCAAAAGACCAATCCCTGTATCAATCGCAGCTTTTTCTTTTTTGTAACTCTTCCATTCCGGAAAATATTTTCTTATAAATGCACCGGGATAGGACTCTAAAAAAGAATATCTTCCTTCAAAAACAGACTGTAGACTTATCGCTCTTGCGGTTAATCCACCCAAAAACATCGGTGACATAGCTTTTAACTCTAAATCACAATTACGATAATGAAAATTATTGTAGCCTTTCCAGCCGAAATAAGCTCCCGGTAAAGAAAGAGGTGCATCCATCATTATTAAATCCGGTTTAATAGCATTCAGTTGATTGATCAAAAATTCATCAGCAGATTTTTTCTTTTCACTATACAGAAGTACCAATCCTTCATCATCATTGAAACAAAGAACTGATGTTCCTGCCATTTTTGAACCATAGTCAATGCCTGCAATTGTTTTATCCACCCAAAGAAAATTACAATTAGAAACTATATTTGTTTAAAGCATTTATAAGCTTTCAAAACAAAATTCATTTTTCTACCTTTTTAGTTAATGCAAAAAGCTTTTCCTTTTATCACATTATTATTCTGTTTGATAATGGCCTGCGACCCTCCTCCGAAACAAAACCATAAGTTAAATAATCAAATGAAATTTAAATCAAATGAACTATTGTATTTTAACAACGTCAGACGGGTTGCCTATGAGGTGTTGAAGTTAAATGGACCATTAAAAATATACAGGCATAAAGAAGTAGATGAAAATGCTTTCTTAAAACCTGTAATTATTATAAATCAAAATGCTGACGAAGCATATTTACTTATAGATTATCCAGTGCTTAAACCCGGTTCAATAATTCAAATAATGGAGAATCAGGAAATTCAATTAAAAAATCACGAAGCCCACTTTGAAGCATTTAAGGCTATACATTCAGCCGCCAAATCTGCTCAACAACCCTTAAGCATTCAGTTAAATGGTAATCAAGAAGAACTTGACATTAAAGAAATTCAAAACGCATGGTCGTATATGCTCGCAGATTATTATAGATTAACAGGAAAGCCACTTAAATAAAAAGCATTTCGCCATGCCCCAAACAAAGCATAACATAAAAACCTAGCTGTTCCGCCGAAGCTCTTCTTCAACCCGGACTCTTCCAGTAAAACCTAATTAAAAACACCTAAAAATTTATTCCCTTTACTCTTAGACCGTTGTTTTTGCCGCTGCTCCCGCTGTCGCTGCTTTTGAGCAAACTTACGTTCCCGGGCTCGGGCCTTCTGTTCACGCACTCTTCTTCTCGTCTCAATTTCACGTTCTTTCTTTCGTTGGTTACTTGCACGCTCCTGCTCAGCACGACGGGCATTAGCTTCACGTTGCCGCAGCTTACGCTTTTGGTCCATTTCTCTTTTTCTATCCTTCGACTTTCTCTTTTGCTCCCGAATCCGCTCTTTTTGAGTGCGTTTACGCTCCGAAAGTCTGGATCGCATCTCTCGTTGCTTATCTTTTTGCCGCTGATTTGCAGCCTGCTTAGGATTACTGCTCTTCGCTCGAGAATCCGCCGCATCATCCTCCTCAAAAATTACAAAATCATCCTCATCCTTATCGCGCTTCTTAGATTCTTTCTTCGTTTTTTCCTTTTTATCCTTCTTTTTATCCTCCTCAACCGTGCCCAGAACATCATTAATAATGTCCATACCGTCGTCCTGACCAAAAGATAAATGCGCCACAAAAATCTGCATTAACACCAAAGAAATTACGATAAAACCCTGCTTCATACGTTCGGAAAAATAAGGATTATAAATTTAGCAACGAAAACTATACCTTAATGCTACGTTATACACGTTAAATAAATCAAATCATTCGCACTATTCAGCATGTAATTTAAAATTATGCGTTTACTATACATTTTTTTAATATGTTTTATTGCCTGTTTGTCAAGTCAATTAAATGCTCAGGACATGCCGGTAGAAGAACCACCCTTGTTATTCGATAATTATCAGATCTTTTTAAAAGAACCTGTAGAAAAAATTTTTAAAATCGAATACGAAAAAACCGGGAAGCCCATAAAAGGCCATATGACAGAAGATAAAGAGTCCATCATACTGCAAAACTATAACGGCAAAGACCGCGTGAAAATTACCTATCGCGATACCGAAGGTCAAAAACAAAGCATGTCAAAATCCAAATGCTTCATCGACCCATACGTTCCCCTTTAAATTATTTTTGGGCGGGCCCCCAACAACATCTTTATTAAGAAAAACTAATTCGAAGGGGCCGGGTTTTCCGTTCAAATAATTAACCCTCAAAGCGGCCATTTAATAGTCGCCAATGGTTTTTCCGCAAAGCTCCAAACCCCTTAGCTCCTTTAAATGCAGGCTTTGTTGTTCAATTATAACCACTACAACCCCTCCCGCATTATAATCATTTCGGATTAATACGTTTCACTATAAAGTGATACAACCAAGGCATCCATTTGCGAATATAAAACAAGCCTAGTTCAAAACGACCAACCAATATATCCTTCCTTCCCTTTTCCATCGCTCTTACAATCTTAGCTGCACATTTATCTACCGGCATTCCCTTTTGCTGACCTGGATCCATTTCTCCATAAGCCGTGCCGTCTTTTAATAAAGCGGACTTTGAAATATCCGTTTTTATCCTTCCCGGACTCGCAATTAAAACCTGAATTCCTTCAGGAGCTAATTCAGGTCTGATCGTTTCAAAATAACCTTGCAAAGCATGCTTGGAAGCGCTGTAACTGCTTCTTAATGGAAAACCAAGTTTTCCTGCTAAAGAACTAATCACCGTTAAATGACCACTTTGCTGCCTGCGCATCTGGGCAACAACAACGTTGGTTAAAGCAATCGTTCCAAAAAAATTGACTTCCATTATTTTTCGACTTACCGTTAAATCCGTTTCATAACTCAAGCCACGTTGACTAATGCCACCGTTGTTTACCAGATAATCAATACCGCCGAATTGATTCTTAACCGCTTCAGCCTTAGGGATAAACTCATGTATTTTAGTCAAATCAAGAGCCAATACCATAGTCTGAGCTCCTTTTTGAGCACATTCACCGGCTATTTTATTTAATGCTTCTTCATTTCTACCGGATAAAACAACATTTGCTTTCCTTTCTGAACATGCCAGAGCGATCGCCGCACCAATTCCTGATCCTGCACCCGTTATCCATACCGTCTTCCCCGTCAATTTACTCATGGCCGAAAAATAATTAATTTCTAAAAAGGAATACGGTCAATTGAATGGATTATTTTAATATTGTGTGACGATATAGCAAATGAATTACGTCTTTGGACAAAACATATCAAAATTTTATGCCGACAAACGCTTGTTTAGCGAGATCACTATTAGCATAAATAAAGGGCAAAAAGTTGCTCTTGTTGCGAAAAATGGAACAGGCAAAACTTCATTGATGAATATAATCGCTGGATTAGATACACCGGATGAAGGTAAAATGGAAGTCAATCAAAGTATTCGTATTGGCTATCTCAAACAAGATCCTGAATATCGCGATGAAGACACCGTGCTCGATACGGTGTTCAACACCGATCAGGAAGATTTACTGCTCATAAAACGCTACGAACTTTTGAGTAGTCAAAATGATGCAGATCCCGCTGAATTACAAAGCTTAATGAATGAAATTGATGCTAAAAGTTTGTGGAACCTCGAAAGCAGGGTAAAGCAGATTTTAGGTAAACTCGAAATTCATAATCACGAGCAATTAATGCATCAACTTTCGGGCGGACAAATTAAGCGGGTAGCCTTAGCACGGGAATTAATTCTGGAACCAAGATTACTTATTCTGGATGAGCCAACTAACCATTTGGATATTCAAATGATTGAATGGCTTGAAAAGTATATTAAAACGCATGTAGATTCTTTATTGCTGGTTACACACGATCGTTATTTTCTGGATAATGTAACCGATGAAATCCTTGAACTTGAAGGCGGACAGTTACACAAATACAAGGGTAACTATTCTTATTTCCTGGAGAAAAAAGAAGAGCGTTTGCTCAATGATGGTGTTGCACTAGACAAGGCTAAAAGTTTATATAAAAAAGAACTGGAATGGATGCGTCGTTCTCCTTCTGCCAGAGGAACAAAAGCAAAATCAAGAATTACCAGCTTCTACGATATAAAAGATAAAGCGCATCAAAAAGTCGGAGAAGATGAAGTGCAGATTCAAATGAATATGAATCGCCTGGGAAAAAAAGTAATGGAGATTCAGGATATTACGAAGAGCTATGAAGATAAAGTCCTACTCAAAAATTTCAGCTACATTTTCAAACGCTTCGATCGTATCGGAATAGCCGGACCAAATGGATGTGGCAAATCTACTTTGCTTGAAATGCTTAGTGGAATAATAAAACCGGATACAGGAAAAATTGTAACAGGCAGCACGATCGTTACAGGATATTTTAGGCAGGATACGGGTGATTTAAATCCGGATAAAAAAGTGATCGATATTATTCAGGAAATCGCTGAAGTAATTCGCCTTGCAAACGGCAAAGACCGCACAGCTGCTCAAATGCTGGAATGGTTTCAGTTTGACCGAAAAAAACAATATCAGTATGTCGGCACTTTAAGTGGTGGCGAAAAAAGAAGACTTTATTTGTTAAGTGTCTTAATGAAAAACCCGAATTTTTTAATTCTGGATGAGCCGACTAACGATCTTGACTTACAAACTTTAAATACACTGGAAGATTTTTTGACCGAATTTGGCGGAGTATTATTAATGGTTAGTCATGACCGTTATTTTATGGATAAATTGATCGATCATTTATTCGTTTTTGAAGGGGATGGAAAAATAAGAGACTTTCCGGGCAACTATTCTCAATATCGAATTAGTCTTCAAAAGGAAAAACAAGCACAACAAAAAGCAGAGAAAAAAGAAAGCGAAAAGCCTAAAAAAGAAAAAGTAAAAACCAAGCTTTCGTATAATGAAAAACGTGAGTTTGAACAATTGGAAAAAGATCTGGAAACTTTAGAAAGTCGCAAAAAGGAAATTGAAGTTGTGCTTTCTCAACCTTCTGATGACCATGAACAGTTAATGACATTATCTAAAGAACTTGGCGAAATTATTGAACAAATCGACCTTAAGTCTGACCGTTGGCTGGAGCTAAGCGAGTATGTTTAAAAACATATTGCTTGCAAACAAAGTGATTGTTGAAAATTTCATTTCCCCTTCTTTTTCAAGGAGCGGCCATGTTGTCCACAAGCGAAGCGAGAAGCGAACAAAATTGGGGTGGTTAAAAATTTAAAAATTGTTTAAGCAAATCGACGAATATCAACCTCCTCGATCAAATCCTTCCCATCAAAAATATGTTCCGCTAAATGCTTGCTAAAAAAAGGACTTAAAGAAACACCTTTTGTACCTAAGCCATTAAAAAGAAACAAATTCTTATGTTCAGTATGCCCACCTAAAACAGGTCTTCGATCTTTTATGGTTGGTCTTGTTCCTGATTGTTGTTCCAGAATCTCATAAGGCAACTTTAATAATTGATCTAACTGTTGTGTTAAAC
>JAHDHT010000185.1:0-5958 GCA_020631175.1 Chitinophagales bacterium
GCATTATCTCCGGTTAAAATATCTACTTCCACACTATCAATAGAGAAACAATTATTTTGGCTGTTTGTCACTGTTAGATAATACGTACCGGAGCTATTAATTTCTGTTGTAATCTCATCGGTACTGCCAATAAGTGAACCGTTTGTTGTCGTCCATTCATATTGAAAATCGACTCCGGTATCTGAATTACTTCCATCCAAAATAAGACTGGCATTATCTTCACAACCTAAAGATACATTTGCTCCGGCCTCAGCTAAAGGTAAATCACCATCATAAATTACAATGAGATCATCTATTGAACTGCAATTATTAGCATTGTCAATAACTTCAAGGGTATAGGTACCGGCCTGATCGACTATTGGATTTAAAGTATTTTCTCCTGAAATTATGTTTCCGTCTGCAGTACTCCATTGAATGGTGTAATCGCTAGGGTTGTCAAGAGATGCCGCAAGTGTAATGCTTGGACTTCCACAAGTTAATAATTCATCATCTCCGGCATAAAAATCAGGGATAACATTGTTAGATGTTACATTAACTACCTGAGTGCTGCTACAACCATTCTGAAGGTCAGTTACGGTAAGGGTATAAGCTCCTGCTGCATCCACAGATACTATTAACACATCGGTTGGGCTGGTGAAATTACCATCTGTGCTTGTCCATTCAATTTCATAATTACCGGAACCCGAATTTATAGTACCGGTTAAATCAATACTATTAATTCCACAATCGATTTCTGCATCAGCACTTGTACTTATGTCCGGCAAATCTGCATCAGAAGTTACCTCAACAAAAGAACTGTTTTCGCAACCATTTGAAGTATTAGTTACGGTTAGCGTATAGGTTCCTGTATTCGAAACCGTGATCTCTAATTCAGTTGGGTCAGTATTGATCGTGCCATCTGTAGTTGTCCATTCATAAACTAAATCCGGATTATTATCTGATTGACCGCTTAGAACAATCGATCCGGCTGTACAGGTAATTATTGCATCCTGACCGGCATCAGCGGAAGGAATATTATTGTCGAAATTGATTAACACCTGATCACTATCTGAACAGGAGTTATCTAAATTTGTAATTGTTAAGGTATACGTTCCATCCAAATCAATAGTCGGATTTAATGTATTCTCACCGGAAACAATATTTCCATCGGTAGTTGTCCATTCGTACGTTAAGTTTCCGGAACTTGAAGTATTTCCGTTTAAAGTAAGTTCTGTTGTACCACAACCTATAGTTGTATCGTCACCTGCATTTACATCCGGTAAATCACTGCTTCCATTAATTTCGATTTGAGCTATAGAAGAACAGCCATTTGACTGATCGAAGACTTCTAATTGATAGCTTCCTGTAGCATCAATAGTTATTAAATCTAATTCCGGATCACTGGTAATATTTCCATCATTTGTCGACCAGAAATAAACAAAGGAACCGGTATTTGAAACACTACTTTGTAATTCAACTTCAGAATTGTTGCAATCGATACTTCCTGTCGATGATAAGGTTATTTGTGGAAGGTCTTCATCAGCTGTTACAAAGACAGAGTCTATTGATGTGCAATAGCTGTTTAAATCAGTTATAGTGATATAGTAGGTTCCGGTTGCACTTACAGTAGCTTCCAGGTTATCGAAGCCTGATACGATAAGCCCACCGTTACTACTGGTCCATAACACTTCATAGTTTCCCGATAATGATGTAGCGGCTGTAAGACTTACTTCATCGGCAAGACAATTTAATTCGTTATTCGGACCGGCATCAATATCAGGAATATCATTGTTTTCAAAAACCTCTATTTGATCAGTACTAACACACCCATTATCTGTATTTATCACTGATATAGTATAAACCCCAGCTCCTTCAAATGTAGCATCTAATTGATCTTGTCCGGAGATTATTGTTCCATCATTTGTCGTCCATTCAATTTCAAAAGTACCGTTTGTACTATTGATTAAAGCAGAAGCCTGGGCTTCCGAATTTAAACAATTCAGTTGAATGTCTGTACCTGCGCTAATATCCGGTAAATCTGCATTTTGATCTACAATAACAAAATCAGAACTCTCACAACCATTATCATCGTTTGTAACGTTTAGGATATAGGTTCCGGCCTGATCTATTTCAATAGTTAAACTTGTCGGGTCAGAAATTATATTACCATCACTTGTTGACCACTCGTAAGAGAAATTTCCTGAGCTATTTACAATTCCTTCCAAATTCAAAAATGTATCAGAGCAATTTAATGTTACATCCGAACCTGCGTTAACATCTGGTAATGTAGCGTCGACACTAACTTCCACTTCATCAGTATAACTGCATCCCGAATCACTCGTAATTGTGAAGGTGTAGATTCCACTTGTATTGACATCGACAGCAATTTGATCGGCTGCGGATGTGATGTTTCCATTAATGCTTGTCCATTCAATGGAATAGTTATCTGTGCTATTTATTTCTCCTGTTAATTGTATAAATGAATCACCGCAATTAATTTCCTGATCCATACCTGCTGTGAAATCAGGAATTAAATCCTGATTTATTTGAATGAGGTTACTATCATCTCCGTTACAGTATAAATCTGTAAAGTTTTCAACGGTATAACTACCGGCTTCTGATATATTTATTTCAAGAGGATTATTACTGATATTTGAAAAAGCTGTGTTGGTTCCTGAAATTGAATTAACCAAATCAAATGACCAGGGGCCTGTACCACTAAATGAAATTTGCAGCATTGCGTCACCACTTCCATCCGAACAAAGAGCACCGGATTCACTAACGTTTACTGTTGGAGTTTCATAAAAGGTAATTGGAGTGCCTTGCGTTACTGATGTACAAACATCGTTTAAAATGATTGCTCCATTAGCATCTGTAATTCCTGCGACAGCGGATACATAATACGTTTGACCAAAGTTCATTGTAGCAATATCAAATCCGAAATCAGGAGTACTGTTAGTACTGAAAATTTGTCCTAAACTATTTCCGGGTGCATCATGAAGAACGAATTGTACAACTTCTCCATTATTTAAGTTTTCTCCGCTTGAGTTATAAATAACATTGGCTATTGCATCTGTACCACAAAGGCTGATTGCAACAGGATCCATATTTCCGGCACTTGTAGAACAAGAGCAACTAAATTGTCCGGAAACATTTATAGAAGAACAGGCATAGTCATCAAAAATGTTAAAGGAATAATTAGCATCACTTAGAATCGGATCACTGGTAAATATTCCGGTAGAAGGATCGAGGCTTCCATTTCCATTAATGGAAACATTATTTAAATCGATTCCGCTAATTTCAAAACTAACAATGTAATCATTTACTCCGCCGTTGCAATCTTCCGAAATATTATTAACGCTTACTTCATTTTGAATTTGTATTTCAAGAGAACTGGATGCAGTTCCACAATCATTACTTACAGCATAAGTATAGGTACCACTTTGGGCATTAGAAAGATCTAAAATACTGCTTACTGTTCCTGAAGGGCCTTCCCAGGTTCCATTTGCATCAGGGTAATCAACAAGCAGGTCATATAAGTTCACGGGATCTTCATTGATGCAAAAATCAAAGTTCCCACCGTTTCCGGCGTTAGGCAAATCAAGAATCTCAACATCTATAATTGCAGGATCACTTTCACAAGCATTTAACATAGCTGTAACGGTATAGGTACCAGCAGTATTTACTTCAGGGTTAAAAGTATCTTCCCCTGAAACAATATTTCCGCCATTAGAAACTGTCCATTCAAATGTTAAAGGGTCTGCACCATTATTTTGAATCGCTTCCAATAGAATAATGTCGCCTTCACAATATTCAGTCGCAGCATTTATTTCTATTTCCGGTGTAGATGAAATTTCGATTTGAACAGGTACAGCCTGACTACAGGTGTTTGGTGGACTTCCTGCCGTACTTTGCACCCAGTAGGTTCCGCTGTTCTCTAATAGGGATAATGCTAATTGACTACCTCCTGCATTTGGATCACCATCCCAATAAGAAATAGTGCCACCGGAATTATTATTGTCGATTATATTTAGATTAGCTAAATCGAAGGCATCACAAATACTAACAGATTCAATTTGAAGATCCGGGCTATTAACAAAGTTCAAATCAACATTGTAAATTAAATCACAACCATTATCGGCACCGTTCGGAATGATTGTCTGACCAGACGGATTATTTACATCATAAACATCGGAACCCGCCGTGAAACTATAGCTATCTCCGCTGCAATAAGTTCCGGTAATTTCTTCCGTGAAAGCTTCATCAAATATCAGATCAACAAATATGGAATAAGAGCAACCATTATCATCGGTTAATGTTTGATCTGTGAAAGGATTGTTTTCATCATAAGTTGTTCCATCAGGAGCAGTGATTGAATATCCATCACCTGCACAGCCAACATATGTTTCATTAAAATCAGGAGTCAATTCATAAAATTCTAAATCAACGATCATTAAAAGATCACATCCTCCAAAACCTTCACCGGGTAATAAAGTTGATCCGGACGGATTATTTTCATTATAGGTATCGTTTCCATAAACTACTGTATATCCACTACCGCTGCATACGGATTGATTAATTTCTATTTCCTGATCATCGGTGAAACTTAAATCTACTTCATAAAGTAAATCACAACCATTTGACGCACCACCCGGAATTAATGTTGTACCAAGAGGATTATTTACATCATAGGTATCTGAACCATAAGTAACACTATAGCCTGAAGAAGTACAATAACTTTCATCAATTATAATTGTTTCTTCATCAGTGAATGTTAAGTCTACAGCATATAAAACATCACATCCATTTGAAGCTGCACCGGAAACTAAAGCTGTACCTGAAGGATTGTTTTCATCGAAAGTTGTACTGCCCAGTGTAATCGAAAAATTTTCTGAAGTACAATGTGTTTCTGTAATATTTTCAGTTTCGTTTTGCAGGTAAGTAAGATTTACATCATAAGTTAATAGACAACCATTATCAGCAGCGTTAGGTATTTCAACTATACCGGATGGATTAGATTGATCAAAAGTAACTCCGCCATATTCTACATTGAAATTATCATTGATACAATAAGTGCCATCAATTACTTCATACTGATCTTCGAAGAAAGTCAGATTTACATCATAGGTGAAAGAACATCCATTTGCTGAGCCACTAGCATCTGTAACCACACCTGAAGGATTGTTTTGATCAAATGTTACACCTGCATATTCAACACTATAATTTTCCCATTCACAATACATCCCGGTAATTTCAATAAATCCGTCTTCGAGATATGTAAGGTTTACATTATAGATTTGATCACATCCATTAGCGGCACCGTTGTTTACCACTGTTGTACCGGAAGGATTGTCTTCATCGTAGATGTCGCCATTAATTTCGAAAGTATAATTTTCAGATACGCAATGTGTTTCGGTTATATCAATTATTTCTTCTTCGAGAATGGTCAGGTCAACATTGTATGTAATGTTACATCCATTTGATGCGCCACCTGCAACGGTAGTACTACCGGTTGGGTTGTTTATGTCGTAAACAACTCCGTCAAATTCATAAGAAGTGAAATCGGCTGCACAATGGGTTTCAATTATATCGACGGTTTCATTTGCGTCAAAACTTAAATTGACATCCAAATTAAACGGACATCCATTTTGGTCATTGTAAACTTCAGTTCCTACAGGATTATTTTCATCGTAAACGATACCGTCTGGTGAAGTATAAGTAAATCCATCTCCAATACAACCCGAATAAGAAAATGTTTCATCATCGCTTAATGGATTAAAAACCAAATCAACGATTAGGTCATAAGGACATCCACCGGCATCTAATAATTGTTCTGTTCCCGACGGATTATATTCCGTATAAAAATTTCCATTAGGAGAAACATATGAAAATCCATCCCCTTCACATCCTACGTATTGAATGTAATCATCAGAAGCAGCCGGTGTGAAAATTAAATTTACATTGTATTCGTAGCCACAA
>JAHDHT010000185.1:6058-7305 GCA_020631175.1 Chitinophagales bacterium
GGACAAAGCGGACCTACAGGGTCGATAGTAACATCTACTGTTCCGCCACTTGTTTCTACTACTGCTTCAACCGTTGTGCTTGCTGTTCCGCCGCAAGCATCTTCAACGGTGATGGTATAGGTCGTTGTTGATGTTGGAGAAACGGTAAATGCGCTACTGCTACCGTTAGAAACACCATCTAAGTAATAAGTAAAGGGCCCAACGCCTCCTGTAGTATTTGTGTTTATGGTTCCGCTTGTAACGCCATCACATAAAGCGATATCTGTTCCATTAACTGAAAGCTCTATATTATCCTGAATTTCAATGATGGCGCTTGAACCCGAGCAAGAACAAGTATTACTTAAAATAGTAAGCTCAACAAATTCAAGTCCTTCACTTAATCCATCCGAAAATGCATTCAAAGGAATTTCAACACTCATATCTCCTGCTGGAATAGTAGCTGTTCCATTTAAAGTTGGAAAATCATCTGTATTGGTTGCTGTTCCAGTAAGACTATAGGATACGGTAACATCTTCTGTAATTCCTGTAGCATCGACCCGATTAATAATAAATGATCCATTCGAACATCCTTCCACTACATAGTTAAGTCCAATACCGGAATCAAATTGGTTAGACACGTTTGTTGCATCAGCGCTGTTAAATGAATTGGCTTCAATAAAAACGGCAGAATCCCATCCAAAATCGGAAATATCAGCAATAGCCAGTTTCATTGTATAGTTGGCGCAAGGGACAACATCAATGTTTGCGGTAATTACATCAAGGAAACCATCATATTCTAAAGCACTTCCTCCCAGATTACCATTGTAATATTGATTATTCACACCAAGATTGACCTCGTTGACTGTAATATTAGAGTTTGTTCCAGGAATTAAGGCGATGTTTTGATTCACGTAATTTCCACCCGCCGGGTTCGGACCACTCACAAAGAAGCCAAAGGCATCATTTACTGGAGTTCCTACATATTCAGGATATTCTTCACTGGCAAATACAAAATTAAAACCCACATTATAAGAAGTGGGAAAGAAGTCAAAAGATACGGAAGCCGCATCATAACTATCCTGGGCACTTCCGGTGTTTTGCTCTGAGAGAAACTCAACATCCGGGTCAGAATTGTTTGGCGTATAAGAGTAGGAAGTATTATTCAGATTATTAGGACCTTCTGCCATTGCCGCTAAACCAGTGGATATAACAAAGCCGCTATCGATACCAATAGCATCAAAGGCATCATAAAAGTAGCCAAATTGCTG
>JAHDHT010000515.1 GCA_020631175.1 Chitinophagales bacterium
AAAAGACAAAAACAATTCCGGAAATTCAGGATGCTGTAAAAACGTATACCGGTTCGATTTGTCTCGGAGCCGAACGGCCTTCCTATGATATGGAAACAGAAATTTCGAAAACACATTCGACAGAATTGTTAAATGAAGAAAATATACTTAAAACAGCAAGCTGGTTTGAAGGGTGGATTTATCAAACTGCGCCTGCCTTTTCTGCATTAAAGCATAAAGGAAAACCGATGTATAAATTGGCGAGAAAAGGAAAGACAGTACCGGTAAAGCAGCGATGGATTAAGATTTATAATTTTGAAATTACGGCTATAGAGCTGCCTGAAGTTTTTTTTAAAATAAAATGCTCAAAAGGAACGTACATTAGAAGTATTGCCCATGACTTCGGGAAAGCATTGAATAATGGTGCTTATTTATCCTCTTTACGAAGAACAAGTATAGGCGAATATACAGTTGACAATGCTATTGAAGTTGATTTATTTATCGATAAGATTAAAGCTGAAAATTCATGAAGGTATATAAAGGCCTCGACGAAATACCATCCATAAAAAATGCAGTTATTACTGTTGGCACATTTGACGGTGTGCATATAGGTCATCAAAAAATTCTGAAGAGATTAAATCAAAGCGCTGAAGAAGTAAATGGTGAATCTGTATTAATTACTTTTGATCCGCATCCGCGATTAGTGGTTCAAACCGAGCCTAATATTCGTTTACTTAGTTCACTAAATGAAAAAATTCGGTTATTAAGAGCTACCGGATTAAATCATCTTTCTATAGTTCGATTTAGCAGAGAATTTAGCAATCAGGAAGCCTCCAATTATATCTCTGATTTTTTGGTAAAACATTATCAACCAAAAAAAATAATAATTGGTTATAATCACAAATTCGGGAAAGATCGCTCTGGTGATATAAAGCTTTTGCATGAATTAAAAGCAAGTTATAACTACGAGGTAGAAGAAATTCAAAAGCAGGAAATTGAAGCTTTAGATATCAGTAGTACTAAAGTGAGAAATAACTTGAAAGACGGAAATATAGAACAGGCCAACAAATTACTGGGTTATGCTTATGGCTTGGAAGGTTTGGTAATAAAGGGAGATCAATTAGGAAGAACGATTGGATATCCTACTGCGAATATAGAATTGGCAGATCGTTTTAAGTTGATTCCTAAAGATGGTATTTATGCTGTTC
>JAHDHT010000186.1:0-4346 GCA_020631175.1 Chitinophagales bacterium
TTGCTTTTTCAACACTGCCTCTGTCGATTTCGATCTCCGGGTAGCCATTGCGTTCGACATTCTCCAAAGCATTTTCGTAAGCCCATGCTTCATGATCAACTCCAAAGACATATCCTGCCTTTTTCATGGCCGCAAAAATGGCTAAAACAGCTGTACCACAACCAAAATCAAAGACCTTTTTGCCATCAAAAGACATGTTATACATCTGCTTCAACATCATATAAGTCGTAGCATGATGCCCTGTACCGAAAGACATTTTGGGCATGATCTCAATCTCGTATTCAGAAGGCCGGTCAATTTGATGAAAGGGGGCTTTAACCAAAATTTTATCTTCAACAAAAACAGGCGGAAAATTGCTTTCCCAGTAGGCGTTCCAGTTTTTATCTTCCAGTAATGCCACATCCACCCGAATATCCATCCATCCTAAACCCTTTAAAACTTGGTCTAACTGATCGGCCTCATATTGATCATTGAGGATATAAGCAAGCAGGTGATCTTCTTCCTGATGGAAAGAATCATATCCTTCCGAAGCTAAGAGCGCAATCAGAATTTCCTGCTGTTCTTCAGTGAGCGGTTGTAATTTTATTTCTTTAAACATTGGCGATTTGCTCAATCATGGCCTGTGTAATGGCGGTAAAACTATCGGTTTTCAATGAAGCGCCCCCGATCAATGCTCCATCTATATCCGAACAAGCAAATAAATCAGCTGCATTTGCCGGCTTTACCGACCCGCCATATAAAATGCTTAATTGATCAGCTGCCCTTTGATCTAAATGATCCGCTACAAAAGATCGGATCGCTTTATGCATATCGTTTGCTTGTTCAGGACTGGCTGTTTCGCCGGTTCCGATTGCCCAAACCGGTTCGTAAGCGATTACAATGTTAGCCCAGTCATCAGTGCTCAGTTCGCCCAAACTTCCTTTGATCTGGTCGATAACTATTTCATTTTGATTTCCTGCTTTTCGTTCATCTAACTGCTCACCGCAACAAAAAATAATTTGCAGTCCGCTGTCTAATGCTAAACCCACTTTTTGCGCGAGCAAATCAGCAGATTCCTGATGTTGAGCTCTTCGTTCAGAATGCCCTAAAATCACATAATGACAGCCGATATCTTTTAACATGATTGGACTCACTTCACCTGTATGTGCGCCTTTTTCATGTGCTGAACAATCTTGTGCAGAAAGGTATAAATGGCAATCATTTACTGAAGGGATGTGGTTGTTGACAAGGTCTAAATAGGGATAAACAGGGCTTACCACTATAGTTAAGGCTTCTGGTAAATCGGTGCTTAAGGCAAAGTTTGCAATGCCTTGCGTAAGTGTAATCGCTTCAGCTTTCACCATGTTCATTTTCCAGTTTCCGGCAATAATCTTTTTTCTCATATTAGCTTTTTCGGTATTTCTCTGTTAGGTTATAAATGTGTTTTAATAATTCGATTTCTTCTTGTTTGAGTTCTACTTTTCGTCTTGCCATTACGGTTTTAGCGACTTCTATTGCTTTCTCGAAATCGTAAGTATCGTCTGAGCCCCAGGAATAAGAGGGAACAAATTTCGATGGGAAACCAGCTCCGAAAATATTAGCGAAAATACCGACAACTGTGCCTGTATTGAACATGGTATTAATTGAACATTTACTGTGGTCGCCCATAATGAGGCCGTGAAAGATAGTGCCGGAATTTTCATACTGATCGGTGGCATAATTCCATGTTTTGACCTCACTGTAGTTATTCTTAAGGTTCGAACAATTCGTATCGGCACCAAGATTGCACCAGGAGCCAATCACACTATTGCCCAGATATCCATCATGCCCTTTATTGGAGCAAGGATGAAAAACGACATTGCTGATTTCGCCACCGACTTTACAATGATCGCTGATAATTGTTGAGCCATATATTTTAGCACCCATTTTGATGACCGCATGTTTGCCAATGTACGTCGGACCTTTAACTAATGTGCCTTCTAATAATTTCGCGCCTTCATCTATAATCACAGGCCCATCGGAGGCATTGATTATAACTCCGGAAAGATCTGCTGTTGGGTGAACGAAGATTTGATCGGCTTGTTTGAAGCGGTTATATCCGTCGTCTTGCGGATGTTCGTAGCCGCTGAATAAATGCAATTGCGTTTGTATCCGGGAGGCGCAATGACGAAAGAGATCAGCCGGGCGTTTAAGCAGCTGAATTTCTTGATCGCTTTCTATTGTTTCAAAGTCTATGTTTTCGACAGTTTCTGCCAATTGTGATCTATAGGCAATAAGCGTTTCTTGATAAATCAGCTTTTGATTGATTTGAAGCTTTTCAATTTGTTCCCAAAGTTTTTTGCCCGCAAGAGCCCGACCATTTATGTGAATATAAGATTCGGCTTTTTCTGTTGAGGGGAAAAGCTTTGAAAGGCTTACATCGCAATGATAGCCGATCGGTAAATTGGATATTTTTTGCCAGTATGCAGCTGCTGTGAGCGGTCCGCTTTGCAGTGCAGCAGCGGGTCGGCAGAAGGTAAGCGGTTTCAGATGAGCGCTTTGCGCATCGTCAAAAAGTATAATGGCCTGTGGAATCACCGGGTAAAAATAAAAAAACCTTCCGTTGGGAAGGTTTTGGTATAAAAGGTTTTTTCAATTTTACTTCTTTCGTTTGTATTTCTTGTTGAATTTCTCGATACGACCTGCGGTATCAACAAATTTCATTTTACCAGTGAAATACGGATGAGACATATTTGATATCTCCAGTTTAACCAAAGGATACTCCTTACCATCTTCCCAAACAATCGTTTCTTTAGATGGTGCAGCAGACTTGGTCAAAAAGGCGTGATCACAGGAGAAATCCTTGAACACTACAAATCTGTACTCTTTTGGATGGATATCTTTTTTCATCTTAATTTAATTTTGGAGGACAAAGATAATCAAATTTTTCGGTTGAAAGATAGTCTTTCTATCTTTTTTTGAAGCATAAATATACTGCTTTCGAACAACATCCTCGCGGGCTTTCCATTGCAACGCGCTCCTTTTTCAAGCACTTCAGCATATGGCTGCCTTGTCTTCCCGCCGGTCAGCCTTCATCAGCCATTGCTTCAGGGCATTCAAAAGGTACGGGTTTCCATTACAATCCCGGCTAGGTGGAGTGTTTTTGTTGCTCGAAAGTCATCCTGTGTGCTGAATTTGGGAATTCTGAATTGATTTGAGATTTGAAAATTGAAATTGTCCCGTCTCTCGCAGGCGAAGCCGGTCTCGTCTCTCGCTTGACGCATTAAGCACCACATTCCCAGCTAAGCATTTGAATTTGAGTTTGACACTTGCACTTGCACTTGAATTCGACTTTAACATCATAACTTAGTCAAGTCTGTCTTTTTTATTGTCAAAAACTATATAAATTCCATAAGGTCATTTATACATAAACTTGCTTCTTCACCTACCCAAAGCAAATGCCCCCATTTATTATCATATGTTTTCAATGCACTTTTCTCAATATGCTGATTTGCATGATGCGCCATTTCCGGAGCAACAGCATTGTCGTTTTCGCTATGCATTATTAAAGTCTTGCACTTTACCTTCTCTAAAACATCAGGATTTATATCATGTTCTAAATCTAATATGAATCCATGTCCGGATCTTTGTTTGAAACTCATTTCTTTGATAGTACTAATTTCATCTTCCGTAAAATTAGTTTCCGCTTTCTTTGTCGATAATTCTTCAAACAAAGTTTTAGTCATCAAATTTGGTACAAGCTTAAAACCTAGTCGGAACCCGGCCCATGATAAAGCTTCCATTTTTGGATGGAAGAGTTTACTTCCTTTTTTATAATTCGCATCTTTCGAAGTCATCCACCTTTTACTTACCGCAGAAATCAAAACTAGTTTCGAAGTTGCTTTTGGATATTTAGAAGCAAATGAAATAGCTGAAGTACCACCGGCAGATATGCCAACAATAATTACTTTTTTAAGATTTAATGCTGAATACAAAGCATAAAACAGATCAGCAGTTCTTTCCGGACTTTCTAGATTTTTAAAACTTGTTTGTCCATATCCGGGTCGGCTTGGGATGATTAACTGGTATTTGTTTAAGTTATAACCTCTGGTAAATAAATCTTCATGGCAGTTTGAATGACCGCCATGAAAAAAAAGAACCGGTTTGCCGCTTCCGTATGAACAGTATTCAACTTTACCTAAAACAGTATGGAGTATTCTGTGCGTATATTTATTAGTTGTCATCCAATGTTAGTTTAGTTAAAAAAGATTGGAATTTTTTGCCTACCTCTTCTAAACTAGCAAACACATCAGTAAGTTTCCCTTCCTTGCATAAGTAACTTGTTTTCTTTTCCCATTGCAATTGATCATTCAAAATCGTTTCATCTT
>JAHDHT010000186.1:4446-7273 GCA_020631175.1 Chitinophagales bacterium
AAGTAACTTGTTTTCTTTTCCCATTGCAATTGATCATTCAAAATCGTTTCATCTTTTCGGTGATATTTGAATAAATACGATTTATCTTTCAAATATGTAATCGACAACCAACCACTTTTCTTTGAAAATAAAAAATCACTTTCTTCGAAACCGGCATCGACAATTGCCTTTCTGAATATTTTATTTTCTTTTTGATGTAGACGCATTTTAAATCATTCGCCAGATACTATCTGAATCTTTACTTTTCTTAAATTTTAAATAGGATTTACACATATAAAATAAGGGGAATAATGCAAGCAGCCAAACAAGATACATCCAGTAAATTTTGGTGCCGGTAGGGAAGAAAAAACTCAACAATCCAAAAAGCCATAAATGTACTATATAGAAAAACATGGCTGTTGCTCCGAAGATTTTAAGCGGCTTTATCATTGAATTATTTTCTATTCGATTAAATAGAAATAAGAAAATAAAATTGATACCGCAGGTGATTAGAATAAATACCAATGATGGAGGGTATTTATTGATTGTAAAAAAATCAATAAAACCAGAATATTCGTTAAAATGGATGTTCAAGATTTTGTTCCATCTTAATATTACGGCAATTATTACAAATGCTATCCCGCTAATTAATGACCATTGATATATTTTATCTGGATTTGATTTCATTAATCTCGCCCAGATGATACCAAGCAGACAAACTGACAACCATGGAACGGTAGGGTATAGGGTCATAATTCCTTTTGTTGCTCCCGGTACAAATGTTGCAATCAAAAATGGATTAAACTGCTCAATATTTTCCATTTGTCCAATTATTAAGTGACTTGCGGAAATGCAGATAATGCTTAGTGCGAGTAAAACGTAATTTTTTAAACGAAACAACCATCCACCCAAAACCATACAAGAAGCTAAACCATAAAGAACGGTTGAGGGTAATAGAAACCCGCCTGTATAATCACCCGGTAAATTAAATCCTCCCGAGTCTTGAATTTGATTCGAAATACCACTGAGACCCCATGCCGGAAATTCAAGAAAATACATTAAGCCGATAATTAATCCTGCCCGCTTCAGGAAATAGATAAATATATTGCGATAATTTTTTCCATTAGACAAGCTTTTATGGGCAAAGAAAAATATACTCATGCCCATTAAAAAGAAAAAACCGGGCGCGCACAGATGACTTATAAAACGGGTAAACCACCAGGCAAGATCAGGATAGCCTTTAAATGGAACGCCCCACATTTCCATGAAATGCATTCTTCCAATCATGCCGCTACAATGGTCTAATGCCATCCAAATGATGATCCATCCTCTTAGAATATCTATTGAAGGATGCCGCAAATTTTGTTGATCTTTTTTAGCGGATAGCTGCATTGTGATTGAATTAATTGTATTGTTAAGGTAAAGTGAACAATTGGTTTCCTTTAATCTCAAGATGTTAAAATTGGCTTGTTTTACCGGATAATTGAATTTATAAGTAGCGTTTAACGTTAAAGTTTATGTGTTTCCTGTGGATAAAATTGGGACTGATGTGTCAATGATCCTTTTATTTTAGAAACAGATTAAATTTTAGACCAATGGAAAATTGGAGAAAATTCAACGGTGAACAGGTCGAATTACCGATCAAAGATGCTGTTGAAGCAACCATTAAAAGAGAAATTGCGGCCGGTAACAAATTAAAAGTTTGTATTGGTTCTGATTCTCAGGTTAGAAGTAAGCAAACCGAGTTTGCTACGGTAATTGTATTTTTAAGGGAGAAGCGAGGCGGTTTTATGTATATTCATAATGACACTTCTTTAATTCCTTATTCATTGAAAGAACGTTTATTGGCAGAAGTAACGAAGTCGATTGAAATCGCTTATCACTTATGTGATTTATTAGACAAATACAATATCGATCTTGAAGTACATGCGGATATTAATACGAATCCGCAATTCCCATCTAATCCTGCATTAAATGAAGCAATGGGTTATATTTTAAGTATGGGTTTTGCATTTAAAGCGAAGCCTGATGCATTTGCAAGTTCTTGCTGTGCAGATAAATATTGCTAATAATTTTTAGTATATTAAAGAAATAATCAACCAATTGAAAAGGCTACCGGGAAATGGTGGTCTTTTTTTTGAACTGAATGCATTTAAAGTCAATAAATTACTTATTAGTCTTAATTTGAATGTCTTTAAATTTAAAGGTTTCTTTTAACTTATTGATTTTTTAAATTCAAGGATGTCTGCCTGATTGCCGGTCAAGTAGAGTAAATCTCTTTGATAAATTTTTTCATTGGGTTCAATATTCGTAATCATCTTTTCATTACGTACAATTGCGAGAATATTTATAGCGTATTTATTTCGTAAATCTAATGTAGCTAAGCTTTGACCGATAATACTTCCATTATCGGTTTTTACTTTCAAACAGCTAATATTTATTTCCGGATAATTTAAAGGCCAAAGTGTTCGTTTGCTTTGATTTTTATTTTGAAATAATCCGTAATTATTTTCTCTTGTAGAATCAATTAAATATTGAATGTCATCTTCAGGCACTAAGAAATTGTGTAAGGTTCTCGCAAAAATTTCGATTGAAGTTTCGAATTCTTCAGGAATAACATCATTAGCGCCCAAGGCAATCAGTTCAGGAATTTCTTTTATGTAGCGTGTTCTTACAATCAGATGTAAAGTTTGGTTTACAGAACGAATACTTTTAATCATTACCTTGGTGGCTTTAGGATCAGAAATAGCGATTACAACCACTCTTGCTTTATGAATTCCGGCTAAATGTAAAATGTGTTCCTGAGTGGCATCTCCGTAAATAATTGGAATACCTTTTTGTTTTTCTG
>JAHDHT010000187.1:0-3977 GCA_020631175.1 Chitinophagales bacterium
GAAGTAAATCTTTCGCACTTATATGCATCACCTTATTCTAGTTTCTTAATACTTTTCAAACCGCAAGTTCTCTCGACTTCGCTCGAGAGAATTCTGTCTTTTGAATTTGAGTTTGAACTTGATATTTAAGTTTGAAAGGTTATGACTACCAAGTACTGCGCTACCAAATACCGCGCTACTAAGTACAACGCCCGCGCTAGGGATTGAAGCGATACCCTTGCCGATTGAAAAGTATTGAAGATGGAGCAGCGCAGGTTGACGAAGGAAAACAAGATGCGACCAATCTTCAAACTTTGAAAGTGGCATGCGTACAAGCGGAAAGCCCGGTGCCGCCTTTTAAGATGAAGTTTTTTGATTTAACAGAGTATCCCATTAAAGTGATAGATCTTTTAAGCCTCAAAGTAAGGCAAGCGCCCTCATCATTTCCGCCCCTTTTTTAAACTAATACATAAACTTGCGTGTTTATCAACTAAATCAAAGATGCGGTGTATCTTTGCCAAAATTTTCCGCTTTGAGTGAAGTGATAAAACCATATGAATCGGAGGCTTCGAAGAGGGAGCAGATTGAAGAAATGTTCGACAATGTGGCGCATAATTACGACTTTTTGAATCGTATTTTGTCGCTTGGGATCGATATTATCTGGCGTAAGCAAGCGATTGCGCAGTTGAAGGAATTGCAGCCTAAAAAGATGCTGGATATTGCTACCGGCACGGCTGATTTTGCCCTGGAAGCGCTTAGTTTAGAGCCGGATCAGATTATCGGTATCGATATTTCGAATAATATGCTTGAGATCGGTCGCAAGAAGATTAAGAAACGTCATGAGCAGGATATTATTCAATTATATCAGGAAGACAGTGAAAATCTGAGCTTTGATGACAATACCTTCGATGCTGCTACCGTTGCTTATGGAGTCAGAAATTTTGAACATCTGGAAAAGGGAATTGCTGAGATTCATCGTGTTTTAAAACCGGGAGCTAAATTCGTGGTTTTGGAGTTTTCGAAGCCGAAAGTTTTCCCTGTGAAACAGATCTTTAATTTCTATTTTAAATTTATTTTACCGGTAATTGGCAAGGTTTTTTCAAAGGATGATCGAGCCTACACCTATTTACCTGAATCAGTTAAACACTTCCCGGAGGGAGATCAGTTTGTAGAAATTTTACGTAACACAGGATTTAAAGAAACGCAATGGATTCCTCAAACATTTGGTATAAGTTCGATCTACACGGGTATAAAGTAAATGCCTTACTTTTTTTGTTATGCTTTTTGTTGTTGCCGACACTGGCTTCAGCTCAAATGAATCGTGCCGATCACGATAATAAGAAAGTCTATTTCGGTGTGATGATGGGCTTCAATAATAGTAATTTCCGCATTGAACACTCTCAGGATTTTCTGAATCACGATAGCATTTTGGTAGTCAATTCACCGAAAGGTCCGGGATTTAACCTGGGTATCGTGTCTAACTTAAGATTAAATAAGCATTTTGATTTACGGTTTGTACCGGGTGTTGCTTTTTCGACACGCCGATTAGAATATCAGCAGATTAATGAACTGATGGTCAATAAAGAAATTGAATCTGTGTTGTTACAGTTTCCATTGAGTCTGAAGTTTAAAAGCGATCGTTATAACAACTTCCGTTTTTATGTCTTAGGCGGTCCGCGTTTAGATTATGATCTTGCATCGAACAGTAAAAAACGGAAGGCATTTGATATTGTGAAGCTGGGTCGTTTCGATTATACCATCGATTATGGATTAGGAGTGCAATTTTTCTTCCCTATGTTTATTCTTGCTCCGGAGGTCTCGATTTCTCAGGGCATACCGAATCTTCATGTACCTACCGAGCAATTGCAATTCAGTAATGTATTGGATAAGCTGTTTAGCCGAACCATTATGTTTAAGTTGCAATTTGAGGGTTAGAAATTTTCTTAGTAATTATTGAGCTTTTTGTTTAACCTTTTCACTTGTTGAGTTGTTAAAGCTTGACATATGAAAAGTCTGTTTACACTTTTATTCGCGCTTTGTTTTGGTGTTTTACACGCTCAAAATGGCATTATTCAGGGTACTGTTACCAATGCTTTAAACAATGAGCCAATTCCATTTGCAAATGTTTTTCTGGATGGAACCACCACCGGAACAAGTTCTGATCTGGATGGAAATTTTGAAATCAACGGTTTGAAACCTGATCTTTATACCGTTAAAGCTACCTTTTTAGGTTTCGATGAAGTCATTATTCCGGAAGTACAGGTATTTAACAATAAGCCTACGATTTTGAATATTCAAATGTCAGAGTCAAGTTTGGGCTTAGATGAAGTGGTGATTAAAGCCTCGCCATTTAAAAAGACAGAAGAAAGTCCGGTTTCCTTACGAACAATTGGCGCTTCAGAAATTATGCGGAATCCGGGTGGAGGAAGAGACATTTCATTGGTGGTACAGACCTTACCCGGCGTAACCTCTTCTGCGAATTTTAGAAATGATTTAATTATTCGCGGTGGTGCTCCAAATGAAAATCGTTTTTATTTAGATGAAGTTGAAGTGCCTAATATTAATCACTTCGCAACTCAGGGTTCAAGTGGTGGACCGGCAGGAATGATTAATGTAAATTTTATTCGTGAAGTAGATTTTTATTCCGGCGCTTTTCCGGCGAACAGAGGCAATACCTTGAGTTCGGTTTTCGGATTTAAACTGAAGGAAGGAAGAACAGATCGTTTGGGTGGTTCATTTACAGTTGGAAGCAGCGATTTAAATTTGACGCTCGAAGGTCCCGTAGGTTCGAAGACTAATTTTTTGGTCTCAGCAAGACAAAGTTATTTGCAATTTCTTTTTGAATTATTAGACTTGCCCATCCTTCCAACCTTTAATGATTTCCAAATAAAAGTGAAGCATCGTTTTAATCAGAAAAATGAATTGAGTTTTATTGGATTAGGTGCAATTGATAATTTCCGATTAAATCTTGAATCGAATGAAACAGAAGAGCAGCAGTTTGTTTTAAATTCTGTTCCGATTACGCCTCAATGGAATTATACAAATGGAATTGTCTTTAAGCATTTTCAGGAGAGTGGATATTTTACGTTCGTTTTAAGTAGAAATATGCTGAATAATGAAAGTATTAAGTATCAAAATAATGATGAAAGTTCTGAGGATAATTTATTATTAAATTATGTTTCTCAGGAAATCGAAAATAAATTCAGAGCGGAACATACCTGGCGAACGGGGGATTATAAAATTAACTACGGAGTAAATTATGAATTCGCCCGATATAATAACTCAACATTTAATCGAGTATTTATTCAGGGTGCTCCGGTTACTATCGATTTTGAATCGGCTTTTGATATGCATAAATACGGTGCATTCGGACAGGTAAGTCGTCGCTTGTTGGAAGATCGTTTAATTCTTTCTCTGGGTATGCGGGTGGATGCCAATAATTATTCGGATGATATGAATAATCCATTCGAACAATTTAGTCCGCGTTTTTCTGCAGCCTATAGTCTGACCGATAAATTCATTTTGAATTTTAATATGGGTCGTTATTTCCAATTGCCTCCTTATACAATTCTTGGTTATCAGGATGAAGGTATTTTTGTTAATCGCGAAAATGATATTACTTATTTATCGAACAATCAGGTGGTTGCCGGAATTGAATGGAATACATCAACAGCCACTAAGTTCACCGTTGAAGGTTATTATAAAGGATATCAGAATGCGCCATTTTTACTAAGAGACAGTATTACCCTAGCTAATTTGGGGGCTGATTTTGGAGTAGTTGGAAATGAGCCGGCTGTAAGTCGTTCGAATGGTCGTTCTTATGGGGTGGAATTTTTAGCACAACAACGATTGTATAAAGGCTTTTTCGGAATTGCGAGTTATACTTTAGGATGGTCTGAATTTGAAGATAAAAATCTGAATTACATCCCTTCTTCCTGGGATGCCCGACATATCGCAAACCTTACATTAGGAAAGAAATTTGAAAATGGATTTTTTAA
>JAHDHT010000187.1:4077-7270 GCA_020631175.1 Chitinophagales bacterium
CCCGACATATCGCAAACCTTACATTAGGAAAGAAATTTGAAAATGGATTTTTTAAGGATGTGGAAGTCGGATTGGCTTACCGTTTTCAAAGTGGTTTACCGGTTACTCCATTTAGTGAAGATTCTGATCTGGTTTTGAATTGGGATGTAAGTAATGCCGCACAAAGAGATTTTGATCAATTAAATACCTTGCGTGGCGATGCAGTGAATTCCGTTGATGTCCGAATTGATAAAAAATGGTTTTTTAATGCATTGAGTTTGAATTTATATTTAGACATTCAGAATGTAAATGGAAATGTTATCAGCACTCCGACTTTAATTTTAGATCGACCTTTGGATGCAAATAATTCGCCGATAGGCGGAGGGGTTGTTGTGAATCCGAATGCACCTTTAAATGAGCAGCGCTATGCTTTGAAAGAAATTGATCCTGCATCTGGAATGCCTTTACCCACTATTGGTCTGGTGCTTGAGTTTTGATTTTTAGTGTTGCTTTTTTTGCTTGCTGAGAGTTTTCGTCACATAAGACGTATTACTGAAAACTTAATAAAATCTAAATTGTCAGCAGTCACGCCTCATTATTGAGCAATTCATCGTATTTTAGATTCATGAGAGCAATTTTTACTTTGATTTTCAGTGCATTTATAGCACTTGGTTTACAAGCACAGTTTCAGGAAAATGTAGATTTAGTTTATACATGGAGTGATCCTACTATTCCTTTTCCGGATGGATCAAATTGGGTTGGTAACACCTATAATGATGTTTGGGGAGTTGTGATTGATGGTAAAGAATATGCCATTTGTGGTTCATATTTAGGTACACATTTTATCGATATTTCAGATCCTGCTAATATCAATGAAGTACAATTTGTAGAAGCAGCATGGCCAGAAGATGCTGCTGTGCACCGTGATTTTCATGATCATGCGGGATTTTTATATACCGTTTGCGATGAAGGCACAGGTCAAAGTACAATGCAGGTAATTGATATGCGTGATTTACCAAATTCAGCTCCAATCGTTTATGATTCGAATGAACTCTTGACCAGAGCGCATAATATTTTTGTTGACACAGCCCATGCAGTTCTATATGCTGTAGGTGCGACTTCTTTGGATACGGGTTCAGAAGATGTAATGGTAATCGATATTTCCGATCCTTCCAGTCCACAGTTAAAATATAATTACAATGGTGGTTATGTACATGATATCTATGTTAGAGATAATATTGGATATTTAAATCAGGCAAATCAAGGTTTGTTTATCGTTGAATTTGGCGAGAATGATTATACCGTTTTAGGTTCAATTACTGATTATCCTGAACAGGGCTATAATCATAGTGGATGGCTTTCTGAGGATGGAAATTATTATGTTCTTGCTGATGAAACACATGCCACCCGATTAAAGATTTTTGATGTTAGTGATCCAACCGATATTCAGGTTGTTTCATTAATTGGTTCTGATATAACACCGAATTCAATTGCACATAATTTGATCATTCGTGATCAATACATCTTTGTTTCCTACTATTATGATGGCTTACAGATTTTCGATATGCAAGATCCTGCAAATCCGATAAAAGTAGCTCAATATGATACTTTCCTAGGTGATAATGATAATTTTTATCGAGGTATGTGGGGTGTTTATCCGCACTTTGAATCTGAAAAGATTTGTGCTTCTGACATGCAGACCGGCTTATGGATTTTCGATGTAGATTTAAGACCTGCTGCTCATTTTGATACAGCATTCGATTCCGGTTCGACCTATAATTTTGAAGATGAAAGTAACTGGCAACCGACAACATGGAACTGGACAGTTTCCGGTGTTTCTGTTTCAACTGATCCTGATCTGAATTACACCTTTACTGATAACGGTACCTACACCGTTTGTCTGGAGGTTAGTAATGCGCAAGGTTCTGATATTACATGTGAAGAAATTTCTGTTAATTCTGTAGTTGGAATTGAAGATTCATTTTTATCTCAGACTTCTATCACGCAAGTGAATAATGCTTTATTAATCAACTTTCCATTAGAAACACAAAAGGAGATTGCTTATACTGTTTCTACTTTGGATGGAAGAATATTAGCTTCCTATCAACATATTGAAAATGCCGGAAGTGTAAATCGTGTTTTAGCATCTGACAATAGCTTTAGCAATGGTATTATAATTGTTACCTTGCAAAGTGATGAAGCGCTTTGGAGTCAAAAGCTGGTTTGGACGGAATAAAACTTAAGCTTAATTAGGGGAAATGAATTTGAACTTGTTTTATGATTTCTTTTTTTATTTCTTCCCAGATTAAATTATCAAACATTTTTGGAGTGGGCTCTATATCTGCATCCATAAAATATGTCAAGCTTTTGAATACAAGGAATTCAGAACCATCATCGTACTTTTCTTTATAAAACGAAAACATTTCCTTTAGAGAAAATGTGTTTAGTTAAAAATAAAGATCAATAAAATCTTTCTTTGTGCCTCGTCCGGTAATGGCTGCTAACTTCATAGCTGCTATATCTTTTAATCCAACGAGTTTTATTTGATCTATTTCAATTATTTGATCAATAAATGGATATGAATAATTTATAAAATCGACCTTTAAGTCATCAATAAATACATTCAGAACTCGATTTGATTTATTGGTTACGTTAATTGAACCAAACTTCTTTAGATGGTCTATTTTATCATAAATCGGTTCATCAGAATATTGAAAAAAGTCAAGGTCAATAGATAAACGATGACCAATTTGTAATGCTAATGAAGTTCCACCGGCCAGGTAAAAATTGGAAAAGGTATCGTCAGATTGGATCCTCTTTAATAATTCTAATGTTGATGGAAGAATTGCTTTGTATTGTAGCATCTGAATTTTTTCTTATCAATTTCAAAGTACTTACTAAAGAATGACAGCGTTTTTGTATCTAAATCACGAATTTTTAAGATTTCATCTTTTATAAAATTCAATCCATATAACTTTTTTATTTCAATCCAATCTTCAAGAGAGCCGCGTTGAATAACTCTTTTTATAATAAATTGAGCGTGTAATTCAACATTAAGTTCAGATATATCTATATCCCAAAATATTTTTCTATTTATGTTCATCATGCCCACCAAAATTATAGCCGTATAAAGATAAGGTTTAAAATTTTATTAGATACCAGCTACTTTGGATGGAAGAATATTAGCTTCCTATCAACATATTGAAAATGCCGG
>JAHDHT010000188.1:0-2799 GCA_020631175.1 Chitinophagales bacterium
TGATGTATACGCACCTTCATCACTCTCTTGTACATTGCTTAATACTGTTCCATCAGGTAAAGTATAATCTGATCCGGTACATAGCGTAACATCTTCTGTTTGATTATCAACATTAAATATTGTGAAAGACCATGGCTCAGGCTGGCTTGTACAAGAGGTATTCGGATCTACAACAATAGCATAAATAACAATAATTGAATCATTTTCTACGGTTACATTTAAGTCAATTGGAGGAGTTACTGGAATGGTTAAGTCGATATCTTCATACCATTCCATATTCGGATCTGGATTTATAGGAGTTGAAACATCTCCTTCGCAAATTTGAATATCAATTAAATTAGGTGTAGGTACTGTTGGTGCGTCATTAATCGTAAAGGTAGTACTCGCATCACAAGTTGCCCCTGAATTATCACATTCTGCTTCTACAGAAATATTATCAACCGCAAAGGAAGGGTCACTTCCGCTATTGTCACCGTTATTTATCCATTCAAATGCAATTCTCACATCAGCCTGGTTACCGGCATCAGGTGCCATTGGAATATTAAAGTTCGACCATTGACCCTGACAGCCAAATAAGCATCCTAATAAATCATCGCATGCTACTAATGCACCTGTTGCATCGCAGCACATGGTTTGCGGTATTGGAACTAATAAAGGATTCCAGCTTGCGCCTCCATCATAACTATAATAAATCGAAGCGAAATCATTTCCGGCTTCACCATAGTGGATATAGTCAAATGACAGGTTTACATTATTGTCACATCCTAAGGTATTAAAGGAAGGAGATTCAACTCTGATTGCACTGGCAACGGAGGCGTCATAGGTTGCACCACAATCACCTGTCGGGCAGAACAATGCACCTGCCGGAGAACCGGCAACATTACCAACGTGGAGGCTACGGTCTGTAAGACCTGCATTACCTAAACATCCATCCCCACAATTTCCATCTGTAAAACCGGCTTCCGTATTGCTTACGAACCATACGTTTGAATAAGCATCATTTGCTCCTGTTTGTGAAACCGTCCATGCACCAAAGTTTTCTGCTAATACATTTTGCTCACAACTTGCGGCATTTCCAAAATCTTCGGCAAATTTTTGTTCGGTTCCGCCGCCGCCGCCGATACCCGGACAAGACATATCTACATCATAATCACCAGGCGGAAGGTCGTCAATTTGAACTTCACCATATGCATCAGGCGTATATGATGTAGTCACACCGTTCGGATCGGTAACTTCAACAGTACAATCGGGTGAATCAGCGATAATGGTGACACTTCCATCCTCCACACAAGTAAGATCTACAGGAATGGCGACTACTGTTGCTTCATCGGAAATCAATAGTGTTAGCTCTGCTGTATTTGTACATCCATTGGCATCGGTTACTTCAGCATAAACAATTCCGCCATTACCGGAAGCCCATAAAGTTGGATCTGGAATTGGAATATTTAAAGAAACATCCTGGAAGAATTCTATTGTTCCATCCGTAGATATTAATCCTTCCGCTTGTGTTAAATCAAAATCAATTGAAGCAGAACCATCATCACATGCACTTAAACTTGCATCAGTCGCTTCAGGTAAAGTATTAAATGTAACGGTGGTACTTACGCCTGTTAGTTCGGCAGTACAATCAGTTGCATCTGTAACTTCATTTAAAGAAATAGTTGTTGTTGTGAAAATATCTAAAGTATAAGTATCGGAAGGATGATTGTAAATAATTACATCCGCATATCCATCATTATATGTAAAGTCAAATGGTGCTTCACCTGTGAAGGTAAATGTAATTGTAACCGGACCTTCATCGGCACAAACTGTTGTACCTCCTGAAATTTGACCTTCCGGTACATTTTCAAAAACAAAGGCTGCAGCATTTGAAATGGACAAACAAGGATCTGATAAATCTACATTTCCATTAGCATCTAAATCTCCTGCTACTGCAATTACATAAAAAGTTGTACCTGTATTTAAAAATGCCGGATCGTACATTACAAACGGATCTGCATTTGGTCCGTCTAAAATATTATTTAATGGATCGACATTATCAGAAACAACATAATATTCAACTCCATCATTTCCATCCAAATATTCACTTGTTGTATCATATTGAATATCGACTATTTCATCCGGAGCTATAAGGCAAACCGTTTGGGTGGAAGGATTTAAAGCTCCTACTTCTGTTACGCAGGGTGTATAACAATCTACCATACCTGTAACAGTCGTTTCACATCCTGAAGCATCGGAGAATGTAAATGTATAATTCGAACCGGAAGTGATCGGATCACTTGTAAAAGCACCTGACGCATCGAATGATCCTTGTCCTGCCGGATCGACTGTATAGGTATTAATATCTCCTCCGGTTAATTGAACAATCACTGTATATTCTGAAGCGCCGTTACATTCTTCAGATGAATTATCAATTGATGGTCCATCTATATTATCAATGGTTTCGCTAAACGTTGCGATGCAGTTGTTATTTATGTTCGTTGCTGTTAAAGTATATGTACCGGCAATTACAGGAGAAAGGTTTGCACCTGTTCCTGAAGAATAAACTTCGTTACCGTTTACATCCGTCCAGACATAATCCCAATCTGTTCCGATATCTGTTACATTAATTTCACCATTTGCATCGCCACAAGTTGCGTCAACTACGGAGTCAAGCAAAAGATCAGGAACGCCATCATCTGAAATTGAATAGACTTCAGAAACGGAACAGTTCGTAGACTGATCCGTAACAGTAACGGTATAAGTACCGGCTGAAGCATTTATTAAATCAGGATCTGTTCCAACTACATCTCCATTGGC
>JAHDHT010000188.1:2899-7245 GCA_020631175.1 Chitinophagales bacterium
GGAGCATTAGCTGCTCCATCGGCTGCCCCGCAATTGCTATTGGTAGTCCCATTTACAGTTAAAGTCTGAGCATCATTATCATTAATCGTATATATTTCACTTGCGGTACAATTGGTTGCCTGATCAATTACAGTGACGGTGTAGGTACCGGCTGAAACGTTTGTAAGATCAGGGCCAGTTCCAACGACATCACCATTTGTATCCGTCCATTCATAGTCAAATGGACCTGTACCGCCGCTTATTGTCGGAGCATTAGCTGCTCCATCTGCAGCTCCGCAATTACTGTTTGTAATTCCGCCAATCGTTAAAGTTTGAGCGTCATTATCACTAATCGTATAATTGATTGAAGCTGTACAGTTATTTGACAAGTCTGTAACCGTAACGGTATAGGTACCGGCAGGTACTCCTGTAAGACCATCATTAACGCCGACGACATCCCCATTGGAATCCGTCCATTCATAATCAAATGGGCCGGCACTTCCGTTAACTAAAGGAGCAATAGCAGTTCCATCAGATGCTCCGCAATTTGAATTGACTGTTGGGCTTGCAGTTAGGGTATGAGCTGGAGTATCATTTATAGTTACAGAAACAGAAACATCACATAAAGTAGTTTGATCAGTAACTAAAACGGAGTAGGTACCGGCAATAACATTCGTCAAATCAGGATCCGTTCCAACAACATCACCATTACTGTCCGTCCATTCATAATCAAATGGGCCTGTGCCTCCGTTTACAGTTGGCATATTTGCCACTCCATCTGCCTGAGCACAATTACTGTCTTCAGTTGTTCCCGGTATTAAAGTCGGTGCTGCATCATCACTAATTGTAACAGTAGCTGTAGCTACACAGTTTGTTGCCTGGTCTGTAACGGTTATCGTATAGGTACCAGCCACAACATTAATTAAATTAGGGTCTGTACCTACTTCAACATTATTTATATCTGTCCATGAATAATCAAAAGGCCCTGTGCCTCCATTAACTGTTGGGGCTTGAGCTGAACCGTTTGCGTCGCTACAGGTACTGTTAGTTGTTGATCCGACAGTCAGTGTTTGAGCGCCATTATCTGAAATCGTAAATTGTGCGGTTGTTACACATGTAGACGTATTATCGGTCACCTGAACAGAGTAAGATCCTGCTGCAATGTTGGTTAAATTCTGGTTGGTACTGATTTGAACATTATTCGCATCCGTCCATATAAAGCCATAATTCCCGCTTCCGTAACTAATTAAAATTGAAATAGATCCATCTGCTGCGCTGCAGTTCGAATTTACTAACTGATCTTCATCAACAGTTGGCCCATCTAAAACAGTTACTTCAGCTAAAACGCCTTCACTTTCACATCCATTCGGGAAGGTTTGCGTAACCCATACCTGATCCGTTTGACCAACAATTGTTGCCGGATCATATGAAACACCTGAATTTAATAAAGTAGTTAAGCCGGCATCATTATAAAAATTAAATCCATTTCCTGTTCCGGTTGGAAAGAGTTCTGTGTTTCCATTTTCACATACTTCAATATTTGAAATCGTTGGCGTTTCAACCGTTGATGCTGCATTAATTGTAAATGACAAATCACTTGTACAAATATTTACGCCTGTACCACACGACAAAGTAAACATATAAGTATCCGGTGCAAGGTTATTTATTATAACATTATTATTTACATCAGGACTTAAATTTTGAGGATTACCGTTTATTATAATTCCGATAACACAATCTGATGAAGGAACTGGAATAGTTACAGAACCATCATCTGCTCCCGGGCAAACTTCATCAGCCGGAATTGCATTTGTTGTTGGAGCGGCAGTTAATAATAATTCTAATTCTGCAACCGCTACACAACCCGTTACATTATCTTCAACTTCAACGTAAACTGTAGTAGGACCTGATAAATAATTGGAAGGATCAGATATATTGTTTAACAGATCTACATCTTCATACCATGTAAAGCCTGCGGGATTTACATCATTATAAATTTGAATTTCGGCTGTAGTTAAATTAAATACCTGATCACCTGAAAGGTCATCATCACATACTTCTAAAGAAGAATTAGTAACTGCAGGTAGTGCATTGTATGTTGCTGTAGCAGAGCCGCTGAAGTCTGTTCCCACGCAGTTATCATTTGATAGACTAATAATTGAATAAGTTCCATCTACAACGGCAGTAATACTTACCGGATTAAATGCAGGATCGACTGCATTTAAAGTGACGTCAGTCACACCGTTATTATATACCAGATCCCATGGACCGGGACCGGTTAATGTAATTTCTATATCGATCGTTGACATACCATCCGCACATGCGGTACCACCACCAGATAAAGTTGCTGTTGGCACTTCATTAAAAACAACCGGAGTTGGAAGAGAAGTATCGAGACATCCATCATAATTTGAAAAGTCGATGTTTCCATTCGCGTCTGCTGTTCCGGCAAAGGCTACGATGTAATAGGTAACATCTGTAGAATAGGTGTAGGTGTCAAAATTAATTTCAGGACCATTAAGCGGGCCTTCAACAATAGAGTTTATTGGATCAAACGGATCTGTAACGGCATAGAATTCAACGACATCGTCTCCATCTAAAGCTTCTGTTGAAGCATCATATGTAACGGTAAGGGTAGTGTTCGCAGGATCATCGACACAAATGTTAGATGGATTAGCACTCATGGTTCCTACTGCAGTGATACAGTCACAGGAGAAACTGCCATTAACCGTTATTGGTCCGCAGTTATTCGCATCATCAATTTGAAAATTATATGTATCGCCTGAATTAATTGGATTTGATGTAAACACACCTGATGCATCTATGGTACCACTTCCTGCAGGACTAACTGTATATGAGGAAGGATCGCCACCTGTTATCTGGAATGTAACGGTGTAGCTGGTATTTGCTCCATTACATATTTCTGATGGAGTATCAAAAGAAGGAGCTTCACTTGTTGTAACGGTAACTTCTGAACTTAAGATCGGACATTCATCTCCTACAAAAAATTCATAAACATAAACTCCATCCTGACTTGTACCCGGTGTGAAGGTTCCTCCGGTATACACACCGTTAGGGTCTATCCATTGCCCTGCTGCTGATGGTGTACCACCAACGTAATCAATTAAATTCACAAAAGGATCTCCATCACATAAATTTGCAGTTCCATCCGTTCCCGGATCCGGTAAATCAATAAAGTTAAACGTTATAGGTTCGATCACTAAGCAATTGTTAGGAGCGTCGCCCTGATACTGTATATAATAAGTACCATCTGTATTTATTGTTGTACCGGTTAAATCGACGATCGGTCCGCCTAAAGAAGGATCTTCATCGAATACTGCCCATTGACCCGGGATGGAAGGATTTGAAATTTCGTTAACTGTTAAGTTACTTAGATCAAAAGATTCGCAATATAAAAATGGAAGGATTTCTATTTCAGGTTCATCCTGCAGGTCTACCGTTATTATAGATTGACTTTCACAACCATTTGAAACTATATTGTAATAATAGTCGCCATTGTTTACTGCAAGAGCGTCAACTTGTGGAGGTGTTACTAATGTACCCCCTGCATTTGGATCGCCAAAATACCAGTTCCCTGAAGGTGCCTCACCTGTTAATTCATAAAATAAATCAATTACACTTCCATCCTCACAACCGGAAATTGTTGTGCCAACTCCTGAAGAAGGTGCCACATTAATTACAAGATTCACCTGTTGCTCAACCGTACAAGGATTTGGTGCATCAGGAATAAAAACAACATAAAAACTTACGTTAGGGTTACCGTTATTTTCCAGGAGTAAATCATCAGGTGTAATTAACTGCATACTTGTTGGGTCTGAAGGATCACCGTCCCAGAACTCAAAGGTTCCTGAAACTCCATTTGTTTCTGATGGATTAAACTGAGTCGCTATATCAAACTCACCACAATAAGAAGGGTCAATTGTTCCAAGGTCAATTTGTGGTTCCTGATAAAAAGTTAAAACTACTTCTGCCTGTTCTGTACAAGGAGGAATTCCGACAACGTAAGTGTAAATTCCATCCGTACTTACCGGATTAAAGGTTGTTTGATTTCCAACAAAATTACCACTTGCATCTTCCCATGATCCACTTACATCAGGTATCCCGTTTAATGTGTTTAGCATTTCCTGGAAGTCACTTATTTCATCACCACAAAAATCAACTGTATTATTCATACCCGGTGATGGTGCACTAGAAAAAGTAATATCAATTATCGCAACATCTTCACAGTCTCCCGTTCCGACAGCATATGTCCACGGTCCTGCAAAAACACCATTTAAATCTATGGTTCCATTTGCAACTACATTATTGGAAGCATCTGTCCATGTTCCTCCGGTATCTCCACCGTT
>JAHDHT010000189.1 GCA_020631175.1 Chitinophagales bacterium
AAGCCATTGAAAGTGAAGCATTAGATTCGGAAGTGAAGGCCGCCTTTGAAGATTTGTTTGAACGTTTAAAAGATGAAGGACACCAAATTGAACTGGTTTCATTTCCTTACTTAAAACAAATTGTACCTACTTATTATATTTTAACCACTGCTGAAGCGGCTTCCAATTTAAATCGATACGACGGCATCCATTATGGCTACCGTTCGTCAAATGCCACAGATCTGGAAGAGACTTATGTTTTATCCCGTTCTGAAGCTTTTGGTGCTGAAGTGAAGAAAAGAATAATGATCGGCAATTTTATTTTAACCGCCGGCTATTATGATGCTTACTATACTAAAGCGCAAAAAGTAAGACGCTTAATTGAAAAAGCAACTAAAGAGATATTAAGTGATTTTGATTTTATATTGGGACCAACCACAATCGGTACTGCATTTAAATTAGGTGAGAAATCAGAAGACCCAATTGAAATGTATTTATCCGATATTTTTACCGTTCAGGCAAACCTTGCCGGAATTGGCGCAATTTCTTTACCCTTATTTAAAAGCGAAACAAATCAAATGCCTTTCGGCTTGCAGTTAATGTGCGGAACATTACAGGAAGAAAATATGTTTTCCTTTAGTCAATACTTAATGCAGCTTTAAATGACCGTTGAAGATTACAGACAACTCGACCTGCCCGACAAACCGGGTGTTTATCGATTTATCGATGAAGAAAATCAGTTGTTGTACGTCGGTAAAGCAAAAAATTTAAAGAAGCGTGTTTCTTCTTACTTTTTGAAAAAGAAATACGATTACTACAGAATTAAAGTATTAGTTCAAAAAGCAGATCGACTGGAGTTTACCATTGTCGAAACCGAACAGGATGCTTTACTTTTAGAAAATTCGATCATTAAAGAATTTCAACCGAAGTATAACATTCAGTTGAAAGATGATAAGACTTATCCTTATATCTGTATTAAAAAAGAACGTTTTCCAAGAGTTTTTTTAACTCGTAAAATAATTAATGATGGTTCTGAATATTTAGGTCCTTATACTTCCGTAAGAAAAGTAAAAACGATTTTAGATCTACTAAAACAATTGTTCCCAATAAGAACTTGCAATTTTAAATTGACCGAAGAAAATATTAATAAAGGGAAATTTAAAGTTTGTCTTGAATTTCATATGGGTAATTGTTTGGGGCCATGTGAAGGTTTGCAAAGTGAAGAGCAGTACAATGCGAATATGGCTCAATTAAGGCATATCTTAAAAGGTAATTTTTCTGATGTAATTCAATATTTAAAAGAAGCGATGAAAGCATTCGCTGAAAAATATGAATTTGAAAAAGCGAATGAATTCAAATATAAATTAGAACTGCTCCAACAATACCAATCGAAGTCAACAATTGTAAATCCGAAATTGAATAATATAGAAGTCTATGCGATGGCTTCGGATGATGTGCGTTATTATATTAATTGTTTTCGAATTGCGAATGGAAGTATTATTCAAACGAAGTTGGTTGAGCTAACGGCCAAATTAAATGAGACCAAGGAAGAAATTCTTTCTTATGGCATTTTAAAATTAAGAGAACTATTAAAGAGTAATTATAAAGATTTAATTGTTCCGTTTGAAGTAGTATTAAGCGACACTGAATTAAGACAGGCTATTCCGCAACGGGGAGATAAATTAAAACTGCTTGAACTGGCACAAAAGAATGTGCAGTATTATCGGAATCAGCAAATTTTAAAATACGCAGAAACGAGTCGAAATAAAAAGGGGATGGAAGTGGTTGCACAAATTAAAAGTGATTTCCGATTAAAAGAATTACCTTTTCATATTGAGTGCTTTGACAACTCGAATTTTCAGGGTGCCTTCCCCGTAGCTTCGATGGTGGTTTTTAAAAATGGTAAGCCAAGTAAACAAGAGTATCGGCATTTCAATATTAAAACCGTTGAAGGCCCGGATGATTATGCGAGTATGGAGGAAGTGGTTTATCGTCGTTATAAACGTTTAGTTGAAGAAGGAGAATCATTACCGCAATTAATTATAATTGATGGCGGAAAAGGACAATTAAATGCCGGAAAAAAAGCATTGGAAAAACTGGAAATTTACGGCCAGATTGCTATCGCCGGAATAGCGAAACGACTGGAAGAAATTTTCGTGCCGGATGATCCTTATCCCTTATTAATTTCAAAAAAATCTCCAAGTTTAAAAGTCATTCAGCAAATTAGAAATGAAGCGCATCGTTTTGCGATTTCTTTTCACCGCAAAAAAAGATCGACCGGTGCCTTAAAATCGGAGTTGAGTGATATTGAAGGTATTGGCCCGAAGTCAATTGAAAAATTATATCAGCATTTTAAATCTTTTAAGGCCATTAAAAATGCTGATTTGGATGAGTTAGGTAAAGTGATAAATAAGACGCAGGCTGCTAAATTGAAAGCGCATTTTGAAAAATCGTAGGGTCGAATTAATTCGACCCTACGATACATATAGCTTTTTATTGTTTAATACCAATTTTACCTTTTAGTGTATTACACACCTCATAAGATACAATATAAACTCCAGGAGTCAAGTTTCCACTATTTAATGTTTTTGAATAACTACCTGCAGTTCGAAATTCACGATCAATTACATTTGCGACAGGGTTACCGGATGTGTCATGGACTTTTATTGTTACTTCGGAATCTCCCGGAACTATATACTCTATTGTTGCGTTTTGATCAAACACATTTGGAAATATCTCTAATTCTTTTATTCCTCGATGGTTCCAGTAAATTGTTGAGCACTTGCCTGGTTAAGCTGAAACTCATGTATAAAAGGACATCCCGTATTTGGATCAACAATTCTTAAAGAATAGTAACCTCCACAAAGATGAGTTAAAACATTAGAAGAATCAAATCCGGTAGCTACCGTTACTGCAGAATTTAAATCGCTAGTCGAATTATTACTATGGTAAATTAATTCCCAATAATACCCTAAATGAATTGCGTTGTCAAAATTGATTTTGATTTTTGCTCTACAAGCCAAATCTGTTGTATTACAATGGAAATAATCTCCATTTATAATATCAATACTAAAGCTATCTAAAATATTAAATTCAGGGCATTCATGGTTATGAGAACATCCAATATTTATTACAATATCCTTGGATACCGTAATCTCATTACCAAAATTATTATCTGTTGCTGTTATCGTTACTATTTGTTCACCAAAGGCTTCAGATGAAATTGATTGACAAAATTCGCCTTCAATTTCACTTCCATTGCTATAAACTATTTCTAAAAAATTATCATTACTTATTCCCATTGTTAAGTGACTATTTGCATTTTGTGCAACTGCATTATAATCTATACACAAAGTGTTACCCGGACAAATATAAATCGTATCTGGTGAAAACAATGAAATAGCCCCTGCAGAGTTTGGTTCCCAAGAAGGAGGATCAAAAGTACCCGTAGCAAGACTACATCCCGTCCAACAGTCAAACAAATATGTTGTGGTAGGCAAACTCAAAGTATCTGAAAACTCTAAACTAGTAATATCGCAATTTGAATCTAATAATGAAGAAACATCAGTAATTATGATTTGAAACATTACATCATCACTTGGAATTGATGTAAAAGTTAACTCATGGCCACCACTATAGTTGCATTGAATTTGTGGAGTTGTATAAAGCTCAGAATATTCAGTTGTATCCGTGCCAAGACTTGTCTGATTATGTTCAAAAATTTCATTCCCATTATAATCAACCCAGTATTGTATATAATAATTACCTTGTTGAAGTTCTGGCATTTCAATTGTAACTTCCCAATCATCAACACTCATCTCGGTGCAAAAGACTGAATCAGAAGGACAGTCAGCTAATGAATTTTCAAAGGAGACGATATTGCAATCCAATTCTTCATATGTTTCAGTTATTAAACCAACAGCCTGAAAAGCTTTGTAAACTTTACTGAACTCCGGACTACATAATAATATATCTCCTCCTGTGTAAAAATTTGAAGTAGCTTCTAAAGCTGCATTTCTAAATTCTATGAAATCAATTAGTCCATCTTCAAGATTATTGTCATTTTCAATTTTATTTTTTAAGTTCAAAATTGTGAGGTTCATTATATTTTCAGACTTTTGAATACCAATACCATCACCAATTTGAATGCCTCTTATTTCTTGTTCGGAACCTTCAGTGAGAAGATAAAACCAATAATTTAGAAGTTGAGATCTATTATAAGCCACCCCATTTATTTGATAATTTGATTGCCAAATACCATCAATTTCATCTTCATAAAAAATAGATCCATTCTCAGGTTGCGAACTAAATGGATTTTTAAAATTTCTATGATTTTTGTTACTATCAAATTGATTAACATCTAAAGTACTATTGTAGTGACTTAAGGTATCTGTAGTCCATTTAACATGATCTGTTTGATGAAAATCTATTATTACACTATATATGTCGGATATTGCTTCATGAATTGCTCTCGCGTTTGCATCATCATCAGAATAAAATATACCAAATGTATCTACTGCACCATACTTTACACCTATGTTCTCAATTAGAAAGGCGTGAGTATATTCGTGGTAAACTGTTTTAGGGGCAACCTTCGCTGTATAATTTAATAAATCTCCGCCTCCAAAACTAAATTTATTACTAGCAGCATTATAGGAAGCATTACTATTGAAAAAATTAACTCTTGCTTCAATTGGTAATTTGTCATTTGGATCAGGTGTGCTACTATTATTGAGACCATTGAAATTTAATGATGTATTGAAATATTCGATAGAGTTCTTTAAACCTTTAAAAGCTGTAAGGCCTTGTGCAACACTTTGATGAATAACACTATCAGATTCGCAAAATTTTAAAAGACTGTCTGGGTTAAACGAGATGTTTTTTATAGAAATGTTGTCTATCTCATTCTTTAACAGAATAGTGCCAGTTGTTGAACATAAGTCTAAAGTGAGTTCAAAACAATCCGATGAAATGTAGTTTTGATAAGATGGTATAGATACTTGGATTTCAGTTTGACTACTTCATACTATTGAATTACAAGCTGAAAATTGATTACAATTATCGACTTCAATTGATTGATTATCAATTTGACATTTAAAGCATTTTGGAAATTGATATAACAAATTATTTGTAGCGCCTACAATTTTACCAGAATTTGCATCAACATAATAATTAAAACTATAACCCATGGTATAGTTGTTTAGTTTTTTAATATATTCGGAGGTTGTAGTTGAAACTATATAAGAATAATAAAATCTATTTTTTAAATAATATAGTGCTAACGATTTATCTACTGGCTGGTTTTCATTTATTGTAATTGTTATGATAGTAGAATCTGATTTGTACTTATTTGTCACATAATTCTTTACAATTTTTATTGCTTGTTCTGCAGAAATAGGGTTACCTACTTCAAAATTTGGCGGAGCGGCATATTTCCCACCAATTTTTAACACCTGATTACCTTGCATTTTAAACCAAGCTTCATATTCGTTTACTTCAACTCCTTTATATATTAATTGAAATTTTCGATTATAAGTATCTTCTTTAGAATTAGTTATTTTTTTGTCTTCTATAAATTCGAGTGTATAAACTTCATTATCAAAATTTAAAATTTCTTTTAAATAACGCATCGATAGATCAAAATCAATATTTGCTTCTTCACTAAATTTTATATTATACTTGTTGACATTGTAATTGTCTAAACCAAATTTTAATTCTTCTATTTCAGGAATAGTTCCTTGCATTATTTTCCACTTATTCGTGTTGTCGATTATGTAATTATTTTCATCAAAAATTTCTTGAACGGTATCGGAATTAGCACTCTTGCTAATTTTGTTAGAACTGCATCCGATTAGAATAAATACGATTAAAAAGTGATAGATTTTCATGATAAAGTATTTAACGGTTAATGCATACACTATAATATATGAATTTATTTTTAATTTTTTGTTAAGGTTTAAGTTGGGGAGTGATTTTTATGTTGGGAGTGACGGTGTGGGTAGTGGATATACTTTTTTATTTCGAGCGGAGTCGAGGCATTTACTTGGGCTTGACGAAGTAAATCTTCCGCTTTTTGAAAAAGATCATGTTTGGTGAACCGGAAGTTCCCTCGGCTGCGCTCGGGAGAACTCCACCCTCAGCATCAAAGATGCTCCCTCGAAAATATATTTTCTCACCCGCCAGCGGGACATTATTATTAATCGTTTTGCTTGATACTTCTTGTGCTAAATTTTTTGAATTTGAATTTGAGTTTGTTATTTGAGTTTTCTCTGAACTCCACCCTTGGATCGCTGCGCTGGATCCAGTCCCGCTAGCGGGACAGTTTTGCATTTCGTTTTATCCGAAGCATATTCTGCGCTAAATTTTTTGAATTTGAATTTGAAAAATCCCTCCTTGAGGAGGGTTGTAATGCTCCAATAGCTGAAGGGGATTGGTTTAGCATTACTGGGAGGTGTTATCGAATTTCTTTTATGTCAAAAGTAACCGCAGGTTATACTTAGCGAAACGAAAGATCTTTTTTGTTAAGTTAAAGCAATTAATTTGTTAGAAACATTTTTGTTAAAAGACGTAAAGATCTCTCTTTGCTGTCGATATGACGGTGGGGGTAGTGGGTGTGTTTTCTTATTTCGAGCGGAGTCGAGGCATTTACTGAGGCTTGACGAAGTAAATCTTCCGCTTTTTGAGAAAGATCATGTTTGGCAAACCGGAAGTTCCCTCGGCTGCGCTCGGGAGAATTGATGGTCATGACTATTTTGAATTTGAGTTTGAGTTTGTCATTTGAATTTTCTCTGGACTCCACCCTTGGATCGCTGCGGTGGATCCCCCTCGAAAATATATTTACATCTCGAGCATATATGCTCTCGCCCGTTAGCGGGACATTTTTAAACCTCGAACCCAAAACCCACGCACCTCGCCAACTATCGCATCAACAAAACAGTACCTTTCTTTTCCTTCTCGGTGCCGTTGAAATTCGTGTACTTAAAATAATAAGCATAGACTCCTTCAGGAGCGATTCTTCCGCCAACATATCCATCCCAGGCTTCATCGATATTTTCGGTGCTGAATAGAACTTCACCCCATCGATTCATAACGATCATTTGGTAATTAGTCGGGTCGGCATTCACCAATACCGGTTTAAATTCATTATTTATTCCAGCCGGAGCAAAAGCATTGGGTACAAAAATTAATGCAGGAGTCGCCACACATTCTTCATTTGAAAAAGCGGTTAAATCCTCCCCGGCAATTTCAG
>JAHDHT010000190.1:0-1849 GCA_020631175.1 Chitinophagales bacterium
GCACCTCGAGCCTCGCAGTCGATGTCGATCTCAATTATCGAATTTTTTGAGTTTGAGTTTGAATTTGACACTTGAACTTGAACTTGAATTTTGTACCACCAATCGAGCTCGACCAAGGCCTCCTCTAGCCCCGATCGTAATGGAAACCCGACTATGATGAATGCCCTGAAGCAGGTTTTGATGACGGCTGACCAGCGGGAAGACTAAGCAAAACCATGCTGAAGTGCTTGAAGCATGGGCGCGTTGCAATGGAGAGCGGGTGAGGATGTTGCCTGCTAAGACCAACTTGTTTGCTTCATTGATTAAAATGTAAGCTGTCGTACTTCAACAAAGCTCGTATATGGCTGATAAAATGGACTTTTTACGACCTATTTAATGTATTTTTGCAGGGAAATGGCACCATAATTGACAAAGGGGTCATGGATATTTGTGGGTGCTTGTTTATTGCTTGTATATAAGTCGTGTCGAACTGTTAATTTTTACCTTTTGGGGCAATTTATGAAATCAAACAGGCGTTTAACGCGTAGTCTTTTAACAAATGTTAAATTTTCGCTTATAGAGTAAACAGCTACCACACAACCAACACGTAAATGTTTATGAAAAAATCACTCGTCATTCTGCTGATTTTGCTATCTGCAGGATATGGTGCACAAGCACAAAAATTTGTTAATGACTTCCTGAATATCGGGGTTGGAGCGCGGGCTTATGGCATGGGTAATGCCGTGGTGGCATCGGTCAACAATACGCATGCAGGTTATTGGAACCCGGCCGGATTGGCGCTTATTGAATCTGGTCTGCAGCCTTCGATTATGCATGCTGAACTATACGCAGGCATCGCCAAGCACGATTATTTATCTGTTGCTAAGCCGCTTTCGGACGGAAATCGCACCATCGGAATCAGTATCATTAGAACGGGAGTAGATGATATTCCAAATACTTTAAATCTGGTAAATCCGGATGGAAGTGTCGATTATGATGCTGTAACTACCTTTTCTGCAGCCGATTATGCTTTGTTTCTTTCTTATGCGCAGCGTATGAAGAACATTGAAAATTTGCGTGTCGGGGCGAGTGCTAAGATTGTTTATCGTCAGGTTGGTAATTTTTCGAATGCTATTGGCTTTGGAATTGATCTTGGAGCGCAGTATGATATTAATGATCTTACGATTGGACTTCAATTGCGGGATATCACGACTACTTTCAATGCCTGGTCTTTTAATTTTACCGATGAAGAGAAAGAAATTCTGGCGGCTACAGGCAATGACATCCCGGCTAGTTCTACCGAATTCGCCTTTCCAAGAATTATCGCCGGTGCTGCATATACCTACTATTTTGGTGGGAAATTCAGCATTTTAGGTGAGGCTAATCTTGATATTACTACAGATGGAAAAAGAAATGTATTGATTCCTGCACCGGTAAGTTTCGATCCACATTTTGGTGTAGAGTTGAATTATGATCAGATGATCTTTTTACGTGCGGGTATAAATAATATGCAAACGGCCACAAATTCTTTGGGTGAAGAGGCTTTTCTGGTTCAACCCAATTTAGGATTAGGCCTTAAAGTCGTTGATTTGACGATTGATATGGCTTTAAGCCGTTTTGGCGACAGCAATGATGGCGTTTATTCGCTTATATTCAGTTTAATGTTTGATTTCAATAAAAATTCAGTTGCTAACTAATAAAACAGGATTCTAATGAAAAAATTAAGTTTACTATTTGTAGTTGTTCTTCTTTCTTTTTCTGCTGTTTTTGCTCAGCAATATGGCAACGAATGGATTGATGTAAGTAAAACTTACTATAAAATAAAGGTGAATAAGCAGGGCTTATTCCGAATTCCGACCAGTACCTTAAC
>JAHDHT010000190.1:1949-4061 GCA_020631175.1 Chitinophagales bacterium
ATAAAATAAAGGTGAATAAGCAGGGCTTATTCCGAATTCCGACCAGTACCTTAACGGCGAATAACGTACCGCTTAACGGTTCTAATTTTAAAATGTATTTTGATGGAGAGGAAGTTCCGATTTATGTTACTACTGACGGTACCTTCGGATCGAATGATTATATCGAGTTTTTCGGTGATAAGTTAGATGGTTCATTTGATACTCAAATGTTCGATGACCCAGAAGATCAGTTGCATACATTTATGAGTCAGTTTTCATATGGAGATACGGCAACCTACTTCCTAACGGTTGACCCTACGGGTAACAACCTTCGAATTGAAGATACTCCAAACCAATTGGTTAATCCTCCTTCTCCAAGAGAGTACTTTACACATAAAACAGTTTACTATACGAATCAATCACATTCTAACGGTGTGGGTGAACGTTTTAGTGGGGTTAATGTTTACTTTTCTAAGTTTGAACAAGGGGAAGGATTTATTGGTGATACTTATGCGGTAGGTGTTCCGGGAATTGACAATATCAAACAGATTGCAATTCCGACTCCGAACATCTACCCTGCCGGCCCGGCTGCTGATGCGGAAGTAAAGATTGTTAGTTTATCTGATGACTTTTTCTTTTCTCCTGATCACACTTTCCAATTGAAAATAAATGGTGTAGAATATATCTACGACGGTCCGCCTAATGGATTTGAGGGTTATACCGTTAGAAAGTATAATATTGATAATATTCCATTAACAGGATTGAGTACTCCGACAACTAACTTTCAATTTGCAGCTTTAAACTTTACAGCTCAGGTTGATCGTCAGGCAATCTCATATGTTACAGTTGATTATCCGCGTGATTTTGATTTTAATAATATGAGTTCTTTTCAATTTAATATTGAAGCAAGTGGAAATCAAAGTGATTATTTAGAAATTCAGGATTTCAATATGGGTGGTGTTGAGCCAATCATGTATGACATAAGTAATCAAATGCGAGTTACCGGTGCTATTGTTGGAACGCTGGCAAGATTTAATTTACCTGAGGTAAATGGTACTAGAGAATTATTCATTACACAGAATACTTCAAATCAAATTGAGACGATTACAAATATTGAGCGCAGAAACTTTATTGATTATACCGATTTAGATGAGCAAGGTGATTATGTAATTGTTACACATCCTACTTTAAGGGAAGATCCAAATACCGGAATTGATTATGTTGATTTGTATCAGAATTATCGTTTGTCTGCGGCCGGTGGAAACTTTGATGCAGTTATTGCTGATGTTGAAGTTTTATACGACCAATTCGCGCATGGTATACGTAAGCATCCTTTAGCTATTAAAAACTTCATGGAGTATGCTGCTGATTTCTGGACAGAACAACCGGAACATTTATTTTTAATTGGTAAATCGGTTAAAAATTCAAAGTGTAGAAATAGCTTTACAAACTGGACGGATAACCTGGTTCCTACATATGGAGACACACCGTCCGATTTAGAATTTGGAAGGTATGATACCCTCCACGTTCCTCATATTTCTGTTGGAAGGATATCAGCTCAGCGTCCGGAACAAATCGGATTTTATCTGAACAAGGTTCAGGATTATGAAGATAATGACATCCTTCCTTGTACTGAAGAAGCTCGTGAATGGACGAAGCAGGTTTTACATATTTCGGGTGGAGATAATTTATCTCAGCAAAATGAATTTAATGGATATCTGGATACCTATGAATCTATTATTGAGGATACTTTATATGGTGGTAATGTATTCAGGCTTTATAAAAATAATACCGACCCATTACAGCAGCCGCCTGATGTAATTATGGATTCACTGTTAAGTGATGTTGGATTGAATTTGATTTGTTTCTGGGGTCACGCTTCCGGTGTGTTCTGGGAAGTTGATGTGGGAAGTGCCGGCGATTACGATAACTTTGGTAAATATCCATTTATCTTATCGAATTCATGTTTCGTTGGAGATATTCACAAAGAGACCAATATTGTTTCGATGTCTGAGGAGTGGGTATTAGAACCAAACGCCGGGGCTATAGGTTATTTAGCCGGAGTACAATTTGGTTTCCCTGCGGCATTAAATGTTTATTCGGAAGAATTATACCGACAGATTGCTTATAAAA
>JAHDHT010000190.1:4161-7216 GCA_020631175.1 Chitinophagales bacterium
CCTGCGGCATTAAATGTTTATTCGGAAGAATTATACCGACAGATTGCTTATAAAAATTATGACAATCCAATTGGTACAGGTGTAAATCAAACTATTGGAGACATTTTCAATAATAATGTCGGCGTTCAGATTACGACAGAAGAAATGGTATTACAGGGTGATCCCGCTATTGCGGTTAACATTCCGTCTTCTCCGGAATATTTAGTAACCAATGCGGATGTTTGGTTTGAGCCTGCTTTAGTTTCAGCTCAGATTGATTCTTTTACGGTTAATGTTGAATTGACAAATTTAGGATCTGTTGTAACCGATAGTTTCACCGTTTTAGTTGAACGATTATTTCCGGATGGATCTTTTGAAGAGGTAGCAACAAAGAGATTCAGTACAACTGCCTATAAAGATACCGTTAGCTTAAAAGTTTTCACTGATCCTTTAAATGGTTTTGGTGCGAATGAAATTACGGTGACTATTGACAATGATAATGATGTCGTTGAAATCTGTGAAGATAATAATGTTGCTGTAGTTGATCTTTTTGTATCGTCGGATAATATTGTTCCAATTTTCCCATGTGACTATGCGATCATGAATACTACGGATATAACATTAATCGCATCGACAGCTTCTCCCCTTCTTGACCAAACGGATTACTTATTCCAAATGGATACAACTGAATTGTTTGACAGTCCTATATTAAATCAATTTATCGGAACAAGCACTGGTGGAATTGTGGAATGGCCTGTAGGAACAAACTTCCTTTTTGAAAACTTTGAAGCGAATGTTTTTTACTGGCGTGTTTCAAAAGCTCCATCAAGTCCTTCAGATAGTTTAATTTGGAGAAACAGTTCTTTCATTTACGAACCAAATGAAACGATGGGTTGGAATCAGTCTCATTATTTCCAGTATAAGCGTGGTACAAAGTCGAACGATATGATGTTGAATGAAAATACACGTCATTATGAATACCAGAACAATGTGAAGAATATTACTTCTACTGCGGGTATTGTTGGAGGTAACGCAGATATTACTTTCAATGATATTTATACTTCATTGAATAATATCCGTGAAATTGACTGGTCTTGTGTTGGAGGCTGTCCTCAATATGCCGGAGGTGTTCAGATAGCTGTATTTAATCCGGCTACTATTCTACCACAGCAAAGTTTGATTAACGATGTTGATTTAACTTCTTTGAATACACCTAATTGTTTCGATTCACCGCCATGTTGTGATGATAATGCATTAGGTCTTTATGGAAATATCCATTGTGGTGCAGAAGATGTAAATGCTTTTGACTTCCATACGGATAATCCGATAGGATTACAGCGTATTGCTGATTTTATGGATCAGGTGCCGGATGGATATTATGTATTAGTTAAAAGTATTGAGAATCATAACTTAGAACAGAATGCAAGTTATTACTCTTTCCTTGATGCTATTTACGATCAGTTTGATGATTTAAATGCGCCTCAGATTCGAAATATTCAGAATAATATTCCATTCTTAGTATTAGGAAGGAAAAATGTATCTACGTTTAACACTATAGTAGATATTGCAAATTCTTCTGATGAATTACTGGAACTTGATATTGACATTAACGGTAACTGGATTGAAGGAAAATATGAATCTGTTCAAATCGGACCTGCTCAGGAATGGCATGAAATGCATTTCAGTGATTATAGTTTAGATCCTTCTTCGACTAATGTTGACAATTTAAAAGTAAACGTTTACGGAGTAAGAATTAATAATCAGATTGACTTTTTATTCTCTACTTCAAATCCGGATACTTCATTAGCTAATGTTAATGCAAGTTTCCATCCTAAATTAATTCTGGAGCATGAGAGTACTGATAATGTAAATAATACACCACCTCAATTAAACTATTGGAGAGTAAATTATGATGGTGTAATTGAATTAGCTTTAAACGCGGATGCGCATTATGAATTTTTTGGTGATACGATCAACCTTGGGCAAATGCTTGATATTAGTGTGTCTCTTGAAAACATCAGCGATTATGATACGGATAGTATTTTGGTAACCTATCAGATTTCCGGTCCGAATCAAAATTCTGAGTTTATTGTAAATGATGTTGAGGCACCGCTTCCTGCATGGGGTTCTCAAAATATTGGAACAACCATTAATACAGATCAGTTTAGCGGATTAAATTATCTAACGGTAACGGTTAACCCTGCGTCTAATGCTTTATATTATCAGAGAGAGAAATTCAATTTTAATAATGTAATTGTAATTCCATTCTTTGTTAAGGGTGATAATGTGAATCCTTTAGTAGATGTTACGTTTGATGGGATTCATATATTGGATGGAGATATCGTTTCTGCTCAACCTGAAATTTCAATTAAGATTAAAGATGAGAGCGAATTTTTGGCTTTGAATGATACGGTTATTGCTAAGATTGATTTAACTTATCCTGATGGAACTGTTGAAGAGATTGTTTATCAGGGCAGTAGTGATGTTGAGTTTATTCCTGCTGATGCTTCTAATCTTGCCAATGAAAATGTAGCTGAGATTATTTTAAAGCGTGCATTCCCTCAGGATGGAACCTATCAATTAGATATTCGAGGAACGGATATGGCGGGTAACCGCGCCGGAGATATTAATTACAAAATTCGATTTGAAGTAATTAATCAATCTATGGTTAGTAATTTATTAAATTATCCGAATCCGTTCAGTACTTCTACTTCTTTTGTATTTACATTAACGGGTTCTGAAATTCCTGATGTCTTTAAAATTCAGATAATGACTTTATCGGGTAAGGTGGTTCGTGAAATTGACAAAACGGAATTAACCAAATTACATATTGGTAGAAACATTACTGATTACAAATGGGACGGAACGGATCAGTATGGCGGACAATTGGGTAACGGTGTGTATCTATACCGCGTTATTACAAGACATGAAAATCAGTCGCTTGATTTATATACCAATAGTGAATTACAAGTTCTGGATGATCAAATGCATCGTTCAGGTTTTGGAAAGATGTATATCATGCGATAGTTAAAATATTAGCTTAGAATACTTATTGAAGCGGTACCAATTTTTTGGT
>JAHDHT010000191.1:0-4292 GCA_020631175.1 Chitinophagales bacterium
TATTTTGTCTGGTGAATCTGGTGGTTTTCATCAAAGCTGAATATGTTTGAATGCATGGTAAATATTAATACATCGCCACTAAATTTGAGATGTGCTTCAAATGCTCCTTCTTCTTTATAACTGATTTCGACTTTGTGATCTTTCTTTGTAACGGTGGACTTAAGGTGTTCGGCTATATCCCTTAATTGTTCCTTGAACTCATCAAAAACTTCTTTCATCATCTGATAAATTTCCTGTTTTGTACAGGCTTTTTCTTTTAACAGATTTTCAATGTAGGGTAGGCCGGTTAAATCTTCTTTATCACTCATTTTTTAATAGGCTTTTGCAAATAATACGGTTTGGGTAGCAGCTTCACCGGAATAAAAACATTTTCCTTCCGATTCATCATCCATTAAAATACATCTAATGGTTGCTTTTGTTTCGTCTTTAATTTTATCTTCCAGTTCGTTGGAGCCACACCACTTCACTTTTACGAAACCGCCTTTATCTTTTATTACTGATTTAAAATCTTCATAATTATCAACGGTAGAGGTATGAGCTGCTCTGTGTTCAAAGGCTCTGTTGTAAATATTTTCCTGAATTTCATCCAGTAAATTTTTAACGTAATCTACAATTCCATCCAGCGATTGAGAAGACTTTTCTTTTGTATCTCTTCTCGCAACTTCAATAGTGCCATTTTGTAAATCTCTTGGTCCCAAGCCTAAACGAACCGGAACACCTTGCATTTCAAATTGGGCAAATTTGAATCCCGGACGTTTGCTGTCATCGTCATCGTATTTAGTAGTAATTCCTTCAGCAGCTAAAGCCTTCGTAATTTCATCCACTTTTTCATTGATAGCAGCAGCCTGTTCATCTGTTTTATAAATCGGAACAATTCCTACCTGAATAGGGGCAAGTTTTGGAGGAAGAATTAATCCATCATCATCGCTATGCGCCATAATTAAAGCACCCATCAGGCGGGTAGAAACGCCCCAGCTTGTTGCCCACACATAATCTAGTCCACCATCTTTTTTCTGAAACTGAACATCAAATGCTTTTGCGAAATTTTGTCCTAAAAAGTGAGAAGTACCCATTTGAAGGGCTTTTCCATCCTGCATTAAAGATTCGGTAGTATAGGTTTCAACTGCGCCGGCAAAGCGCTCGTTTTCTGTTTTACGACCTTTGATCACCGGAACAGCCATGTATTGCTCCATAAAGTTTGCGTATTCATTCAGCATCAATAAAGCTTCATCATTTGCTTCTTCTGATGTCGCATGTGCTGTATGTCCTTCCTGCCAGAAAAATTCAGCCGTTCTAAGGAATAATCGGGTACGCATTTCCCAACGAACTACATTTGCCCACTGATTGATCAAAATTGGCAGGTCTCTGTAGCTTTGAATCCAGTTTTTATAGGTATTCCAGATGATTGTTTCTGAAGTAGGCCTTACAATCAGTTCTTCTTCTAGTCTTGCTTCCGGATCAACCACCACGCCTGAGCCATCTTCTGCATTTTTAAGTCTGTAGTGCGTAACCACAGCACATTCTTTTGCAAAGCCTTCTACGTGATCTGCTTCTTTACTTAAAAAACTTTTGGGTATAAAGAGCGGAAACGCTGCGTTTACGTGGCCTGTAGCCTTGAAACGGGCATCTAAAACGGCCTTCATTTTTTCCCATATGGCGAAGCCGTAAGGCTTGATTACCATGCATCCCCGAACGGCACTATGTTCAGCTAAACCGGCTTTTATAACCAGTTCATTGTACCATTTTGAATAATCTTCTTTTCTGCTTGTTAATTCCTTTGACATGCTGTAGATTGGTGTGGTTTTTGAAACTTTTAAGTTAATTTTAAAAAAACGGCCGATTCATTTAAACCTTTTGATGAAACGGCTGTCGCAAAGTAAAGGAATTATAAATTATATGAAGCGTGTAAATTACATTTCGGTTTTTATTTTCACAGTTTTAAGCGCATTTGCACTTTCAACTTATGCTCAGTCATCTGATGATTTGTACTACAGTCCATCAAATGACAATTACTATTCAGATCAGGAACCTGATTACACTACATACGAAACCGACGAACAAGGCAACACTTACGTTACGAACAATTATTACAACAATGACGATAGTGATTATTACACTGAAGATGATTATTACTATGAGTCAAGAATCAGAAGATTTAACAGACCGGTAGCCGGTTTCAGTTACTTCTCACCATTTTACACAAATGCTTATTACTACAATCCTTCTCCTTTTGCATGGAATCAAAACATTTATTTCCAGCCTTGGTACGCCAGAAACTGGTGGAGCCCAAGACCTAGAGTTTTTGTAAATGTAGGATTTGGCTGGGGTAACAGCTGGGGATGGGGTAATCAGTGGAATAGCCCGTGGAACGCAGGATGGGGTTGGAATAATCCTTGGAATGCAGGATGGGGATGGAACAATCCTTACGCTTACAACCCATGGAATGTTAACCCTTGGAATGCCGGATTTGGATTTAACAATCCTTACAATCAAGGCTTTAACAACGGATATTGTGTAGGATATGCTGATGCAGTAGACGATTACTACGGAACAAGATACTATGGAACAAACCCTTCAGGTGGCCAGAGCTATGGTTCAGGAGGAAATGGTTCTTACAATGGTAACTTCGAGTCAATCAATACAGCGGGTTCTTACACAACAGTAAGACCGGGTACAACAAATAACACGAACAGCAATGCAGGCCTTAGTTCATACGGTGGCAGCAACAGCAATGGTGTGAAAGGCAATACAAATGATCAGGTAACAGCGAGACCGGGTAAGCCATCAAGCTACAGTTCTCCGCATAGACCAAATCATAATACATCTGTAACTGCACCAACAGGAAGACCTTCATCTTCAGTTAAACCTTCTTCAACTACAGTGCAGCCAAACAGACCGCAGTATAACACGGTTAAGCCTTCTACAACGAAGCCAACCTATAACACGGTTAAGCCTTCAACGACGAAGCCAACATACAATACAGTAAAACCTTCGACAACGAAGCCTTCAACTAATACAGTTAAGCCTTCAACGACGAAGCCAACATACAATACTGTAAGACCTTCTAATAGCAAGCCATCTTACAACACAAATACGGCTCCTTCAAAGCCTAAGTACAATGTTACTCCAAAGAATAATCGTCCTTCAAAGTCGAGATCTTATAATAGTAACAGCAGTAAGTCAAAAAGTAACTTTAATATCTCAAGACCGAATTCTTCAAACAAGTCAAGAAGCTATAACTCTAACAGAAGTAATAGTTCTCGCTCGAAGAGTTCAATCAGAAGCAGAAGTGGATCTTCAAACAAGAGCACTTCACCTTCAAGGTCAAGATCGTCAAGAACGAAGAGATCTTAATAAAGAAATACCACATTTAGTAAAGAGGTTGTCCGTTGGGCAACCTCTTTTTTATTTAATACATTGACATCTTTTTGGCGGTCTTTTTGTATTTATATATGTAGAAAAAATTCATCGATGAAGAAGATATATCTGATTTTATTATTCATCCTTCCATCCATCCTGATCATGAGTCAGGGTGTGGAAGAAATGATTCGATTAAATGATATCCAAAAAGGAGCAACAGCAAGAAGCCTCGCAGTAGGCGGTGCCATGTCTGCTCTTGGTGCTGATTTCAGTACAGCCTCCTCTAATCCTGCCGGTATTGGTTTGTTTCGTTCTGGAGAAATAACCGTCACGCCGGGTTTACATTATAATATAAGTGATGCAACTTATCAGGGCAACGCAGATGATGAATTTAAAGCTACACCAATGCTTTCTCAGTTTGGAGTAGTTTTTCATAACTGGCGCAGTGATAAAAGAGCTTTGAGAAATATCAATTATGGTTTTGGATATAACCGAATGGCGAATTACAATCAAAATCGCTTATATAGTGGAATTAATGCTGATAATAGTCTGATCGATTATTTTTTAGAGCAGGCAAACGGATTAACGACTACAGAAATATTTGACAGCTTTCCATTTTCAGCTGCCTTGTCTTTAAACACCGGTGTAGTTCGCCCATTGGCAGGAACAACAACTGAATATAGTTCTCTATACCATGTTGTTGAAGCAGCCGGGACGGATGTGTCGCTGGAACAGATGGAACGGATTAGTTCTGCCGGAGGATATGATGAGTTTAGTTTTTCAGCGGCTTTTAATTTTAGTGATACCTGGTATCTGGGTTTTAAAGTGGGTTTTCCGACCTATAGTTTTGACAATGTCTATCGCTATACAGAAACAGATATTGATGAAGTTGTTCCTGAGTTTGCTAATTACCGTTATCAAATAGAAGAAAC
>JAHDHT010000191.1:4392-7170 GCA_020631175.1 Chitinophagales bacterium
ACTGTTGGATGGAAAGTTGAATAACATTCGGACTAATGATTAAAAAATCTTATTTTTAATAGTGACATTCAGATGAAAGGGTGTCTTAATATGGATTGTGAAAATTCGCCTAAACCGAACCAGTCTTACCAAGTGTAAACGCGCAGTTTTTTATTGTGAATTTTCAGCAGATTATTTTTTTGAATTGAAAAATTTAAGGGTATCTTTGCACCCTGAATGGCAATAATTATAAAACACAATTTAAAGATTTCTATTAATTAAACATTTGAAGATTATGAAGAAACTCAATTACATGGTCTTGTCCGTATTAATGGCGGTTGTAGCGATGTTCGCTGTGAACCCTGTTAATGCACAGGATGACTTACCACCGAATGCGGTACCAGGTAAGTGTTACGCCCAGTGTATCACTGGTGATCGTTACGAAACCTCAACTGAGCAGGTATTAACAAAAGAAGCTTCTACAAGATTAGAAGTAGTTCCTGCAAAGTATGAAACTGTTTCACAGCAGTACGTGCAAAAAGAAGCTGGTTCTAGATTAGAAGTAGTTCCTGCACAGTTTGAAACGGTAACTGAGCAAGTTGTTGCTCAGGAAGCTTATTCTCGTTTAGAAGTAGTTCCTGCGAAAGTAGAGACTGCAACTGAGCAAGTATTAAGAAAGGAAGCATCTTCTAGATTAGAAGTAATTCCTGCACAAATGGAAACTGTTTCTGAGCAGTATGTTCAGCAAGAGGCTTCTTCTCGTTTAGAAGTAATTCCAGCATCTTATGAAACTGTTTCTGAGCAGATCGTTACTAAGGAAGCATCTTCTAGATTAGAAGTAATTCCTGCACAGTACGAAACTGTTTCTGAGCAAGTTGTTGCAAAAGAAGCTTACTCTCGTTTAGAGGTAGTTCCTGCGCAATTCGAAACGGTAACTGAGCAGTATGTTACTAAAGAAGCTTCTTCTCGTTTAGAAGTTGTTCCTGCACAGTGGGAAACGGTAACTGAGCAAGTTGTTGCGAAAGAAGCTTCTACTCGTTTAGAGGTAGTTCCTGCACAGTACGAAACAGTAACTGAGCAAGTTGTTGCTGCAGAGGCTTACACTCGTTTAGAAGTAATTCCTGCGAAGTACGAAACTGTATCAGGAGAAGTTGTTTCTGAGTCTGCCGGTTCTTTACAAGTAAGACCAGCTGAGTTCGAAACGATTACTGAGCAAGTTGTTACTAAAGAAGCTGGTACTCGTTTAGAGGTTGTTCCTGCACAGTACGAAACTGTTACAGAAACTATCCAGGCTAAAGGTGATGCTACTCGTTTAGAGGTTGTACCTGCGAAGTACGAAACTCAAACTGAGCAAATCTTAGTTTCTCCAGCTACTACAAGATGGGAAAGAGGTCGTCCAGATCCTAACTGTCTTTCTGAGAATCCAGAAGATTGTATGGTAATGTGTTTAGTAGAAGTACCTGCACAATACAAGACGGTAACTCGTCAGGTATTAGTTCAGCCGGCTACTACTAGAGAAGTTGCTATCCCTGGTTCTTCTAAGACGATCACTCGTCAGGTATTAAAGTCGCCAGCTACTGTAAGAGAAGTTGCTATTCCAGCTCAATATGGTACAGTAACTCGTCAGGTATTAAAAACTCCAGCAACTGTTGTTAACGTTGGTGGCGGTGCCGGTGGTGACGGTGGATACGGTTCTACTTCTACTTCTACCAAGAAGTATACTTACCAGAGAATGGTTCAGCCTGCATCTGTAAGAGAAGTTGCAGTTCCAGCTCAGTACAAAACTGTTTCAAGAAGAGTATTAAAAACTCCAGCTACTGTAAGAGAAGTTGCAATCCCAGCTCAATACAAGACGATCACTCGTCAGGTAATGAAAGCTCCTGCATCTGTAAGAGAGGTTGCTATTCCAGCACAGTACGGAACAATGACTCGTGAAGTATTAAGAAACCCAGCATCTACAAGAGAAGTTGCGGTTCCTGCTCAATACAAAACAGTTACAAGACAAGTACAAAAGTCTCCTGCTTCTACAAGAGAAGTTGCAGTTCCTGCACAGTATGGTACAGTTACTCGTGAAGTATTAAAGAACCCAGCTTCTACAAGAGAAGTTGCGATTCCTGCACAATACGGAACAATGACTCGTCAGATTGTTAAGACTCCTGCATCTACAAGAGAAGTTGCGATTCCTGCTGAATACCAAACGGTTACTGTAAACAGAGTTGTTAATCCTGCTACTACAAGAGAAGTATCAGTACCAGCTCAGTACAAAACAGTTACACGTCAGGTAATGAAGAATCCTGCATCTACAAGAGAAGTTGCTATCCCAGCTCAGTATGGTACTTATACTACTCAAACTGTTGCTGCTGCAGCTCAAACTCGTACTGTAGAAGTTCCTGCTCAGTACTCTACTGTTACTAAGAGAAACTTAGTTTCTGTTGGTGGTAGAACTGGATGGGTTGAAGTACTTTGTGAAAGAGATATTAGCTACGACAAGATTCGTGCGGTACAGTCTGCGTTAAACTCAAGAGGTTACAACGTAGGTTCTGTTGATGGTGTATTAGGTTCAGGTACTAAGAGACAATTAGAGAAATTCCAGCAAGACAATGGTCTTCCTGTTGGAAACCTTAACATTCCTACATTAAAAGCATTAGGTGTTTACTAGAATTTAGATACCTAAAGAACATAATACAAAAGGCTTGCTGATTATTCAGCAAGCCTTTTGTAATTTATAGATGGGTTCGCAAATTCAATTAACACCTCCCAGTATTGCTTAACCAATCGCCTTCAGCTCTTGGAGCAATA
>JAHDHT010000192.1:0-2195 GCA_020631175.1 Chitinophagales bacterium
GTGTAATTCATAATAAATTGCAACATCTCATCAGTTGTTTTCATACTGCCATCCCGTTCCGCAATCGTTCTCGGTGGGTCATAAGGATTTAACATGTTGTCAGAAGTATTATCAAAAATTGCCTTCACTTCAATCGTATATCCGGCTGGCACTTTTAACATATTCTGAAAGGTGTAAAAATACTGCCATCGAAAATCCCATTCGGGAATGCGGATTAATGGAATCGTATCCATACCGCTTTTATAAGCATAAGCCTCAAACGACTTCCCCAACAAATGCATATGTGGATTTATAGTCAATAACGAAATATCACGAGGCACTAAAAAACGCGTGTAAAAAGTCATAACCGAATCAGCCGGTATAACTAAAGGTGGCTCAACAGGTGAAACACCAAGCGTTCCTAGTTGCGTCTCATATACAGGCCGTTTGGGCGGGCCTTTCGCAAAGAAAATATTGAATGTACTTAAATCTTTATCGTCGACAGGAGTAGGGCCATAATGAAAATCATTTACAAGAATAGCTCCCTTTTTAGTCATCCTGAATGTTCCCAATCCGTCCGGATATAAAGTTGCTTCAACACCGGGTAAATAATTCGCCACTAAAGGTTTCAGAACCGGATAAGTTCCATCATCATTTAATAAATCCAATGCCTTAAATCCTTCTCGATCTGTCATCTCCTCCGTGTCAACTATACGTTCACCTCCAAAAATATCCCGCTTAGCTCCTGTGGCATATTTAATAATATGCCCGTTTACATGATGAATCAACTTTTTATTATCCGGAACAAATTCAATAGCCCGAATAAAAGTATCCCGATCTAATTCAAAAGGTAACTTCACCATTAAAAAGTCATCGCGGTTATCTCCTTTAATCGTATAAACTTCATCCGGTTTCACAATAACATCCGGTGTGCCTAACATACTTCCTTCAGGAAAAACAGGAAGCTCAGGCATGTCTTCAGAACGACCTTCAGCCGCACCGTTATCCACCCATTTTCCAATCAAGGCTATTTCATTATCACTTAAATAACGTTCCCCTTTAAAATGTCGATAGGAAGGATCAGCAGGCCAGGGTGGCATATAACGATCTTCCGTAACCGATCGAATCATCTTCGCACGCTTTCGTACATCCTTAAAAGAAAGTAAAGTAAAAGGTCCCGCACTTTCATCACGGTGACAAGGACTGCAATTTTTAAAAATTATCGGAGCAATATGTTTATTAAATGTAATCGTTTCACCAATATCCAAACCTTCATCGACATACAGTCCATCACTCACCTCAGCATCCGAATTCGAAGCAGCAGCAGTTCCATCCGAAGCAGAACCACATCCACCCGACAAAAACAACATCCACCCAAAGCAAAACAAAAAAACTATTCGATAATACATCCCACAGCTTTCGTTTCCGCAATAAATAAAGAATGGCCCGCTCCAAAACCCTTAATAGCATCAATTAAATAATGCTTAGTAATCTTGTTTCGTTTTTTACCCAGCGCAACAATCCAGTTATCAATCATTCCATTATAAATCAAACCCTGTTCAGCATGATATAAAAAAACTTCCGGAGTAACCTTCGCATCAAAAAAAGAAGTTAAATGATATTCCAGATCCATCACAACAGGTACCTTGAAATTAAATGCCTCCATAAAGGCAAGCACTTCTTCCCAATCATAATATGCACCCGGAACCACACCAACAACCCGTACCTCTCCATCAAATGTTTCCTGAATCTCCTTCAAAGGCAAAGTGTAGTTTTCACATAAAGGACATTCAGGCCCGATAAACACAAAGGCAACTAAAGAATGCTGCTCCAGATAATCGTTAATATGTATTATGCTGTTGCCTTCAAATACCCCAATAGGCAGATCCTGAGCCATTTCCTGACTATATAAAGAAGAAATTGAACATCCACCCAAAAAACAGGTCAAAAACAACAGTAAAAAACGTGACTTTATATGACAAAAACCATCCAATATTAAACCCTTTTGAATTCGAATAAAATACATGATTAATTTAATCGTTTTGTAACTTTACAGTCCGAATTCGTAAAACTATAAAATTTTAGCCTCTGCAACACCACTACCAGATCTAATTCGAAATAATGAAGAAGTTTGCTTTGCCAATTCTGGCATTCCTTTTTATAGTATTTGCTGCCACAGAAGTAAAGGCGCAAAAACACGAGTTTGGTATATGGGG
>JAHDHT010000192.1:2295-7143 GCA_020631175.1 Chitinophagales bacterium
TGGACGCCTTATCTGGTAACCGGCGTAAATTTTTTCCATTTCAATCCTAAAGCAGAGCTGGATGGAGAAATGTTTACCCTCCAGGATGCAGGAACGGAAGGACAATCAAATCCGGATATCAGCGGAAGGAAAAAATACAGATTAAATCAGTTTGCCGTACCGATTGGTATGGGCTTTAAATACTGGATTGCCGGACAATGGACAGCAGGAGCAGAGATCGTATACAGAAAAACATTCACTGACTATATCGATGATATTTCCGACACTTATGTCGATGATTTCTTATTAGATCCAACAACAGCAGACCTCGCAGACCGGTCGCCCGACGCAGGAAACACACTTGGCCGTGCCGATAAACAGCGCGGTTTCAGCTTTAACGATGATGATTATGTCTTCGCAAGTGTCGTCATTACCTACACCTTAAAGCAAGTTGCCTGCCCATATGCCGGAAACGGAGTAAGCGGCAAGCTTAGAAAGCGTCGATTTTAAGTAAAATTAAGGGCGTTCCGCTGCAATATCCTTATCTTTGCGCCTTTATTAGTATTGCATTGGATCTCAAATCGCAAATAAATATTGATAACCTGCCGCAACATATCGCGGTTACCATGGATGGAAATGGAAGATGGGCTAAAAAACAGGGCTTAAACCGTGTTTTTGGACATCGAAATGCCATCAAAGCGGTTCGTGATACCACGGAAGGATGTGCCGAATTAGGCGTGAAACACCTCACACTTTATACTTTTTCTACTGAAAACTGGAACCGACCTAAAGCAGAAGTTACGGCTTTGATGGAATTGTTGGTGAAAACCATTCAATCAGAGACCAAAACCCTGCTCGAAAATGATATCCGACTCAATACTATTGGTCAAACCCATCGATTGCCTTCCAAAACAAAGCGATTGCTTGAAGAAACGATGGAAAAGACGAAAGACAACAAAAGAATGACCCTCACTTTGGCCTTAAGCTATAGCGCTAAATGGGAAATTGTTAAAGCCATCCATCAAATACAAAAAGATACCGTAAAAGGAAGACTGAAACCGGAAGATATAACCGAAACCTCCTTTGATGCTTATCTTGAAACAGCCGGTACACCCGATCCTGAATTAATGATACGGACCAGCGGCGAACATCGCATTAGTAACTTTATGCTATGGCAAGCCGCATATGCTGAATTGTATTTTACCGATGTACTATGGCCCGATTTTAGAAAAGAACATTTGTACAAAGCAATAATCGATTACCAAAACAGAGAAAGACGCTTTGGCAAAACCAGTGAACAAATAACTGTATGAACAAACTAAGCTACCTGATCATCATATTAAGCATTTTCTGCTGCTTCAATCTCGTTCATGCACAGGATGAAACAAGCCCGATGGATTCGATTGAAGTTCAGGAAGAAACAATCGATGACGAGGAAGATTCTTCCGAAGTTTCGGATGGAAATGCTGTTTCGGATGGAGATAACAATTCGGACGAAGATGCTGCCTCGAATGAAACGAATGTTTCGGAAGGATCAGGAAACGATGAGGGAATCGACTATTCGCAAGTTAAACAATATGAAATTGGAAGCCTTACAACAAAAGGCACACAATATCTGAATGAATCTATTATTAAAAATCTTTCCGGACTTCAGGTTGGAGATCGCATTACTATTCCGGGTGAAGATATTCAGATGGCGATTAAAAATTTATGGGAGCAAGGCTTATTTTCCAATGTTGAAATTAATGCCACCAAAGTCATCAATGATGTGATTTTTTTAGAGATCGGATTAACAGAAAGACCGAGACTTTCAAAATATAAATTCACCGGCGTAAGAAAATCAGAAGAAGACGATATAAGAGATATTATTTCTTTAACAAGAGGAAGAGTATTAACTGAAAATGTGAAAATGCTCACCATTAATGCAGTAGAAAATTATTTCGTTCAGAAAGGATTTTTATTTGCTGATGCAAAAATTACAAGTAAAGATGACCCTGATCGTGCAAATCATATTGTAGTAGATATCGATGTAAAACGTGGTGAAAAAATAAAAATTCAGGACATTAATTTCACCGGTAATGAAGCTGAATATGATCGTCAGTTAAAAAAGGCGATGCGAAATACAAAAGAGAAATCTAAAGTGAAATTAGATTCTCCAAAAGAAATTTATGAATTAGCAACCGATAAAGGCGTGCCTTATCGATTAGGTAATTTAACCTGGAAAGGTTTTTACAATTTCGTAGATGAAAGAGTTCAACTAAGAATTTTTAATCCTTCAAAATATCTGGATGATGAATATCAAATGGATAAAGAAGCACTGATTGCTTACTATAATACCCGCGGATATCGGGATGCGAAAATTGTAAGCGATACATTATATGCTATCGACGACAGACATATCAATATTGATATTAAAGTCGATGAAGGAAAAAAATATTATTTCCGAAATATTGAATGGGAAGGAAATACAAAGTATTCAAATGAACAATTAGCGAAAATCCTGAATATCCAAAAAGGGGAAGTATACGATCAATCCCGTCTCGATGAAGGGCTTTCTGTAAGTCCGAACGGTACGGATGTGAGCGCTTTATATATGGATGATGGTTATTTATTCTTCAGCGTTATTCCAACCGAAAAAACAGTTGATGGCGATTCAATTGATTTAACCATCAAAATTCAGGAAGGTCCACAGGCAACAATTAATAAAGTTACGATTGTAGGTAATACTAAAACCAACGAACATGTTATCCGTCGTGAAATCAGAACCCTTCCGGGAAATAAATTTTCACGTTCTGATATTATCCGTACACAAAGAGAATTAGCCGCTTTAGGATATTTTGATCCGGAGCAATTAACGGTAAATCCAATTCCCGATCCGGTTAATGGAACGGTAGACATAGAGTATGGAGTAGCAGAAAGACCTTCAGATCAGTTTGAATTATCTGCAGGTTGGGGTGGAAGATCAATTGTTGGTTCAATAGGATTAACCTTTAATAATTTTTCATTAAGAGAAATATTTTCAGAATGGGATCCGGTGCCAAGTGGTGACGGTCAGCGTCTGAGCTTAAGATTTCAATCTTCAGGCCCACAGTTTCAATCTTTAAATGCATCGTTCACCGAACCTTGGTTAGGAGGGAAGCAACCAACTTCATTTACAGTAGCAGGATTTAGTTCTTTACTTTCCAATGGCATCGGGAAATGGGGTGAAGCAGACTTTGCCGGATTGTTAACCAACGGTGTGACAGTAGGTATCGGTAAGCGATTAAAGCGACCTGATGATTTCTTTACTTTATCAGCAGAATTAAACTATCAGAATTACCGTCTTGAAAATTATCAATCGAACTTCATCGTTTCTGATGGTCGATTCAATAACTTAAGTTTACGGTTAACATTAGCAAGATTTTCAGTGGGTATCAATCCTGTATATCCAACCGAAGGATCTAATATATCATTTAGTGTACAGTTAACGCCGCCTTATTCTTCCTTCAATAATAAAGACTATACGGATCTGACTTTGCAGGAAAAATTCAGATGGACGGAATATCATAAATGGAAATTCAAGGCCGAATGGTTTACAAGAATTAAGGGTGACTTAGTTTTAAGAACTTCTGCCAAGATGGGTTTCATGGGTTTTTACAACAGTCAGATCGGTCAGAATCCATTTGAGCGCTTCGAACTCGGTGATGATGGTTTAACCAACTTCAACCTTTATGGTAGAGATGTAATCGCTTTGAGAGGCTATGAAGTTATCTCCACCCCGATTGAAGGCGATCCATTCTATGATAAATTTACTTTAGAACTACGATATCCATTCTCTACTAATCCGAATTCAACAATATATGCCCTTACCTTCCTCGAAGGAGGTAATTCATGGAGCAGTTTCAAAGACTGGAATGCCTTTCAGATCAGAAGATCTGCCGGTGTTGGTCTAAGATTCTTCCTTCCAATGTTTGGTACTATTGGATTTGATTATGGGGTTGGATTCGATAAAAACCTCGCTCCGGCCACCAGTTTCTGGGATTATGTGGGTCGATATGGTAAATTTTCGGTGGTCTTAGGACAAGAGCCGGAATAGGTCAAAGAATAAAAAAATGTTAAATCGTTAAACGAACTAAGAATCTACTACTCTAAACGTTAATTAAATTTAGAACATGAAAAAGATATTCATTTTAATCGTATTTGCAATGGCTTTGCAGTTTGGTGCTCAAGCACAGAAATTTGTGTACGTAGATACCGAATACATTTTAAATAAAATACCGGCATATAAAGATGCTCTCGAACAGGTAGATAAGCTTGCTGAACAATGGCAGGGTGATATTGCCAGAGAGTATGATGCTATTGATGAGATGTATAAGCGCTATCAGGCAGAATCTGTTTTATTGACAGATGCAATGAAATCACAGCGTGAAAACGAAATCATCGAAAGAGAAAAGCAGGTAAAAAAACTACAGAAAGACAAGTTTGGGGTTGATGGAGAACTGTTCCAGAAAAGACAGGCACTCATCCGTCCGATTCAGGAAGACATCTTCGATGCCGTTGAAAAAATGGCTAAGCAAAAAGCTTATGACTTCGTTTTCGACAAGAGCTCTGGTAACTCTATGCTCTTTGTAAATCCGAAATACGATAAGAGCGATGAGATTCTGGGAAATCTTGGCTTCTAATTTGCCATAGATTAACAGAATTCAATTCAAAAAATTAAATTACTTTTGCACACATTTCAATTTAGACTAATACTATAATAATGAAGAAATACATTGTAATGATAGCTGTGGTGTTCGCAAGTTTGACCAGCATCCAGCTTAACGCACAGTCTGCAGTAAAAATCGGTCACATCAACTCGCTTGAATTAATCGATATGATGCCATCGAA
>JAHDHT010000193.1 GCA_020631175.1 Chitinophagales bacterium
AATCCAAAATTACGGCAACATCCGTTCCGCGTGGATTAAAAGCTGCTAAGCGATGCGCTTCAATGAACAAAGGATTCAAATCACGGTCGCCCAGTGATAAGAGTGCAGGGTTGTAACGCTCTACATGTCCTATTTGAATTTTTACATCGACTTCTTCGGCCAGTTGAACTAATTCTTTGGCCTCTTCTTTTGAATTACACAATGGTTTTTCAACGAAAACATGCTTTGCTTTTTTTATTGCAGTAGACACATATTCAAAATGAGAAACGGTAGGAGAGACAATATCGACAGCATCACAACGATCCATTAAATCATCCGCCGAGCTAAAAGATTTACAATCATATTCGGAAGCTAATGCTTCTGCATGAGCTGTATTGGTGTCGAAGATGCCAATCAACTCGAGCTGCGGAATTTGCTTTATCAATTTCAAATGAATTTTTCCCAAGTGACCGACACCGATCAGGCCTATTTTAACCATGTAATTTTCATTTTTAACTTAATACATCCCTCTAATTTTGAATCGCTCATCCGTCATTAAAGAGGACCTGCCCCCAAAAATAGAATTTATCATCGCCCGCAAAATCTTCCTTTACACATGTTAAAAGTTAATTGTATGCGAAAGTGGTTGATTTGTTTATAGTTCACTAGTAGGGTTTAATAAGCGATTTAAAAGTTCAAGTATTAGGTTCAAGTATCAGGTTCAAGTGTCAAGTGCAGGAAAGCGCAAATTCAAATGTCAAATTCAAACTCAAAGCGAGAGTCGAGAAGCGAGAGTCGAGATCGCCTTCGGCTGCGGGAAGCGAGAGTCGAGATCGCTTTTGGCTGCGAGAAGACTATTGATGCATAAAACATACAGCTATTCAAACCGAAAGATTTCTCGACTACGCTCGAAATAAATCTCTGGACACTCTGCGGTGAAAAAGGTACAAGTCGTAAGGTATAAGCATTTTTCTTTGCGTTATTTTAGCAAACCGAACAACAGCCCATCCAACTTAGCGCCTTTGCGCCCTTGCGGTAAAAAAATCTCTGCGCTCTCTGCGGTGAAAAACAAAGACCGAACAACAGCCAATTTGAAATTTCAATTCTACATTCTCAAATTAAATGACCTTTACTTCCTTAAAATATTCCGCTGTCCCTTCTGACTTCGAATCTTCTGACTTCTAACTTCAAAGAGACCGAACAACAGCCCATCCAACCTAGCGCTCTTGCGGTAAAAAAATCTCTGCGCTCTCTGTGGTGAAAACGAAGACCGAACAAAAGCAAATCTCAAATCCCCTCCATTCAGAATTCAATTTTCGTATCTTTGCAGCCTGAATATGGCCCAGAAATCAATTGCATATTATACTTTAGGTTGTAAACTCAACTTCACTGAAACATCGGCGATTGCCCGTCAATTCGATGCAGCAGGTTATGAGCGCGTTGCTTTTGAAGACCGTGCAGATGTTTATATTATTAATACCTGTTCAGTAACGGATAATGCCGATAAGAAATGCCGAAATATCATTCGACAGGCAAAACGTGTTTCACCAAATAGCAGAGTTGTTGTGGTGGGTTGTTATGCGCAGTTGAAACCCGGAGAAATTTCCGAAATGGAAGGCGTTGATCTGGTGCTGGGAGCAGGAGAAAAATTCAATGTGCTTGCACATCTTAAGGGTCTGGATCAGGGTGATTATGCAAATTATATTGCGGGTGACATTCAGGATGTAAATTTTTATCGTTCGGCCTGGTCGGAAGGAGAACGTACCCGTACTTTTTTAAAAGTACAGGATGGATGTGATTATGGATGTGCATTTTGTACTATTCCATTGGCAAGAGGAATGAGCCGTTCAGATACCATTGAAAATGTGGTTAAAACAGCACGTGAAATTGCGGCTACCGATGTAAATGAAATCGTTTTGACCGGCGTTAATATCGGTGATTTCGGAAAAGGAAATCAGGGCGCAAGAAAAGCTGAAGAATCCTTTTTTGATTTAATACAACAATTAGATAAGGTAGAAGGAATAGAACGATTTCGTATTTCTTCTATCGAGCCAAATTTATTGCATCCAGAAATAATTGAATTTGTAGCGACATCAAATCGTTTTATGCCGCATTTTCATATTCCTTTACAAAGTGGTTCAGATGAAATTTTGAATCGCATGCGCAGAAGATATCTATCCGGCCTCTACGCAGAACGTGTGGAAAAGATAAAATCCATTATGCCGCATTGTGCGATTGGTGTAGATGTGATAGTCGGCTTTCCGGGAGAAACGGAAAAGCATTTTATGGAAACCTATGATTTTCTAAATCAGTTAGACGTTTCTTATTTACATGTCTTTACTTATTCGGAAAGAAAAAACACTTTAGCAGTTGAAATGGATGGAGTGGTAGATGTAGGTGAACGAAGAAAACGAAGTGAAATGCTAAGATCTTTGTCACATAAAAAGCGTATGACGTTTTACGATCGCTATTTAAATGAAACACGAAAGGTCTTGTTTGAAGAAGACGATAAAAATGGAATGATGCATGGTTTTACAGATAACTATGTAAAAGTCGCATATCCATTTGATGAAAATTTTGTTAATAAAATTAAAGCCTGCCGATTAAAGACAATATCTGAACGTGGTACCGTTGAGGTGGATGTACTTGCAATGCAGAACTTGAAAAGATTAAAGTGAATTAATGTATCCTAAGTTATCAGATATGCTCTATGATCTGTTCGGTGTAGAATGGTCTCTGCCGATACAGACATTCGGATTTTTTATGGCACTCGGTTTTTTAGCCGGAACCATCTGGCTTCAAATCGAATTTCGGCGTAAAGAAAAAAATGGCCGATTTAAAGTAACTGAAGTCGACAGAATGTTCGGAGAACCGGCTTCATTTGCTTCTATTATTTCAAATGCCATTTTAGGTTTCATCGTTGGCTTCAAAGGTATTTTTGCCATATTGAATTGGAAAGCTTTTTCAGACCTTCCTCAAAAATATTTGTTATCTGCCGACGGTTCTCTAATAGGAGGAATAGTTTGTGCTGCTCTTTTTGGTTTTTGGAGGTATTATTCAGCAGAAAGAGAAAAATTAAATCCACCCGAAAAAAGAAGAGTAAAAGTCCATCCTCACGAACATATTGGTGACATTATAGTAATTGCAGCTATAAGTGGTGTTGCAGGTGCGAAATTATTAAGCGTTTTCGAAAGCTGGTCTGAATTTATTGCTGACCCAATTGGCATGTTATTCTCTTTTAGCGGATTAACTTTTTATGGGGGATTAATTGGCGCAGGTATCGTTCTACCTTTTTATGTTAAAAAGAAAGGAATACCCTTTAGAGATATGTTAGATGCTGCTGGTCCTGCTGTGATGATTGGATATGCAGTTGGTCGCTTAGGCTGTCATTTTTCCGGTGATGGCGATTGGGGAGTGGTGAATTTACTACAAAACCCGGGCGTACCGGATTGGTTTTGGGCTTATGACTATCCGAATAACGTGTTGGGTAGGGGAGTTCCTTTTGAATGTCCGGATGGAAGAATTATTAACAGATTAGAACAACCCGTATGGCCTACGTCTGTTTATGAATTCTTTCTTGGTTCCGGCATATTCGCATTCTTAGTAGCCATCAGAAAAAAGATTCATATTCCCGGTGCATTATTCGCCATTTACTTAATGTTAAATGGCTTAGAACGATTCTTAATCGAGTTCGTTCGAATCAATGAACGTTATGCTTTTGGCTTATCTTTAAGTCAGTTTATTGCATTAGGATTAATTGCATTAGGAGCAGGCTTACTTTATTATTTCAGAGGTGTTTGGATTAAGGAAAGTGCTTGATGTTTTAAGTTCAAGTGTCAAGCTCAAGTATCAAGTTCAAATCTACCGTGCTACAAAGTACAGTGCTACGAAAAGCAGACCGAATTCTCCCGACCGAAGCGGAGGCAACTTCCGGTTTGAAAAGGTGTAAGGTACAAGTAGTAAGGTACAAGTGTTTTTCTTTGCGATATTTTCAAAGACCGAACAACAGCCTATCCAACTTTGCGCCTTAGCGTCATTGCGGTGAAAAAATCTCTGCGCCTTTGCGGTAAAACGAAGACCGAACAAAATCATTCGTAATTAGTCATTCCACATTTGTATTTAAATTAAAGTCCGTATATCCCTGAGTATTTATCTTTAGCATAATCCATAAAATGCTTAAAATTCAGTTTCTCGCCGGTAATCTTCATACATAATTCATCCGCTGAATATTGCTGTCCGTATTGATGGATGTTTTCTCTTAACCAGTTTAACATCGCCGAACAATCACCTGCTTCTATTTTTCCTTCCAAACCTGGAATTTCTTTTTTCGCTTGATTATAAAACTGAACAGCGTAAAAACTACCTAATGAATAGGTAGGGAAATAACCGAAACTTCCATGCGACCAGTGAATGTCCTGTAAAACTCCTTCCGAATCATTTGGTACATCAACATTTAAATAGTCTTTATATTTACTGTTCCATAATTCAGGCAAATCTTTCACTTTCACTTTTTCTTCGATAATAGCTTTTTCAATTTCGAAGCGAATCATTACATGAAAATGATACGTCAATTCATCAGCAGCAGTCCGAATTAATGAAGGTTCAACTTTATTCATTGCTTTGTAAAATCCTTCTGCATCAACAGATTTTAATTGCTCCGGAAATGCATTTTGAATTTTGCTGTAATGTGCTTTCCAGAAAGGTAGAGAACGACCAACATTATTTTCCCAAAGTCTTGATTGTGATTCATGAATTCCTAAAGAAATAGCACTACCACTAGGCAGACCGTATTCTTCAACCGGTAAGCCTTGTTCATATAAAGCATGTCCGCCCTCATGAATACAAGACCAGATCATTTCGTTTAAATTCTCTTCAGAAATTCTGGTGGTAACACGTACATCCTGCGATCCAAAACTTGTTGTAAAGGGATGCGCAGAAACATCCTGGCGACCGGCTTTAAAATCGTATCCGATATCTGCCAATAAATCCAAACTGTATTTCCACTGCTGATCTTTATCGAAATGCTTAAACATGAAAGCATCATAAACCTGCTCCGCTTCACTAATTTGTTTTACAAAAGGAACAAGATTCTCTTTTACTTCTTTAAAAAGTACTTCAAGATCCGCCGTTTTTGCTTCAGGTTCATATTCATCTAATAAAGTATCATAAGGATGATCTTCAACTCCTAAATAACTGATTTGTTTTTTCTTGAATTCAATCAAACGTTCCAGCTTAGGTGCGTAATGTGCAAAGTTGTTTTCATCCTTTGCTTTATGCCATGCAAAATAAGATTCAGAGATAGCACCACTCATTTCCTGCACAAAAGATTTAGGTAATTTGGTGTTTCTGTCGTATGACTTTTTGGTCAATTTAATATTGCGTTTTTCTTTAGCATCCAGATTTTCATCCTCTTTTAAATCCTCCAATAAAACGCCCATCTCATCTGAAGTAAATTTTTCATGCGCAATGCCGGCTACAGTAGCCAGTTGTTGCGAACGAATCTGATTGGCTTTTTCAGGCAAATTTACTTCCTGATCCCATCCTAAAACCGCAGCAGCATGATTGATGTCTGCTATTTCCCTCATTTTCGATTGATACTCTTTGTATTTATTACTCATTATGTAAAGTTTGTTTTGTCGTAAAATAGATTAAACTCATCCACCCAAAAATGAAACACAAGCCACCCAGGGGAGTTAAAGGTCCAATAATTGAAGTAGGTAAGCCGTTAATAATCGAACGCAGGCTTAACAGGTACAATGAACCACTGAATAAAACAATGCCTGCCATAAACAATGCAGCACTTTTATTAAACAGTTTTGAATTCAGATGCATCCCTAACAGGATACAAAGGATGATCGCTATGCCATGCATAAATTGATATTGCACGCCGGTTTGAAAGGTAGAAAGTGCCGATTCAGGCAATTGGCTCTTTAATCCATGCGCTGCAAAAGCTCCTAAGACTACCGCCAGTAAGCAATTTATAAACCCTGAGTTTATCCAGTATTTATGCGATTTCTTCATCCTTTAGCCCGTATTTTGTAATTGGTGTATCAGCTAATTCGCTGCCTACTCGTTTTAAGGCAGCGCAAAAATAAAGAATATTATGAATAGAACATTAATCGCTACGGTACTTGGTGTATTGGTCATCATCGCTTTAATGTATTGGAACGGCTCGCTTGTGTTACCAACCGGTAAAAAACAGGTGTCTGATGCTATTCCGAAAAATGCATTAGCAGTATTTCAATTTAATGATATTCTAAGCTGGAACGACATGATGCAAAGTCGTTCTTATAATCAGGAACTCAATAAATTCGACTGGTTCGGTAAATTGGAATCGGGTAGTCGTTTATTTCAGCAATTAATTGATGCAGAACAAATTAATATACGTCAGCAATTTGCAGCTTCACTACATATGGTTGGGGCGGATGAGTATGACTTTTTATATGTATTGCCGGCAAGTAAATTAAGTAAGAACCCTTTCAAGTTATTTCGCAATGCTTTACGGTCGGATGGAGTTCAAATTGAAACAAGCCGATTTAAAAATACAGTAATCTATAATGCAACAACACCTGTCAACGGATTTAAACATTTATCCTTCACCCGTAGTAATGGTCTAATTTTGTTTAGTAACGATATGACTTTAGTGGAGGATGGAATTGCTGCTTTGAAATCAGGCAATAATATCGAAGATGAAGTAGATGTGAAGCGAATGAAAACTAAACAGGCAATTAACCGAATTGGCGTTTTAACCTATTTTGAAAATTTTGATTTGCTGAGTCCTGAATTGGAAAGTGATGATAATGCTATTGGTAAACTGGCTAAAATGGGGTCTGCTTTTTCGGGCGATGTGATTTTAGATGAAGATCGATTGGTATTAAATGGCGATATAAATACAGATGATATTCCTTATCTGGAAGCATTGGGCAGATATAAGCCAGAGCAATGTTGCGGACTGGCCGCTGATGCACCGAAGACAACTAAATTATTATATCGTTTTTCAGCAACAAATGTCGGAACCTTTATGGCAGATTATGCCGAAAGTACAGACAGAGAACTTGCTTATGATCCGGATCAGTTAAATGCTGTTTTAGCAAATCAGTGGATTGTTGGAGAAACAAGTACTTCAGCTACTCCATACGCTATGC
>JAHDHT010000194.1 GCA_020631175.1 Chitinophagales bacterium
ACATCACCCATACTTACTACAATAGGTATATCCTGATCTTTGGCATTTTGCATTTCCTTCCAGATAATATCAGAAGCCAATGCAGAACCACCGCCACTGTTTACTCTTAAAACAATCGCCTTCGTCTTTTTCTTAGCTCTTATTTTTCGAATCAACTTTTCATAATCACGCGAACCGATCGTTCCGTTTTTTCCCGGTCCGTCCTGAATGCCTCCCCAGGCATATACCACTGCAATCTGATCCGAGCTAAATCCTTTTTCTGATTTTTCATCTGCATTTTGAAAAGCACTTAGATTCGTAAATTTAATTTTACCGGAATCTTCATCCTCTTCATCGATTTCCAAACCGAGCTTCGTTCGAATAATATCCAATGCTTCTGATTTATAAGTCAAAGCATCCACCATATTCAAACTCAAAGCATCATCGGCATTTTGAATTTTCGCCTGATTCGCAATCGTTTTTAATTCAGCTGCCGAAATACTTCGTTCTTCCGAAATTCCATCCAAAAAGATATTATAAAAGTCATCCAGAAATTCCTGCACCTGCTGTCGATTCTCATCACTCATTTTAGTCAGCATAAAAGGTTCAACTGCCGATTTAAAATCTCCCACTTTAAAAACCTGTGCTTCAATATCCAGCTTATCCAAAGCGCCTTTGAAAAACATCCGCTCCGAAGCAAATCCCTGAAACTCAACTAAGCCACGTGGATTTAATAAAATAGAATCTGCAACAGAAGCCAGGTAGTAAGCTTTTTGAGAATAGATCTCACCATAAGAAATCACCCATTTATCTTCCTTCTTAAAATCAATCAAAGCTTTTCGAATCGCTTCTACTGTGGCAAATCCACCCGAAATACCACTCAACTCAATAAACATCCCTTCTACATTCGGATCACCAGCGGCTTTTTCAATATTGGATAGAATATCATCCAATCCCTGTGTTTCCTGCGAACCCCCGAAAGGACTAAATCCACCCAAAGGATCTTCTTGTCCTTTTTCTTCAATCGGAGTTCCAAAAGTGGTATAAACGACCGTATTCGCTTCCGTTGAAAATCCACCCATTAAAGAACTGATTCCTCCTACCAAAAGAAGCATTAAAAAGCAAAGCATAAAAAAGGCAAAAATGCCTGTAACTGTTGCTAAAACATATTTAAAAAATCTCATATTAAATTTTGCTTAATTATGCTACAAATAACGTAAATGTTTTGTATTTAGTCCTCCTGAAATGGCGGGCAATCCCGCTAAAAATATGTACCATTTTTCGCTTTTTTGGTACCTGTTTGCTTAAAATGGGACAGCAAGTACCATATTCAAATAAAATTCTATGCAAATTGATCTTTACTTACTGAATGGCAGCAATGAAGGCGACCGTGAGCTTCAACTTCAAACAGCACTTACATTGCTCGAAGAACATTTTGGCAAAGTCACTAATGCTTCCAAATTGTATGAAACCCAGGCATGGGGGAAAGAAGATCAGCAGTCTTTTTACAATCAGGCATTGCATTTTCAAACAGACCTTCAAGCTGAAGAAGCGCTGAATATTTGTCAACAAGTGGAGCATCAACTCGGTCGTGAACGACATGAAAAGTGGGGTAGTCGCATCATCGATATCGACATCTTATTCTATGGTAATCAAATCATCAAAAGCGATCGGCTTACTGTTCCGCACCGATTATTGCATCTCAGAAATTTCGCTTTAGTGCCTTTAGAAGAAATTGCGGCCGATTTCATCCATCCGCAATTTGAAATCAACATTTCCGACCTATTAAAAAATAGTACAGATCAATTAAAAGTCGTAAAATTGAGCGATAAATGAATCGCTATAAATTCATAACGGTAGAAGGCAATATTGGGGCAGGTAAAACGAGTCTGGCAAAGCGTATTGCAGAAACATATGGTGCCAAATTAATTTTGGAAACCTTTGTCGAAAACCCCTTCCTTCCGAAATTTTTTGAAGACCCAAAACGCTATGCATTTTCGGCTGAACTCTTTTTTCTCGCCGACAGATATCATCAGATACAGGAAAACCTGAATGAGTTTAATCTCTTGAACCAGCTTATCGTTTCCGATTATGTTTTCATGAAATCGCTTTTGTATTCAAGAGTTAATCTCACCGATGATGAGTTTAAATTATTACAACGGATCTTTCACATTATGTACCCCAATTTGCCTGATCCTGAATTGCTGGTTTATATCCATTCTCCGGTTGAGCGCATAATTGCCAACATCAAAAAGCGGGGAAGAGATTTCGAACAAGGCGTGAGTTCTGAGTATTTATTGAAAATTCAGAATGCTTATTTCAATTATTTCAAACAAAAGCCTGAATTGAAAATTCTCATAATCAATGGGGAACATATTGATTTTGTAAACATTGAAGCTGATTATCAGAAGATTTTAGAATGCATTAATAAAGAATATGAACCCGGCTTGCATCATATCGATCTTTATGCAGAAAATTCATAATGGCTTAACGATCAAAAGCGTACCTTTAGATGGTGAAAAAATTCCTTAGCTATATATTATTATTTGGCTTCATATGCCTTCAGTTCGGAGCTTATGCCCAAGACAATGCTTCCATGTTCGGTATCGTAATCGATAAAGAAGCGCAGTATCCCCTTATAGGTGTAAATGTCGTGATTTTGGGTACTTCTTTAGGCTCGGCTTCGGGTTTGGATGGAGATTACAACATAGAAAATATTCCACCCGGAGAATATATTATTGAAGCCAGTTATCTCGGTTATGAAAAATTACAATTCACCGGGATAAAATTTGAAGCAGGAGAACGGAAGGAATTTAATATTGAAATCGGTGAAAGTGCCGTAACCTTTGAAGAAGAAATTGTGATTGTTGGTGATAAACCTTTAGTGGATATTAATGACACTAAAAATAAAGCGGAAATCGATAATGCCGTAATTGAAGCAGCGCCGGTAAGACAAATTCAAAATGTATTGAACTCACAGGTTGGCGTTGTCAATAACGATGAAGGAATTAATATTCGGGGTGGAAGGAATTACGAAACCGGATTTTTAATAGACGGTATCAGTGCGACAGATCCTTTAGCGGGAACAGGTTTCGGAATCGATATCGGAACTAATGCTGTTTCTAAAGTTGAAGTAAGTACTAGTGCTTCTGATGTTGAATATGGTGATGCAACAGCGGGTGTAGTAAATACGAAAACCAAAACGGGTGGCGACCGTTTGGAAGGAAGTTTTTTACATAAGCGCGATAATTTCGGATTTAATGAAGATTGGAATTCAAGTTTTAACGAACAGGTTTTTGAAGGATCTTTAGGTGGACCAATTCTTAAAAAGCCACTGAAAAATAAACTAAAGTTTTTCACCTCCTTAAGAGCAAGATTTACAGATGAGTTTATGAAGAATCCTGCAGATCAGGTGATCTCTTCTATTTATTCTGATCCGGCATTTAGTCCTTACCAGGATAATCGTTGGTCGGGTCTCTTAAAATTAAAATATGAATTTACACCTAAGCATAAGCTGACTTACAGTTATGTAAAATCATTAACGATTAATCAGAATACGAATATGCTAAGGGTAACCGGTAATGATGTAATTTTTGCACCGGGATATCAATTTAATTTTCAATTACAACCGGATAATGCGACCACTTATACGCATGACACGAATATGAATATTTTTCAATGGCAGCATAATGTAAGTAATCAGTTTACGTATAATATTTCTGCTTCGAGATTATTTGTAAAATTAAGGGCGGATGCAAACGGTCGGGATTGGAGACCTGATGTAGTGGATACTGAATTTGATCCTGCTTCGATCGTGGAATACCCAGCTACGATTTTTAATCCGGATGATTCTATTGTTTTTGTAAATCCTGCTCCGGGCTTAAATAATAATGATGGAATTTCTACTTTATGGCATGATCACTTCGTTGAAGAATATGTTTTAAGAGCAACCGGAAATGTTTATTCAAAAAATACTTTAAACAAATTTTATTTCGGGACGGAAATAAAACAACAAGACTTACAATGGATTGATATTATTCGTCCATGGATTGGCGCACCGATCGAATTGGCCAATGGTACATCTACTCAATCTTTCCGTTTGGGTGATGTAAGTGATGTTTGGAGAGTGAAGCCTACAAAGGGAGCGTTCTTCGTTGCAGACAAAGTGAAGTTTAGAGGATTAATTGCCGAAGTGGGTACGCGTTTAGAATATTGGATGCCCGGAAAATTTGTCGATGATGCGATAGAGAACGATGCGGCTCCCATACGTGATGAAATACGGCAGGCTTATATAGATAATAGTATCGGTTTATGGGGAAACAGAAGAGCGAAGTTGAGATTGTTACCAAAAGTTTCGGCTTCCTTCCCGATTAAAGAAAATCAAATGATGTTCTTTAATTACAGTCATTCAACAGTAAATCCGCATCCAAGAGATGTATATACCGGTTTAGATCCTTTCTTTACCGATCGTTCGACTTTAAGTCGTTTAGGAAATCCGAATTTAAATCCTGAAGTGGATATCAGTTATGAATTAGGATTAAAATCTCAAATTACCAGTAATGATGCATTAAATATCAGTGCTTACTGGAAAGATAAATATGATTTTATTTCATCGAGTTCTGTTTTGGTTACTGATGCAGCAGGTCGTGAAGTGAGTCGTACTATTCGTATTAATTCTGATTATGCCAGAGTGCGTGGATTAGAAATTGTATATATCAAACGAATCGGAAAGTGGTTTAACGGTCAGATTAGCGGTAGTTATAGTATTGCATCTGGACAGTCGAGTTCTTCCTCTGAAAGTTTACAGGAGATTTTGTTAACGGGTAATAGAGAGACCGTGATTGAAACACCATTAGCCTGGGATTCTCCATTAGATTTGAAAGCCTATTCTATTTTTACGGTTAACCAAAAAACAGGCTTGTTTGGTCAGGATTGGCTGAATCAGTTTTCATTTTATCTGGAAGGAGTTTTTAGAACGGGAAGGAGATATACGCCTTATGCTTTAGTTGGTGTGGAAGAAATTTCAGGCAGACCGATTTATGAAAGAGAAGACGATCCGAATTTACGTTTTTCTGAATTAGGGCAATCTACTTTTAATATGGATGCCAATTTGAAAAAATGGTGGACAGTAAGCGGGATGGATTTTGCATTTACGGCTGAAGTGACCAACCTTTTGAATAATAAAAATGCGGCTATAATTAATCCGGTAACAGGAAGAGCCTGGGAGGAAGGAGATGATGTACCGACGGAGTGGAGAGATCCTAGATTTTTAGATCCGCGTGACCCACGTTCAAATAATACACCTCCTGATAATCCTGCAAGATTCAGAGCACAGCGCAGAGTGATGCTGGGCTTGGAGGTGAAGTTTTAATAAAAGAAATCCCTAAAGTCATATTCCCCTATTGCGCATAATACCAATTTTTGGTACTTTTAGAAAAATTGGGAAGCAATGAGCAAAAATACATCTGTATCATTAGGAAACTATTTTGATAAATTCATTCAGGATCAAATATCAAAAGGACGTTATAAAAATGTCAGTGAGGTTTTAAGAGCCGGTTTGCGCTTGCTTGAAAATGAAGAAAGTAAAGCGATTGCTTTAAAGAGAGCTATTCAAGAAGGTATTGAAAGTGGACTTGCAAATGATTTTGATTGGGAAAAAAATCTTGAAGAATTGAAAGCCGGTAAAAGATTAAATGGCTGAATTACGATTTACTAAAAAAGCTATTATTGATCTAAATAGTATTTGGGAATATGCTTTTAATAAATGGTCAGAAAGACAAGCAGATAAGTATTATAAAGAACTAATATTATGTTGCGAAAAATTGGCTAAAAATCCCGAATTAGGTAAACATTATTTTGGAGAAAATCCTAAAATAATTGGATTCCATAAAAACAAACATATAATCTTTTATGCAGTAATTGGTTCGGATATTGAAGTAATTAGAATACTTCATGAACGAATGGATATACTGAATCGTTTGACTGACTAAGCACTTAAACAGAATTTTTAAATTTAATTACCTACCATGAAAAGTGATCAGGAAATTCTTGAAACACTAAAAGCCAATAAGACTTCCATAAGAAGAAAGGCGGTTAAAAAAATTGCTAAAGAAAAATTGGTGCATTTAGGTGATGCTTTATATGATGCTTTTCTTGAAGAAATTAAGGATGAACGAACTGCAGAAACGCAGGAAGAAATGGTGATTGCTTTTGGAATTTTGAATTATAAAAAAGCAAAGCAGGAATTAAAGAAAATTTGTAATCGAAATTATCTTTTTAATTTATTAACCACAGAAGCAGCTCAGGCTTATGTGAGAGTTAGCAGAAAAGATCTGAAAGATGTAAAACCTGTTTTTGAATTAATTGAATTTGGAAACTATGCCGTAACAAGCGGTGCATTAGGAGCAATTGCCAGAGACAGAATGATGCCCTCCAATAAAGAAATTAAGCGTCTATTTGAATTTGCAAAGGATTTAAATTTGAAGGAAGGATATTATGGTTGGGAGAGAGGAGTAAGTGATCCAAGAATTAATTTGGTGATTGCTGCTTCACAATGGGATTTAGATTTATGTAAAGATTTTATTCTCCATTGTAAAAACACAGCTGTTTGGAAAGATAAAGTGAATAAGGATTTTAATTTAATTAAAGCCTGTGAAAATAGTTTGCTTGGAAAGCATAGTCTTAAATTGATTTATTATTAAAATAGTAGGGGCGAATTTATTCGCCCCTAAAGAATAAATTTGTATTTTAATATATCCAATTTTTGAAATACAACATCCTCCATATCATTTTTGCTTTATTTGTAATAAATATTTGCACAGCACAAGAGATCAATTTTGAATCGAATTATGTGTCTTATGATACCCTTGATTTTTATACAAATCAATATATGGGTCAAATAATTGTAGATGAAGTAAGTGAATTATATACGGTTACCGGGAATTATTGCCATAGAAAAAATCCGGATTTAGAAAGGATATGTGGACCTATGGCATACATAATTGATTTTGACGGAAGTATAATTGATCATCGTGTATATGTTTTTAACAGTTTTAGTATTTCTTGGCTAGACATGTCGAAACTCAATGACTCTTATATAGGTAGCGGCTTATC
>JAHDHT010000516.1 GCA_020631175.1 Chitinophagales bacterium
GTAATAAACTCCTGATCAGTCAAGGTTTTTAAAAAAGCAATTAATGCATTTTTTTGGGATTGATCTAAATCTAAATTCTGAATTAATCCATTTTTATTTGGATGATTTTGCCCGCCGGAATTATAATGTTCAACAACATCTTCTAAGGTAGCAAGGCTACCGTTATGCATATAGGGTGCAGTTAATTCTATATTTCTTAAAGATGGAATTTTGAATTTTCCTACATCAAGTGTGTCGAGTGTTCTACGATATAAACCTCCATCCTCATACACGGTATACAAACCGTTATTTTCAAATGTGTAATTCGTTAAGTCGAAACCGCTATGACATACGTTACAATTTGCATCATTGAAAATTGTAAAGCCTAATTCTTCTTCTGCCGTAAATGAAGTCTCTCCTCTAACCACCTGATCATACTTTGCATTACCACTTATCAAAGTTCGCTGGAATGATGCCAAAGCTCTTGTAATTACGAATGCATCCATTTCTCTTCCATAAGCTTTCAAAGCCATTTCAACATAATCAGAATCTTCAGACAAGCGTTGTACCAGTTCAGGAATACTAAAGTTCATTTCTTCTTCACTTTCAATCGGTGCAGCAGCCTGTAGTTCTAAATTAGGGCTACCTCCTTCCCGAAAGAAATAAGGATGATAGGCCACGTTTGCCAAAGTCGGAGAATTTCTCAGTCCGAGATTCAATTGCAATCCCGGCTCAACTAAAACAGGATCGCTGAACGCAAGCGCTTGTTTATGACAGGATTCGCAGGATAAGGAGAAATCTCTCGATAAAGCCTTATCAAAAAATAGCTTCTTCCCCAACTCAACCCTAGCTTCTGTTAATTCATTTCCTTCCGGAAAAGCCGGCATTGGAAAGCCCTCCGGGATATCTAATTCATAGGGTGTCAAATCTAATTGAGGACCAGTTGGAGGATCTGATGTGCAGGCATTAAAAAATAATGCACTAAAAAAGACCAATAATATGCTATGCCGTATATGGAAATGCATTGTTTAGATAACTCAAAATAAATGGCTTTGTTATTGAATTATACCCTTAAAATAAAAAAGGTCGGTAAATGTTTACCGACCTTTTTCCTGATTTTTATTTAATCAAGCTTATTCAACCGTGAACATGCTTTGTAAATTCGCTTTAACTGCT
>JAHDHT010000195.1 GCA_020631175.1 Chitinophagales bacterium
TATTTAAAGTAAATGGCTTTCATAAAGAATTCAGAACCAAATTCGAATGTGATGGCATGTGGGCTCAGGTATATTCATTATATAAAAATAAAGAACGCCATTATATCGATGACCTGGAGAAACGATTACTGCAGCTCAGCAACAGTAATTTCAAAATGGAAACGATTGAGATCCAAATGGTGAAAAAGAATTTCCGGATACCAACTCCTGAAGAAGTGGCGAAGAAAATTAATATTGAATATCTCCAGGCTACCGACCTGAAAGTTTACCTGCAGAAAAGAACCCAGGAACGCATTAATCAAAGAAGATTAAAAGAAGCCATGATCAATTTAGGCTTCGGAGAACAGATCCCAATTCGACCGATCGGCGGTGGAGATCCTTTAAGATGTTACCGTGTGGTAAAACTGAATGAAGATGAAATTGAATCATTAAAAACCGGACATCAATATTCTTCTGCACACAAAACTGCTCAATCTCCAGAGCAACAAAAAGACCAGGAAAAAGACAAAGAAATATTTAATCAAGGAAAAGATCCGGAAGATCCATTTAACTATTAATGATGAGCAAGTTTGACGACTATTCACCAGTACCGATAAACCGAAAAGATGAAAGTTTAAATTGGTTTAGAAGAGATAAATCTTGGTCGAGATGGGTTAATCGATTACCGGATGGATATAAGAAGCTATCTGCATGGTCAGATATATTTCATGTTAGAGAAGAACATGGTCAGCGTTTCTATTATCCTAAAAGGGATGTATCTTTATTGTGTAAGCAATATGGAACTGAATTATATTATGAATTAGAATTATTTTCGATTAGTCATCCGAAATATTTCTTTGAATTAAGGAAGACAATATTTCTTAAAGAAGAACTTGACTAGTTTCTATCTCAGATTAAAATTTGTTGAGTTTAATGTTTTTTTAAAGCTGTATTAATAAGAATCCCAAATCAAATGATTACTTTTTTGATTGGATTGATTTTGGTATCAAGTTATTTTCATTTAAGACTTCCAAAACTGGTTCTACACTTAATGCGGAAAGATAACCTAGCTCTGTTGCCTTTTTATCTGCAACTAAAGACTTCACCAGTAAGCCCAAAAGACTACCATTTTCCATTATTACCGGACCTCCACTATAACCACCTCTCGCAATAGTTCCCAGTATAAATTCTGGATGGCTTCCAAACGTTGTTTCTATTATTGCATTAACTTCTGCTTTAGCTGCAGTCAAGAATACATTATTTGCGGTAGGAATTGGAGGATAACCTAATACAATTGCTTCTTTTAGGATAAAATTGTAATCACTAATTTCTTTACTTGCAAAATACCCCATTGGAATAAAATCCATATCATCTTTATCGCACTGTACTACTGCAACATCATCATCCTTATGGTAGTATGGACCTTTTAGAATATTTAGTTTTTGAGGTTCTATAGTAATATATTCATTTGGCACGCCATATTCACCATAGCCCTTACTACTATCCTCCATATAAGAAACTTCTGTTGTAGCAATTTCTGAAATTTTTAAGTCTTTAACTACATGAGCCGCAGTAACAAAAACTCCATCACCTAGGTGAAAAGATGAGCCTATTGATTTGTCTCCCTCTTTATTTATAGTTTCAATATATGCTAATGCCCCTTTTGTATTAATATATGCATTTCTTAATTTCTCAAACATATTTAATGGATTTTTAATAATTAATAGAATAATCGTTTCTTACTTTCAATATATTCCATTTTTACAATGTCTTAAAGAAATTGAAATGTCCAGTTTTAATCATTTTCAATTAATTGAATTTCTTCATTTGTTAACTTGTATATTCGATAGACAATTTTGTTAATTGAATCTTCAGTTTCCAAAATTTTAATTTTCAATTCTAAAATTTCATTCTTTTTTTCTTCAAATAATTCCATCCAATCAATTTCTTCACTTTTAGATAATTTATCTTGACGGCTATTTTTTAACAATTTATTTAGTTCTTTAATAAAATTTCCAAAGTCAAAGTCGTGCCACTTCTGTATTTTTTTACTTATGCTACTAAATGAAAATTGGCTTTTAAGATATTTAATAAAACTTAATTCTAATTTTTGAAAATTTGTAGTAAGACTAATAATTAAATTTGTTTTAGTATCAATATCAGTTTTATCTCCAATATTTGCAATCGGAATTTGCTCAAAATATTGTGGCTTAACTTCAATATAACCACCATTTCTAATGACACAAATATTTTTTAAAAAAAACCATACTAGCTTGGAGTTTAATATTGAGACTAAATATTTATGGTTTGTTGGTAGTATAACCGCAGGCGCATTTATATAAGACCCTGTGCAGTCATAAGAAAATTTGTTACTATTTTGTAAGTTTGGAAATACAATTTTAGGGGATTCAAATGCTTTATAATATGCGCAATTTCTTAATTCCCAAAAAAAATCACCTTGATCGTACCTTTTCTTTGCTCTTTCTTTATGTAATAAAATATGACTCATCAAATTAGGGAAATCCCGATTCATAAATTGCAAACCAATTTCTTCATTAATATCTGAACCATATTCTTTTTTAGTCCATTTGCTTTCAAAAAGTATTAACTGTTGAACGCTTTCAGAATTAACCCACTTTGATAATTCTTTACCCTCATAAATTGGTTTTACATGAATTCCGTTCTTATATGATTTTGGAATTATAAAAGCATCATTTAAAGCTGTTTTAATACCATAATAACACTTTCCATATATATCCCGTACGGTTTTATTTTCTTTAAGTTTTAAAATGAGATTTAATTCAGATTTACTTTTAAAAATCCAATTTTCTTGCTCTAAAGATGACTGTTCCACATTAACAATTCTATGTAAATTAATGTCATCCACTGAAGATTTTCCTTCTTTAGGTATTTTTATATATTGAAAATTGTGATTATTGCTTTTTTTATTTTGCGCTGTTATAACAACTGGATAAGTTGTTGCTCCGTCAAATATTTGTACTTCTGTAAAATCTATATATTTCAATAAAGAAATTTCAGTTTGCAAAAAGTGTCTCAATTTTTGACCTGCTTTTGTTTTATCAAATGTATTAGATATAAAACCGAACATGCCACAATACGGTTTAAGTAACTTAAAAGATTGTTCATAAAAGTAACAAAACAAGTCTGCAGAAGCATTATATACTTGATATTTTCTTTGGAGGTATGTTTGCCATTCTCCAAAAAGCTCAGATCGAACATAAGGAGGATTTCCAATTATTACATCAAAACCACCATTGTTAAAGACGGTTTTAAATTGATCAGACCATTTAAATGCCTTCTTTCCAGCAATATTAAAATCAAAAATTATAGAATTACCACATTTAATATTTGTGTTTAAAGAACTTAGTTTCCTTCCCTTTTTAGCAGTTCTTAACCAAAGTGATAATTTAGCAATTTGAACAGACTCTTCATTTATATCGACCCCGTATAAGTTATTTTCCAAAATGGAATTTTCCACATCACTCAAAATAAAACTTTCACCTAATAGCTTTGCATTTAACTCATCAATATATCTATGCTCTTCAATTAAAAATTCTAATGCTTGATTTAAAAATGCTCCACTACCGCAAGCCGGATCACAAATTGTGATTTGTAAAAGCCAGTTTCGATATGTTTCTAATTTTTGCTGTAATTTTTTTAAAGTTTCTGTCCTTCTACCTTTTCGATCTTTTTCATAATCAGATTCATCAATACCTAGCTCTGTTTTCTTTTCATAGCATAATTTTCCAACTGTATTATCTACTATATACTTAGTGATATATTTAGGTGTGTAGAAAACACCATCCTTTTTACGCTTTGTTTTCTTTTTATCAATTTCTGCTCCTTCAAGTCCCGCCTGGATCTCTTCTATCTCATTTAGGGAATGTTCGAATATGTGACCGAGAATATTTACACTTACTTCAGATTCAAAATCATAATTACTTAATCGCTGAGTATGTTCTTCTAATAAATCATCATCAATCTTTAAATTATCGAGTATTTCATCCGGCAAAAATAATCCACCATTATAAGCGAATATATCATGCTTCTTTCCTTTATATCCATTGTTTAAATAACCAAAATATTTTACATAACGTTGGTATAATGGTTTATAGGCATCCAGTTCTTTAAGCTGCTTCCAATCATCAATAATAATCCGGATTGAATTCGGTGGTAGTAACAATCGATCTTCTGCAAAAAAGATAAAGAGAAAACGATCCAGGAGCTTTTGAGTCTTTTTAAACAGCGTTAGCTTGTCGTATTCCGGGTTATTCCTTTGCATGCTGTCAAATAGAGCCGTCCTGAAGGCTGAATAATCCTTATATAATTGTTTGGTAATGTTTTCTTCCTGGTAAAGCGATTCATCTTTGATCTTTTTAGGAATATTTTTCAAAACAAATTCACTTGCCAGGCAAAGCCAAAGAACTTCAAAACGTTCTTTACTCAGTTGAAAGAGATTAAACTCCTCAAAATCGACTGCATTATCGATATAAAAGCGAAGCTTCTCAAAGTTGGATGTGATCACATAAACACAAGCGGGCTGATTGTTTTTATAGCCGAAGGCTTGTGTTTCAATTTTTGATAAATCGGTGGTGTTCATTCCTTTCAACTCGATCACAGCAAGAGCACCATCTTCATTTATAATTGCTCCATCCGTTTTCTTGGCACCTTTTACATTCTTTAATTCAGTGGTGATATTAAAATTCGGATTTGGATTCTTCACATAGCCCAAAACATTCACAAAAAGATCAATTAAAAATTCGCCCTGGTATTGTTCTTCTTTAGAATTCCGGATGTTTTCCTGAATTACCGGATTATGAAAGTGCTCTCGGAAAATCTCCCAAGCTTTATTAACGGCATCCTGATCAATGCCTTTAAGGTATTTCTTTAATACTGAGGTTTGGAAAAGGCTCAAGGTTTGGCTTTTATGGTTTTGTATTAGTGAGTAAAAGTAAATTTTCGTGAATTTAGCGAAAATTGTTGAAGGTACATTTACTCTACTATCCGGCTTTAGCCGGATAATCATTATACATTCCGCTTTAGCGGAATACCTCTTTTGCTCGTTTACGAGCATATATTGCTCCCGGTGGCCGGGAGCTCTACAAGGCAAAATTTCCTTTTTCGCTGGCGCGAAGCGTTAAGCGTCGGCGACATTTTGCTGTAAAAGTACTCTGAAAAGGGCCTTAAATCGACCGAATTCGCCGCTTAGCATCCATAATCCAGGCATAAACTTGCTACAAGGCCCCTCTTTGCTACGTCAATCCTTTATTTTCTTAGTGCTGCCGAAAATGCCTATATACACTTTGCTACTTTGCTACAAAATGCGATCGCAAATTGCGAAAAATCGCTGAAATACACTATCTATCTATATTCTACTACTTTCTTAAAAGGTAGTAATAGTAGTAAAGGATGCTTTAAATTGTAGCAGTTGTAGCAAACTTTGAGAAAGTTCTTCAGCTATTTTTTAGGAAAATTGGTCGATTTTGGTCTTGTAGCAATGTAGCAAAGAAAAAATCGCAATTTTAGAAAGTAGAAAGGAAAAATATGCAGACAAAATTTGCCAGTCAATTTATTCTGAAAAATTTTAACCATACTTTATATCTTTAGTGACTAAAACGTTCTTATTTTATTAGGTCTGTTATTACTGCATAAATTTAGCTTACTGTTCAATTAAATAACCTGCAAACTATCTTACTCAAACCATTTAAATAAATGAAAATGGATCAATCGCTATATTACACATTACATATTTCTGTATTGATATGTGGATTCATAAGTTCTGTTATAGGGTTTATAATTTTAATTTATCAAATTTATCAAAGCAGAAAGACGAGAGAAGTATCTATATGCTTGACATTATCTCAACTTTCAATGGACTCAGATCTTCATGATAAATTTGGTTTTGTTTGGAATCATGATTTCAGCAAACCATTAAGTAAACAAGAACACTCAAATACTGAAAAAGTAATCGTATTTTTCGAGTTAATCGGCACGATTATAAGAGAAAATTACATGAATAGTAATTTAATAGCAGGATATTATGGTGCTCTTTTAACAGGTTGTTATGACAAACTTTACCCATTTATAAAAGATCAAAGAAGTAAACCATATAACGAAAAATATGCTGAAAATTTTGAAGAAGTTGCAAAGTTACTTTCAAAAAATCACAGAGTTAGTAAAGTAAATCCGAGGTTTAAAAAATAGCTTAATTTTTAAGCCTTGAATTTATTGAATCAGTTAATACCGGATACTTCCGTTTACCTTGCAAGCGATGTAATGCTTTCATTTTGAAGCGAACTCTCTGCCTATGAGCAAAAGCATCATATAATCGATTTCGAAATTTTGCTCTGCTGTATTTTCGAAGCCATCGATAAAATTTAGCCAGGTAATATTTAGGTACCTGGTCGATTGATTTTATAATGGAAAAGTCTAAGTCAATTTTTCTCCATTCACTCCAAATTTTAAAAGCCTTGAATAAAGCCTGGTCATTATCAAACTCATCATTACCGAGAATTTCATGTATCTTTTTTTCAATACTGATTTCCTTTTTATTAAACCAGTAGTACATCCATCCACCAAAAAAAGTAAAAGCCAAAACCAATAGAAATGAAATTATTTGCCAGGACTCAATCATTCGTTTCCTCCTCTTCAATTTCTGAAGCCTTTACTTCTTCCGTTACTTCGTCTTCCTCCTGATCGAGCTCTTCTCCTTCCGGATCTTCATACTCATCATCTTCAATCACAGGAAGATCGATTTCATAATCTTCTTCTTCAGCTTCATCTACTTTAATTCCTACAGAATAAGACACATGGCCATCCTGAATATCATCTGCAAGATCTTCCAGATCTTCTTCATCTATTTCCGGAATCAAATCGAATTCACCAAGAGCATCAAATTGTGATCGAGTAATATTCTTTGCTCGAATAATCGTAGATCCTTCCCGGAATTCAGAATCCCATTTACCGGATCGAACTGCATTGAAAT
>JAHDHT010000196.1 GCA_020631175.1 Chitinophagales bacterium
CTGATGTAGCTGCAGGTACTCCTGCTGCGTGTATTTCTGGTTCGCTTACCGGAACACTAACTTGTCCACTCCCAACAATCGACATTGTTGGCGGAACTATTACATGTGACAACCCTACCGTTACACTTGATGCAAGTGCATCAACAGGAGGTGATACATTCAGCTGGACAGCCGGTACAACGGGTGTTATTGACAGCGGAGAAGATACTGCTATGCCAGTTGTATCTGCATCAGATATTTATGTACTAACATATTCCAGTACAGCTTCCGGTTGTTCTGTTTCTTCAAATATCTTTGTTGATGAAGATACTACCCCTCCTACAGCATTTGCAGGAGATGATGTATCAGTATGTACTGGTCAGCCGGCAACTTTAACAGCAACCGGCGGTGGAACATATTTATGGAGTAACGGTGCAACATTACCTACGGTAACTGTTGGAGCCGGTACCTTTACCGTTACTGTTACAGATACGAACAATGGATGTCAGGCAACAGATGAAGTTATTGTTTCTAACTATCCGGTGACTCCTGATGAAGACGAAACTTATAATGGATGTATCGGCGACGGATATAATGTTGTGATCAATGGCAATACTTATGATGAAAATAATCCAACTGGAACTGAAACCGTTCAGGATGCCAATGGATGTGACTACAATATCAATGTAAACTTAACTTTTGTTACTTGTACAGATCCATGTGATAGTGCACAAGACATCAATGAAAGTGCTTCTTTATGTCCGGGTGATACCTATGTATCACCAACTTCAGGAACAAGTTATACAGCTTCCGGTACAGAAACAGTGACGGATGCTAATGGATGTGATGTTACACTTACTGTTACAATTACAGACTTAGTGCCACAGGATGCTAATGAAGATGTTACATTATGCCCTGGTGAATCCTATACCGCTACTACCGGAACTGTTTATACTGCATCCGGAACAGAAACGTTCACTGATGCAAATGGATGTGATGCTACCTTAACAGTTACGATAACAACTGAAACTCCTTTAGATGTTGTTGAAGATTTTGATTTATGTGACGGAGATGTTTATACTTCGCCAACTACCGGAACGAGTTATACTGTATCAGGATCAGAAACATTTACTGATGCTAATGGATGTGAAGCTACGCTTACAGTTACCATTAATAATATTGACTGTTCTGTTCCTACGATTGAAAACAATCCTGATATTGTAGATCCATGTGCTTGCGATGATGCAAACAATATTGATTTAGATGGTGATGGTCAACCTGATCTGTTCTATGAAACAGTTGTTATTACGTCTGATGCCGGTGAAACATGGACAGACGATGGTTCTAGTGTTGGTATTTTAGATGCAAGTGGTAATCCTGCTGCTCCGGTATTTACAGAATACACAGATGCATATGGAGTAACAACTTATACAGCTAATTTTTATCACTCACCTACATTCGACACCTCACTTAATGGAGGAAATGGCGGTTTTGAAGGTTCATTTACAAATGGAACAGAAACACTAACTACAAGTAATTTCTGCGCTGCTTGTTGCGCACCACCTAATCCTGGTGTGATTGAATGTAATGACTAATATCGATTAGAAATAAATTAGAAAAGGGGATCATTTTGATCCCCTTTTTTTATTCCCTTTTAAACGTTAATTCGGCTATAAAAGCATATCCTTTCCAAAAAATAGAATTTTCCATATTATGGAATTACTTCCATTTAATGGAATAAATTAGGTTAATTTACTTACTCAAATCATTGAAAATCAACTAAGTCTGTCTTGGCTTGGTATTGACATATACTGTATCAAATTTATAGATATAGTGATGAAAAATACGATTTTAAGATTAGCAGCTTTATTATTAATTATTTTAAGTTGTTCAATGACAAGTGCGGCACAAGAAATTTGTGCAAATGGTATAGATGATGACGGGGATGGCCTATTTGATTGCGCAGACCCTGATTGTGCTTTGGAATGTGAGGAAACGATACCATGCTCTAATGACCTTTATCAGGTTGTATCAGGAGTACTAAAACAATTCGACCCATTAACAAGTACCTACACGGATATTGGTACTTCAGGTTTTGGTAGTTATAACGGAGCAGGTTATAATGTACAGGATGGATACATTTATGCTGTTAAAGCATTTAGTGGTGTTCAAAATATTGTAAAAATCAAAAGTGATGGAACAGGTGAAGTGCATGGACCTGTAAATAATTTTACAGGCATTACTTACAGTGCAGACATAGATGCAGATGGTAATTGGATCGCATATACAAGTGGCAGTAACCCTCAATTGAGAAAAATTGATCTGGATGTCTTTCCATTAACTATGCAAACCTTTCCATTAACAAATCTTTTTGGAGCAAATATTCCGACTTGTGCAGATATTACATTCAATCCGAAAACGAACAAGTATTATGGTATGTCTTCCAATTATAGATTGGTAGAAATTGATCCGGTTAATCTAACAGTTAATCAAATTTACGATGAAACCAATAGCTCTGGTGGTTTCGGAGCTGCATGGTCTGATATTGATGGCAACTCTTACTTTTCTGATAATTCGACCGGACAAATTTCACTTATAACATTCGACAATGACGGTAACGTTACCGGCCGTAGTATTGTAGCACAAGGAGCTATCACAAATAATAACGACGGCATCAATTGTATGCTTTCATTACCGCCATTTGAAACCGTTTGTGATGATGGTATTGATAATGATGGTGATGGATTTATTGATATGGCTGATCCGGATTGTGTAATAGCTCCACCTTTAGAATTGGCGGTAAATGAAATAAGTTCTTTCACCGGAAATTCATGGGGTATTACAGCAGTAGATTACAATGATGATTGTCTTGATGATGTTTACATTCCTTCCTATTCAGAAAATGAAGCAGGAAAATTATTTCTTAATAATGGGGATGAAACATTCACAGAGCAAACAGGTTTTGATTTAGTTAATAATACACATCCTTCCGTAACAGGAAGTTGGGGAGACATTAATAATGATGGATTTATTGATATCGCCGTAGCGAATAATGTAGGTGAAGGAAATGCCGTTTATTTAAACAACAACTTTTCATTTAATCAATTAAGTGAAAATGTTGTAAGTGCTGATGATCATTATGCGCATAGTGTTACCCAGGTCGATGTAAATAACGATTCGTTTTTAGATCTCTTTATTACCGATTATTTTGAAAGTAAATTCAATAATCTCTATCTCGGAGACGGTACAGGAAACTATACCAAATTAACTCAGGGCGAAATTGTTAATGATGCTGCACCCTCTATCGGAGCCGTTTGGGCAGACGTTAATGGTGACGGATGGCAGGATGCCTTCGTTCCAAATTATGGAAGTTCAAACGTACTATACATTAATAACGGAGATTTGACTTTTGAAAAAGTATTAATGGGTGATAGTAGTAATTCTTCCGGAGCAACATTTGGCGATATTGATAATGATGGAGATTTTGATTTGTATGTTTCTAATGCAAGTAAACAGGATAACATTCTTTATGAAAATGATGGTAACGGAAACTTCACCGTAAAATATGTTGACTTCTTAAGTAATGATGGAGGAGATTCACACGGTGCCGCCTTTGGAGATTTTGACAATGACGGATGGTTAGATCTTTATGTTGCCAACGACAGAGAAGCAAACAACTTTTTGTATATCAATGATGGAACGGGAAGTTTTACAAAATTAGTTAATGCTGCATTTTTAAATGTTGGAGGAAACTCATTTGGAGTAGCTACTTCTGATTATAATTCGGATGGATATCTTGATATTGTTATTGCTAATCATAGTGGTGAGCAAAACTTTGTTCTTAAAAATGAAGGGACCGGAAGAAACTGGATGGAGTTAATATTAAAAGGGACTAACAGTAATAAATCTGCAATAGGCGCTAAAATAGAATTAACTGCGAATATCAATGGAAGCCTTATAACACAAACAAGAATGCTTGCTGGTAGTACCGGCGGTGGACCAGGTTCTCAAAGCAGTTTAACACAGCATTTTGGCTTATCAAATGCAAGCTTTATACAAGAGGTGAAAATTTATTGGCCAAGTGGCTATGTTCAAACAGTTACCGGTTTATCGGTAAATCAAAAACATATGATCACAGAACCAAATGGAAATCTGTTCTCCGGATATGCTTACTATGATGCCAATGGAAATTGTGTGAAAGATCAGGATGAAGTAGCATTGTCTAATGTTATGATTTCAGGTACCGTTAATGATAATGGAAGTATTTCTGAAATTGCAGCTTTAACCGATGATAACGGATATTACGAATTTTACACTACTCCGGGAACTGTACAGTTCTCAGGCGAAAGTCTTGACAATTATAACCAAAATTGTACAACGTCTTATAGTGAGACCGTTAACAGCATTGGTCAGGTTTACCCAGATAATAATTTCGCTTATTCATCTTCTACTGCAAAAGCAGATATTATCGCAGAAATTGGTATAACCGCTTTAAGAAGAGGTTTCGAAAATGAAATGCGTATTTTCTATTCAAATGAAGGCGTGGTTACAGCTAAAGATGTTGTGTTGACTTTAACTTTAGATTCAGATGTTAGTTTAGCTGCATCAATTCCTCCACACGACAATTCAAATGGATTATCATATTCATGGAATCTTGGACAATTAGCACCGGGCGAATCGGCAGATATTAATTTATTAAACTATGTTGACCTTGCCGCTGTATTAAACAGCTATAAAGATTTCACCGTAAGTATTACTACTTCTGATGAGGAGTACGATTATACCAATAATCAAATGACAGTTTCAGAAAAAATTGTTGGCTCTGTTGATCCAAATGATTTACTGGCAAGTCCTGCCGGTTATGGTCCGTCTCATATCATTCCGGATGATCAACGTATCACTTACAGAGTTAGATTTCAAAACGTAGGAAATTATCCGGCTTATTATATTCATATTTACGATACCTTACCTGCAGAATTGGATATTAGTTCTTTAGATCAAAATATCAATTCACACCCCGAGTTTTTAGCAGAATTTGAAATTATCGAAGGGAATATTCTTCACTGGTATTTTGAAGCGATTGAATTGCCTGATTCAGTAAACAACGAACCGGATAGCCATGGATTTGTACAGTTTTCCATCCTTCCAAAAGAAGGACTATCAGAAGGCACTGTTATTAAAAATTCAGCTGATATTCGTTTTGATTTTAATCCATATATAAAAACAAACTTTACAACCCATAGTCTGACCGGTAACATCGGTTCTATTGATCAGGAAAAAGAAAGAGTGTTTATTTATCCGAATCCTGCAAATGATCAGTTCAGTTATTTTATTCATCAGCCTAAAGATGCTGAAACATTCAGATCAGATTTATTCAGCACGCCGAATAGTTTTGAAACTGTAAGTGTATTTGATGCGGTTGGAAGATTAAGATGGCAAGAAGAAATAACGGATTGTACCGATAAACAAATCTCAGTAAGAGGATTAGAGCCTGGATATTATTTGGTAGAAATTGAAGATCAGTATGGTCAGATTTTCTCTGAGAAATTAATTATTCAGCGATAGAATTAAACATGTCAAGCTGAGGAATTGCGCCTTCAAACTGCAATAACCAACGCTTTCGATGTAAACCACTTGCATAACCGGTTAAAGAACCATCACTTCCGATAACCCGGTGGCAAGGAATGATAATAGCAATTGGATTTTTTCCATTAGCAGAAGCGGTCGCTCTGATCTTCTTTAGATCACCGGCCCTTTCTGCTTGTTGCCTGTAACTAATTGTTTCACCAAAAGGTATAAGAAGAAGGCTTTTCCAGACCAATTGTTGGAAGGAAGTTCCGCATGGATGGAGTTCTAAATCGAAAACTGATAGTTGACCGGCGAAATATCGAAGCAGCTGATCGGCAGTGGATGAACTATGATGATTTTGATTTGAGTTTGTTGAATTATTGTAATCAATAAATTTCACATTCGTAACACCTTCATCTTCAGCACTTATTAAAATGCTGCCAAGCGGAGATTCGATTATTTGATTAAATGTTGCCGATGAAGTCATCTAAAAATTTAAAGAATTGATAATCAGGTATAATTATTGTCGTACTTTTGACATCTGCAAGTCAATTTTACGAGAAAACCCTGATGTAAAGTTAAAAGAAGACCATGAATTATAAAGCACTACTTTTCATCGTTTTACCGATTTTAGGTTTCGTTTCTTGTATCGAAGAAGAGCCAATAAATAGTATAGATCAGGAATTAAAATCTGCGATCATACAAGCCTCTCCTAATCAATCATTAAACGATTTTATTCTTCCGTCCTCCGGAGATTTAAACAATATTCCACAAGACAGTAAAAATATTCTTAGTACAGCCAAAGTGGAACTCGGACGTCAGATTTATCACGATACTTCTTTTGGAATTAAAGCTAATCTTGCGGAAGGAATAGGCACATACTCCTGCGCAAGTTGCCATGCAGCAAAAGCGGGTTTTCAGGCTTGTTTACCACAAGGCATTGGTGAAGGTGGATTAGGTTTCGGTGCAAGAGGTGAAACCAGATTTGTTAATCCTGATTATGAAGATGCAGATATCGACGTACAACCAGTACGAACACCATCTGTTTTAAATATTGCTTATCAGGAGGTCGTTTTATGGAATGGTCAATTTGGTGCAACAGGAGTTAATGCAAATACTCAGGATCAATGGACGGAAGGAACACCAAAAGAAACGAATCATTTAGGTTTTGAAGGAACAGAAACACAAGCTATTGCCGGTATGAAAGTGCATCGTCAGGATGTTGATGAAGATTTTGTGTTAACCAGTGATTATAAAGCATTGTTTGATGTAGCCTTTTCAAATGAGTTTGAAGAAAACAGATACAAACTGGAAAATGCCGGTTTAGCAATTGCTGCTTATGAAAGAACAGTAATGGCGAATCAGGCACCTTTTCAGGATTGGCTAAAAGGAAATGCAAATGCATTATCGGATGC
>JAHDHT010000197.1 GCA_020631175.1 Chitinophagales bacterium
TGTTTATTGCTTTTGAATGATCCTGAACTTTTAATTCATAATTATCATCTTTTATAGAATGAACTGTTGACAGAACTAAATCCGCACCTTCAATCATCAGTTTATCATGTAGTGTCCCAGCTGTTTCACCGGGTAAAATTTCAACTTCTTTTTGATGGATAATATTCCCTGTGTCTATTTTATGCTCTATAAAAAAGGTTGTAACGCCGGTAATCGATTCACCATTCATGATTACCCAGTTAATTGGTGCAGCGCCACGGTAATCTGGAAGAAGAGAGGCATGCAGGTTAAAGGTGCCTTTGGGTGGAATGCTAAAAACTACCTCAGGAAGCATTCTGAAAGCGACAACCACAAACAAATCTGCATTAAGAGCTGTCAGTTCTTTAATAAACTGCTCATTTTTAAGATTTTTAGGCTGTAAAACATTGATATTTTTGCTTTCAGCGTATTGCTTAACAGCTGATTTTCTTAACTGCTGTCCTCTGCCTGCCGGTCGATCTGGTGATGTAATTACGGCAATTACATCAATATCGTTTTCAACCAGCTTTTTTAAACTGCCTACCGCAAAATCAGGCGTTCCCATGAAAATGATCTTCATGCGGTAAAGCTATCAATAAAGCCAAAGAATAAGTATTGAATACATGCAAAAAAGTCAGGTTATAAATAAAAAAAAAGTCCGAACTGAGGATGTCCGGACTAAGTCACATGTACAAATTGAATCGTTTAGTAGTATATCTACATCAAATAGACGCTCGTAATGTAGTATAGGCTAATTCAAATGTCAAGACCTAAGTCCAATTTTTTTTACTTTTTTTTTCAAATAAAGGATTTTCCGCCATTTGAGAGCAGTAATGATAGCTGTCTGGCGTGATGTTGCTGATGTAAAACCCAGTGAATCAGTATGTTTTAACTTACTTTAAGATAAATCTGATTTCTTCGATTTTTCAACTCTAAAAGTGCATTATCTGGTTTAGAATCGTATAAATTCTGCTTTAAGGAAGAAAAATTGAAACAAATTCCAAATTGAGTGGATGTTATTGAAGTTTATGGATACAACAAATATGCTGTTCTACGCTTTTCAAACTCTTGAAGACCTGTTTTCCATCCTTCCCTTATTTCTGATTCAGATTTACCCGCAATAATTTGATTTCTCAAAGATGTAGTTCCTGCTAGTTTGTCGAAGAAGCCATTTTTGAGAAAGAAAGATTGCTTGTCTGGAAAGCTGTTATATGCATCAATCAGATAACCTAAATTTATTTGAGCAGTTTCTTTTAGCAGATTCAAATCTTTTGAACTTAAATCTTTACCCCTGCAAAGTTGGTTTTCAAGCTTTGGGTATTTCGAACCGGGTCCTGACTTTGGTGTAAATGTAAATTCACCTGGTAAAGAAGGATGCCCAATTAGTTGAAACTGCTTATTGGTTCCTCTGCCTATGCTTATTTCCGTTCCTTCAAAAAAGCATAAGGAAGGATATAAATAAATAGATTTCATATTTGGAAGGTTCGGTGATGGCTTGACAGGAAGCTCATAACTTCTATGATGCGTATAATTCAAACAAGGAATAACGGTTAAATCACATTGAATGCCATTATTCAACCATTGTTCTCCATTTATCATATTCGCAAGTTCTCCAACTGTCATTCCATGTACAACAGGGATAGGATGCATTCCAACAAATGATTTAAAGGCTTCCTCCCTTATTGGCCCGTCTACAAAATGTCCGTTAGGATTTGGTCTGTCTAAAACGATGACAGGAATATTGTGTTCAGCAGCAGCCTCCATAACATAATGCATTGTACTTATGTAAGTATAAAATCTTGTACCTACATCCTGCATGTCGAATATTAAGATATCAATTCCCTCTAATGAAGCTTTACTCGGTTTTTTATTTTTACCATAAAGGGAATGAATTGCAATTCCCTTGTAAAAGTCATTATAAACTTTTTCTCCTGCGTCGGCTGTGCCTTTTAATCCATGCTCCGGAGTGAAGATTTTTTCAATCTGTTGTCCTTTATTCTTTAAATCATCAATTAAATGTGCTCCCGTTTTTAAAATAGAAGTATGATTTACACAAAGTCCAATGTTTTTTCCGTTTATAAATCGTTGGTAAGCTTCAAATTGATCTGCGCCGGTTATTATATCTAAATCTTGAACTTTTGAAGTTGAATTTGAGATATTATTTCCGACATTTGTCTGAGCAGGAGCATTGCAAGAGAGCAGCTGAACGAAACAAATAAAGATGCAAACAAAAAATTTCATCAATTACAGGATTATTACATTTACAAACCTAATAAATTCATAATCAGAAACGGTGGGATTATCATCATTTATTGCCCGAAGACTTAGCTTTTCACGTCAAAAAGCCTTTTCAAGCTTCATTATTAAAATTGCAACAACAGCAGTTGCTCTATCTGTTGCCGTAATGATAATTGCTACTGCATTTGTAAATGGTTTTAAATCTGAAATAAAACGTAAGGTTTTTGGATTTAACGGTCATGTTCGAATAAGCTCATATGAAAGTAGTTTTGCATTTGAAACAAAACCGATTTTTCAAAACCCTGAAATGGTTAAGAGTATCGAAGCATTACCGCAAGTTAAAAATGTACAACAATTTTCAACTAAGACATGTATCCTTCAATCGGAAAAAGAAATGGAAGGAATTGCCTTGAAAGGAATCGGAAATGATTTTGATGAGGAAGGGTTTAAAGACTATTTGATAAAAGGTGATTTTCTAAATTTAAATGAAACAAATAAAAGCAATGAAATAATTTTATCTAAGAACACAGCAGACTTACTTTATGTGCAATCAGGAGATAAAATTTCAGCATATTTTATTCAGGACCCGGTTCGTGTTCGAAGATTTACTATTAGTGGAATATATAATACAGGTCTTGCTGAATATGATCGTTCTTTTGCTTTGGTAGATATTCGACATATTAATAAATTGAATAACTGGCAATCAAATCAAGTGCAAGGCTATGAAGTTCATTTAAATAATATGGCTGAGATGGAATCGGTGAACGATTTACTCTGGAATGAAATTTTAGAACCTAATTTACTTTCACAAACAGTTCAGGAAATTAATCCAAGTATTTTTGATTGGCTTGAATTGCAAAATATGACAGAACAAGTCATTATGATTTTAATGGTTGTTGTGGCGGTAATTAATATGATTACCGCCTTGTTAATTTTAATTATGGAGCGAACGAATATGATTGGAATTTTAAAAGCACTTGGTGCAAACAATTGGCAAATTCGAAAAATATTTATCATTAACGCAGGGTATATTGTAGGATTTGGATTGTTAATTGGAAATATACTCGGCTTTATAGTTTGCTTTTTGCAATTCAAATTTGGATGGATTTCATTACCGGAAGAATCTTATTTCTTAAATGTTGTTCCGGTAAAAATTATACCCTGGATAGTAATACTAATCAATATTGCAACATTCCTAATCTGTGTTATAACGCTACTCTTACCGTCATTGTTGATTAGCAGAATTAAACCTGTAAAGGCTATTCGCTTCGAATAAATTATTTGCCCAGATAATTAAATGGTGTAATTTCATTTAGCTCTTCTTTTATTTTAACATCGATATCAAGATTTTCTATAAATGCTTTTATCGAATCTTCAGTAATTATATCATTATTTCGCGTAAGACTTTTTAAAGCCTCATATGGTTTTGGGAATCCTTCTCTGCGTAATATATTTTGAATCGCTTCAGCTACTACTGCCCAATTATGTTCAAGATCTTCATCGAGTTTTGATTTGTTTAAAAGTAATTTGTTCAGTCCTTTAGAAATAGCTTTTAACGAAATTTGTGTGTGTGCAAACGGTACACCTATATTTCTGCTTACCGTACTATCTGTAAGATCTCTTTGTAATCGACTAACAGGAAGTTTAGAAGATAAATGTTGAAATATTGCGTTTGCAAGACCTAAATTTCCTTCTGCATTTTCAAAATCAATCGGATTAACTTTATGCGGCATAGCAGATGATCCAACTTCATTTTTATTGATCTTTTGTTTAAAATAATCCATTGAAATATAGGTCCAGATATCTCTGCAAAAATCAATTAAAATGGTATTAATACGTTTGCAACAATCAAAGATGGAAGCAAGATTATCGTAATGCTCAATTTGAGTGGTAGGAAATGACCGAAGCATACCTAGCTCTTTTTCGACAAAATTATCAGCAAAGTGATGCCAGTCGATTGTTGGAAAAGCAACATAATGAGCATTCATATTTCCGGTAGCCCCTCCAAATTTCACGCTGTTTGGTGTTGATTTTAAACTGCTGAGTTGACGTTTTAATCGTTCAGTGAAAACCATAAACTCTTTCCCGAGTCGGGTTGGGGATGCAGGTTGACCATGTGTTCTTGCTAACATAGGTTGATCCCTCCATTCAAAAGCAAGGGAAGTGATTTGATCAATTATATTTTGAAGAAGCGGAAAATATTTATCATTCAAAAAGTCCCGAATTGAAATTGGAACAGCGGTATTGTTAATATCCTGAGATGTAAGACCAAAATGAACCCATTCAGAAAATTCTGAAAGATTGTGTTCTTCCATTTTTTGTTTAATGAAATACTCTACTGCTTTTACGTCGTGGTTGGTTACAGACTCAATCTCTTTTATCTTTTCTCCATCCTCTAAACTGAATTCATTGAACCAATTCATCATTGTACTTAAATGCTCTTTAGGAAAAGAGCTGAGTTGTTTCAAGGGTATATTATATAATGCCTCAAAATATTTTATCTCTATGAAGAGCCTGTACTTTATCAATGCCCATTCAGAAAAGTAAGGAGCTAAATCAGCTGTTTTACTTTGATATCTTCCATCGATGGGTGATACTGAATTAAGAGAAGTATGCTGCATTTTTGTGTTTTTTTTACGACACCTGAAAGCACGAATTTATCATTTTTTTAAGCCCTTATTTATGCATGGTATTTAAAGAAATGTTCATTTTGTTCTTGATTTAATTTGAATAAACCCTTTTTTGTGCATTATTTTGGTGCCCGATTCCAAAAGTTTTTCGTCTTATTCAAGAGAATTGAAACAATTTTGAAATCGAAAACGAAAAAGTAAATGGGGTAATAAGCTTTATATTATCCGGTTACATTGCGAAAGAAGCTTAAAGACTATATGGCAAAAAATCTCTTAATAGTGGAGTCGCCTGCTAAGGCAAAAACAATCGAAAAGTATCTTGGGAAAGATTTTACGGTTAAATCATCGAATGGACATATACGAGATTTACCCAAAAAAGAAGCAATAGATGTGGAAAACAATTTCGAGACTACTTATATCATTTCAGAAGATAAAAAACATGTAGTCGATGATTTAAAGAAATCTGCGAAGAAAGTTGATGAAGTTTGGCTGGCGACGGATGAAGATAGGGAAGGAGAGGCAATCAGCTGGCATTTATGCGAGGCACTCGGATTAGATGCTACCACTACTAAACGTATTGTCTTTAGAGAAATTACTAAACCGGCTATTCTGAAAGCCATAACAAAACCAAGAAAAGTAAATCTCGATCTGGTTAATGCTCAGCAAGCAAGAAGGGTAATAGATCGTCTGGTAGGTTTTGAATTGTCTCCTTTATTATGGAGAAAGGTCAGACCGAAATTATCAGCTGGAAGAGTTCAATCTGTAGCTGTTCGCCTTATAGTGGAAAAAGAGCGTGATATCAATGCCTTTAATATTTCAGAATTTTATAAAGTATCAGCAATTTTTACAGTTACTGATAGTAATAACAAGCGTTCAGAATTTAAGGCAGATCTTAGCAGAAATATTAAAGAAGAAGATCTGGCTTCAGTATTTATAAATGATTGTGTTGGAGCTAGTTTTGCGGTTAATAAGATAGATGTTAAACCGGCTAAGAAAACTCCTTCAGCTCCATTCACTACGTCAACACTGCAACAAGAGGCCAGTAGAAAGCTTGGTTTTGCAGTTGGAAGAACCATGAGGGTTGCTCAGAAATTATATGAAGCAGGTAAGATTACTTATATGCGTACCGATTCAGTTAATCTTTCTGAAACCGCAATGGTTCAAATTGAAGAGTCGATCAAAAAGAAATATGGAGATCAATATCATCAGGCAAGAAACTTCAAAAATAAATCATCAAATGCTCAGGAGGCACATGAGGCTATCCGTCCGTCTTATATAGATAATAAAGTTATCACGGGTACTTCAGATGAGGTTCGACTATATGAACTTATTTGGAAACGAACAATAGCAAGTCAGATGGCTGATGCTCAGCTGGAAAAAACCAATGTTAAAATTGGTATTTCTACTAGAGAAGAAGAACTTACGGCAAAAGGTGAAGTCGTTAAATTTGACGGATTCCTAAACGTTTATCTTGAATCGCAGGATGATGAAGAAGATCAGGCAACTTCAGGCCTATTGCCACCTATGGAAGTCGGGCAACCGCTTAGTTTGGTTAAAATGACAGCAACACAGCGTTTTAATCGTCCGCCTTCAAGATTTACAGAGGCAAGCCTGGTGAAAAGAATGGAAGAACTGGGAATTGGAAGACCATCGACATATGCTCCAACAATTAGTACAATCCAAAAAAGAGGTTATGTTGTAAAGGAAAGCCGGGAAGGAAAGGAAAGAAAATATGCAGTTTATAACCTTGAAAATAATAAAGTTGATCGATTTGAAAAGACAGAAATTACTGGCGCTGATAAAAATAAATTGTTTCCTACTGATGTGGGACTTTTAGTGAACGACTTTTTAAACCAATACTTCGATCGGATCCTTGACTATGGTTTTACTGCCAAAATGGAACAAGAGTTTGATGATATTGCTAATGGTGGAGTTGAATGGAAAAAAGTTGTTGATGAATTTTATTTCCCATTTCATAAAGACGTTGAAGAAACACTTGAAAACAGCGAACGTGT
>JAHDHT010000198.1 GCA_020631175.1 Chitinophagales bacterium
TGCCCGCAAACCAAACAATAAGCCAATCAACTGATCCTGACTCATCGTATTCTTATCTTTTTGCTGCACATAATCGGAGTTAAAACAACGCAAATTGGGGTGAAGCAATACAGCCGCTTCATCACTAATGTCGTCACGTATCAAAAAACCATTCAAAGCATCCTGTTCTTTGTCACCGCTTAAATAGCTTTCAGCACTTTCATCGAGCCGGTTTATCGCTAGGATTGCATAATAGATTTCTTCAGTCGTTTTAACGGTAGATTGCCCGCTTTTCCGGTACCATGCATATTCTGATGCCAATACAGCACAATAGTCGCCTAAAGTTATTAATGCATCTCCCCAGCGTATAGCACCGGTTTCATTCTGACTTAAATGTACTTTATGCTGACTTCCGCAAGCAAGACTTTTATGAATATTACTTGCCGGGATGGATTTTCCTTTTCCTTCCCCGATTCGCATAAAATCCTTTCTTAATCGATCGCGATATTGTTCATATTTTTCACTTAATGCGTCTTTTTGGAAGGATGCAAAAGCCTGATTTGCAGTGCAAAAACATAAAAAAACTAAAATTAGACTTCGTAAAATCATATTTCTTGTCAAAATACCTTTATACTTTTTGAATTTTGATTCGCAAAAATTACTGTTTTTTGTGCTAAGATTCCTTTTCGTTGTCACTTTTAAAGAAAATAGCAGGCGAAACCGCCATATATGGATTGAGTAATGTCTTTGCGAGATTGCTGAACTATGCTTTAGTGCCCTTACATACCCGCGTTTTTCCACGAGATGATTATGGGCAGCTAGGTTATCTTTTCGCATACACCGGCATATTAATGGTAATTCTAACTTACGGTTTCGAAACGGCTTATTTTCGGTTTAGCCAGAAACAGGAAAATAAATCAAGCACTTTTAGTACGGCATTTATATCATTAGCAGCGAGTGCATTAGTCTTTACATCAATTCTTATGTTTTTTGCTCCTGCCGTTGCTGAATGGATTCAATTACCGGGAAAGAAAAACTATATCTATCTGATTGGAGGCATTTTATTGTTTGATGTGCTGTCGGTGATACCTTTTGCCCAATTGCGTTTAGAATCAAAAGCCACTAAATACGCGGGGATTAAAATTCTGAATATTCTCGTTAATGTAATTTTAAATACTGCATTACTCTGGATTATTCCTTTTGGTTTTTCAATCCTTCCCGAAAATGCTGCAGAAATAAAAGGCCTTGATATAGGACTTATTTTAATGGCAAACCTTGCAGCAAGTCTCATTACTTTTTTTGTTTTAATGCCTTCGGTTTTCAAACAAAATTTAAAATTCGATGCGCAATTATGGAAAAAGATGTGGTCTTATGCCTGGCCTTTACTATTGGTTGGAATAGCCGCAATGATCAATGAAGTACTTGATCGTATTTTATTGAAATTTTTATTGGAAGGAGATCAGGAATATGTAGACGGACAAATCGGAATTTATAATGCCTGTTACAAATTGGCCATTTTAATGACCCTTTTTACGCAAGCATATAGAATGGCAGTTGAACCATTTTTCTTCAGAGCAGCAGAAGAGAAAAACGCAAAAACACAGTATGCAAAATTGATGAACTATTTCGTGGCCGGAGGAGCTTTAATATTTTTAGGTGTAATGTTTTTTATAGACCTCTTTAAATATTTAATTCCGAATCCAGATTACTGGGAAGGATTAAAAGTAGTGCCGATTTTATTACTCGCTAATTTTTTATTGGGTATTTACTATAATCTTTCGGTATGGTACAAACTCACCGATAAAACTATTTTTGCAGCTATTATTTCAATTGCAGGTGCCGGCCTCACCGTTATTGCCAATTTAATTTTAATTCCAAAAATCGGTTATATGGGTTCTGCATGGGCAACTTTAGGTGCTTATGCTTTGATGACATTATTGTCTTACTTTTTAGGAAGAAAGCATTATCGTGTGCCTTATAATTTAAATAGCATCTTTATTACTGTTTTAATTGCCGCCGCCTTTTTTGCACTTGATTTATTTGTGTTCTCTAAAATCGAAAACATTTCTTTGCTTTATGGCTTAAGGATTTTATTGCTTTTTGTTTTGGGTGGATGGATATTTGTTCAGTTTCGGAAAGAAATTGAAGTGAAGTGAGCAGTCTTAATCATCCCTTTTCAAGGAGGAGACAGCGAAGCGAGGGGTGGTTAAGTGCTTTTAGTAAACAAGTTACTTATTAATGCTGCACAGTTAACTTCTTACTGAACATTCCTTTGTCAGTTACTATGCGTACCATATAAATACCGTTGTCAAAATCAGCTACATTAATCTGGCCTGAAAAATCTTCATATAAAGCAATCTTTTGCCCGGTCAAATTAAATATTTCCATTGACAGAATAACAGCATCACTTTGAATAACAAACCAGTCATTGGCAGGGTTTGGAACAAACTGTATAGCATCTGAAAATAATTCATCTCCAATGCCAACGGTGGTCATAACAGATATACAGCTGTCAGATGTAAAACAATCATTTCCACTTGTATATTCAACACATAAAGTACCTTGAGGGTCATCCCAAATTACGGCAATAGTATCTCTATCTGCAAAATCTATTTGTCCTCCGGTGATAGTCCATTCAACTTCGACATTTTCATCTCCCGTTAAAGTGTAATAAGTGTAAATTAATCCCGGATCAATATCCTGTGGACCATTAATATTTATTTCATTAAGAAATGAATCTACCTCTACATCTATAGGGATCGATGTAGATGAACATCCAAAATCATCGACAGTAATTACACTATATAAACCGCTTTCAAAAACAGTAATGCTTTGTTCTGTACTTTCATTACTCCAGAAATAAGCAAAAGCTGGATCAGTACTTAAAGTAACCGAATCGCCATAGCAAAATGATGTTGGACCCGATGCTGTTACAATTGGTATAACAGGACTACCAACATTCACAATTAAGGTATCAGAATTTCCAACACATCCGGAAATCGGATCTGTAGCTGTCAGATAAAAAATACCACTACTATTCACAATAGTATCCTGCTCTGTATTTCCATTGTTCCATTCATAAGCATAACCTTGTTCAACAACTGCTGTAAGAACTACTGTATTTCCGGCACAGAAGGTAACCGGACCGTTTGCGCTTATTGTTGGAAGAATGAAATCAGCATCTGTTACTTCAATCGTTACCGTTTCACTTTCACAACCACTTGCATCAACAACACTTAAACTATAGATGCCACTGGTGTCAACGGTAATACTTTGTTCAGTTGAGCCGGTGCTCCAAACATATACATCAGCAGGGTCAGATACTAAAGTAACATCATCTCCTGCACATAAAATGGTATTCCCGATTACGGAGATATTCGCATTCAATGCAGAGCCGGCATTGATTACAATTGTATCTGAATATTCTGTACAGCCAATATCATTTGTTGTTATTCCATAAAATGTACCCGAAGAAGTTATTTCTAATTGTGTTTCAGTATTTCCAGTGTTCCATTCAAAACTATAATCTGAATTATAACTTGCTGTTAAAATTACAGAAGTGTCATTACAGAAACTTAAAGGACCCTGTACATCAACAGCCGGTGCTTCAATATCAAATACACTAATTACAATAGAATTAGGCTGAGAACTGCATCCTGCTGCATCGCTAACGGTAAGGGTATAGACTCCTGCTTCTCCGACTTCAATAGATTGGCTGCTTTCTCCCGTACTCCAATCATAAATTAAATCAGGTTCAGCTTCGAGTGTAACACTTTCACCTGAACATAAAATGGTACTTCCTATAACAGAAATATTCGCAGAAACACCGCTGCTTATTTGTAAATCTAAAGTGTCAGAATTCAATGTACATCCGTTATTACTAATCGCCGTATACCAATATTCCCCCGGTTCAAATACAGTTATTGTTGAAGTTGTTTCACCGGTACTCCATAAATAGGCATCGTTTGTCGCAGCACTTAAAATTGTTGAATCTTCTGCACATCCAAAGTTTGGATTACTTGATGAAATGGAAGCATCTAATATGGTAGGGTCTGTAGAAAAGCTAATACTTGAAACAGTAACAGAACATCCTATTTCATCAAACATTTCCACTTCATATATGCCATCAGAATCAATATTAATACTTTGTCCGCTTTCTCCGGTCGACCAGGTATAATCTAAACCTGAAGGTAAAGCTGTCAGCTCTACCGTTTGGTTTCCGCAGATTAATCCATTTCCGGTAAAACTTATTGAGGGATCTACAATAGATGAAGCAACAATATCTATCGTGTCTGAGCTAATTAAACATCCATCTGCTGTAGAAAATGTAGCATAGTAAGACCCGCTTTGCGCTGTAATAAAATTATCCTGGTTAATTGTATTAATCCACAGAATGCCTGTGGCACCTGGTTCATTTATACTTAGTGTAGTACTAATTCCATCGCAAAGTGCTGTTCCTTCAGTAGAACTGATCGAAGAATCAATATTTTCATTTAAACTAACATCTATCGGATTCGACATTGCACTGCAGCCATTATCATTACTAACGGTAAGGGTTACACCTGCAATGTTTTCACTTATTGTAATTGTTTGAGTGGTGTCTCCGGTAGACCACAAATTATTATCTGCAGATGAGCTAACCAATGTTACAGAGTCACCCGGACATAAATTCAGACTACCAACAATGTCTACTTCAATAGCTGTTGAAGAATCGTCTGCAACATTAAAATTGTTGCTAATTCCAACGCATCCATCATTGTAAACAGCAGTTACAAAATAAGTGCCCGGAGTGTCTACATCAATGTTTGTACTTGTTTCACCGGTGTTCCATTCGAGACTCTGAACATTTGGTGGAACGGTGGCGCTAAGGGTAATGCTTGAACCATTACAAAGTATAGGGCTTACATTGGAAGTAACAAGCGGTTTTAAATTAAAATCTATTGTAACCTCGACAGAGTCAGTTGTAATAATACACCCGTTTGCTGTGCTGGCAGTGTAAAAATAATATCCATCAGAAATAGCTGTAATTGTATTTGAATTTTCACCGGTATTCCAATTAATGTTAAGCAGATCTGAATTAGAAACAGATAAGCTAACAGGATCACTGCTGCACAAAGGGTCATTATTTATAACCGACAGCAAAGTGCCACTCTGAATTTCTACTTCTACATAACGGCTGATTTGATTGCAGTCATTAATGAAGACATTACAGATATAAACACCAGCATTGTTTGCAGAAACATTATTAATAATCGGATTTTGTTCTGAGGAAGAAAATCCGTTTGGACCTGTCCAGTTATATGTCGCACCAAAAATTTGAGAGGCAATCAATTCAATATTGCCACCTTCACAATTTCCATTGGCCGATACCTCCAATTGAAGCCCTGTTTCACAATCGTCAAGTTTCGCTAAATAAATTCCATTTGTATTTTGAATTGCTGAGCTGGCTAAAACTGAATTGTCGAAATAACTGTTATCGTATATTTTTCCAGAAATATATTTACTACCGGAAGAAAATTCAACTTCAACATTAAATCCTTCCGTAATGCCTTGAACTGGTTTTAACCATTCTAATGAACGACTGTTGTCCAACTTAATTAACAGGCTTCCATAACCGTTTAAGTTCTGCATTTCATTTGCTCCATTTATTGTTGTTGCTCCAAAAAACAGAGGGCCTGCAGAAGTTTGTGTCAGGCCATAAGTTCCTGCAATATAAATTTCTCCAAAGACATCAGACTCAAGATCATGTGGAGTGAAAATTGATTCCGGATCTTCATTTAAAGCGATAGCCGGAAAACCGGGAGCGCTGTTTCCACTTGCAGGGTTAAGGCTCAATATAAAGCCTGTAGGGTGACCGTATGCTAAAGCAATATTACTTAAAAAGAAACTGGAACATACATCACTATTTTGATTATCAAAACAATGATTCATGTAGCCTAAAACTAATACATTCCCAAAAGGGTCAATTTCGATGTCTGTAATTTGAGCTCCATTATTGCCCTCATTTGTGTCTTGTCCGCCATCCGTAAGCCATTGTACATTGAATGAAGCATCCGTTTTTAAAACAAAATCTCTTAAAAGAGTAGAAGATGAATTACTGATAAAACTGTTGCCATTATCATTATGATTTACTTCCATCCCCAAAAAGAGATCACCGTTTGTATTAGCTGCAGATGCATGCACTACAGGCTCAACGTTACTTCCTGAGTAGCCCAGGTTATGGATGCCTAAAACATTTCCATTAATATCAAGTTGAGCAGCATATAAAACATATGTATTTAAAATTAAGGGATCAATATTCAAACTTGCGGCATCAATTGAAATTATTCCGGGAGTGTTTCCGATTAATTGGTGTCCGAATTGAATAATGCTGTTATTGCTCGCAATTAAATTAGTGGCCGCATTATCATCACCACTTATTTTATGCCATAGCACGTTTAGATTATTATCTAAGCGAATGATAAACGATCGGTCCTGACCGTTACCGTTTTCTAAAATGTTACCATTTACCTCAAGCGAATTACTAAAATTGCCGGCAATGAAAATGTTACCTAAAAAATCAATTTCTATATCAGCAATTTGTGAAATACCTCCTGTTGCCTGCATTATATTTCCATCCGAATCAGAAATAAAAACGATATCTCCGTTAAGCCCGGAAAAATTTCCAATAGAAGTTGATCCGGCTGTTCTGCTATGGTGCAGCAGGTTTCCATTGGGTAACAATACAGTTTCTATTGATGCGGCATCATAACTTTGTTGCCACTCGAAATTTTGTGCTGTGATGGTTAAGCTTCCTAAGCAAAGGCAAAGAAGTATGGTAATTAAGCGTGTAAAGCCCTGGTTCATTTTCCCGGTTTTTTACAAAGTTAAGAATCGATTATAATTCCGGGTGTTTAGTGACAGGAAGGGTGCAATTATT
>JAHDHT010000199.1:0-3821 GCA_020631175.1 Chitinophagales bacterium
GCAGGCGTTGGGTATACAGAAGAGCAATTAAAAGAAATGGGTATCGAATATAAATCAGGTTCTTTTCCATTTAAAGCCAGCGGAAGAGCAAGAGCAAGTATGGATACGGATGGATTTATTAAAGTGCTGGCCGATAAAACTACCGATGAAATATTAGGTGTTCATATGATCGGTCCTAGAATTGCTGATTTAATTGCAGAAGCTGTTGTGGCAATGGAATTTAGAGCAAGTGCAGAAGATATCTCAAGAATGAGTCACGCCCATCCAACATTCACTGAATCGATGAAGGAAGCTTGCCTTGCCGCAACTGAAAATCGACCTTTACATATTTAATGTGGAACTAGGTTTAATTAATAAATTAAAGATCGAGAGACGGTCTGACTATGGGCTTTATCTCACAAATGAAGATGGAGATGAGGTTCTATTACCTAATAAGTACTGTCCCGAAGATTATGATCTAGAACAAATCATTGAAGTCTTTTTATTTAAAGATCATAAAAATAGATTAACAGCAACAACTGCAAAACCCCTAATTTACAGAGATCAAATTGCTACATTAAAAATAAACAGCGTAACTAAACAGGGCGCTTTTGCATATATAGGTCTCGAAAAAGATTTGTTTATACCCTATAAAGAACAGCATCTCTTTCTGGAAGAAGAACAAGAAGTGCTGGTTTATATGTATTACGACCGTAAGTCTGACCGTTTAGCAGGATCAACCAGACTCAATAGATTTTTTCCTTCTGTTTCTGATGAATTTGAAAATGATCAGGAAGTTCAAATTGCAATTTGGGAGGAAACGGATCTTGGTTACAAAGTAATCATTGATCAAAAGATAATTGGGTTGATTTATGAAAATGAAATCTTCAAAAAAGTAAATGAAGGCGATCAAATGAAAGCCTTCATTAAAACAATCAGAGAAGATCAGAAAATTGATGTGAGACTTCAAAGAAGTGGCTATGAAAATATGGATGACTATGTTAAGCTGTTGTTTATAGCAATCGAAAACAATGATGGCTTTCTTCCAATACATGACAAATCTCCACCCGAACTCATTAAAGAAAAATTGAATATGAGTAAAAAGAACTTCAAAAAAGCAGTAGGGGCTTTGTATAAATCAGGTAGAATAAAACTGCTTCCAAACGGACTCAAAAAAGTAAGGTAACCGCCCTAATCATGCTTTAAAACAACAAAAAGGACATCAGCTTACAACAATAGTTTCAAACGCATTCTTTTTTGTACCTTTGCACCTCGAAATTTACAGCGCTTTGACTGAAAATATATATCCGGTTTTTGATCAACTTTTAGATCGCTCTGCAAGAGAAGAACTACTCGAGCAAAAGGCTTGCTGCTTCTGGCTTACAGGACTTAGCGGGAGTGGTAAAACTACTGTTGCTAAAGGGCTTGAGAAAAGACTTCATCAAATGGGCTATTTATGTATGGTGTTGGATGGAGATAATATCCGCACAGGCATTAGTAAAAACCTTACTTTTTCTGCCGAAGACAGAACAGAAAACATAAGAAGAATCGCTGAGGTAAATCGTCTTATGAATGATGGAGGTATTATTACTATAAACAGTTTTGTAAGTCCTACTAAAGCTATTCGATCAATGGCCAAAGAAATTATTGGTCCCGATTCATTTAATGAAGTTTTCATTAATGCTTCATTAGAAGCCTGTGAAGAAAGAGATGTTAAAGGTCTTTATAAAAAGGCCAGAGCCGGTGAAATAAAAAACTTCACCGGCATCGATGCACCATTTGAAGCACCCGATCCTGCTGATCTTGAAGTTAGAACAGATCAGCAAACTATTGAAGAAAGTGTAGAAGACTTACTTCACTTTGTTTTAACCAGAATTAAAAAATCCGTTAGCTAATGGTATCTTATAATTTAGATCATTTAAGAGAACTTGAATCAGAGTCGATTTTCATTATGCGTGAAGTGGCAGCTTCATTTGAAAATCCAACCTTAATGTTTAGTGGAGGAAAAGATAGTATTGTAATGGCACATGTCGCTAGAAAAGCTTTCCATCCGGCTAAAATTCCATTTCCTTTTTTACACGTAGATACAGGGCATAATTTTCCTGAAACTATAGCATTCAGAGACAAGTATGTGGCTGAATTAGGAGTGAAGCTTATCGTTGGTCTTGTTCAGGATTCAATCGACAAAGGAACTGCTGTTGAAGAAACAGGAGTCAATGCAAGCCGGAATGGTATACAAACGGTCACTTTACTTGAATCTATTGAAGCGCATAAGTTTGATGCTGCCCTTGGTGGTGCAAGAAGAGATGAAGAAAAAGCAAGAGCAAAAGAACGATTTTTCTCTCATAGAGATGATTTCGGTCAATGGGATCCGAAAAATCAACGTCCTGAATTGTGGAACCTGTTTAATGCAAAGAAAAATATAGGAGAACATTTCAGAGTATTCCCATTATCAAACTGGACGGAATTAGATATCTGGCAATACATTCAATTAGAAAAAATTGAAATCCCAAATTTATATTTCAGCCATTCAAGAAAAATGTATGAAAGAGATGGGGTTTTACTTGCTGCAAATGAATTTGTTACGCTAAAAGATTCGGAAGAAGTCGTCGAAAAAATGGTTCGTTTCAGAACAATCGGAGACATGACTTGTACAGGAGCAACTCAATCTCCTGCTGCGAATTTAGAAGAAATTGTAGCAGAAGTAGCTTCTACAAGAATAACAGAAAGAGGAGGTAGATCAGATGATAAGCGATCAGAAACTGCTATGGAAGATCGAAAGAAACAAGGTTATTTCTAAACAACCCGATTAAGAATTAGCATTTACAAAAAGAAGAAAATAAAAATAAAGTGAGCAATACAGATAATAAAGAATTATTAAGGTTTACAACTGCCGGAAGTGTAGATGATGGAAAGAGTACCTTGATTGGCCGTTTGTTATATGATTCAAAATCGATCTTTGAAGATCAATATGAAAACATCGTTCAAACCAGTGAAAAACGAGGAGAAGAAACGGTTAACCTTGCCTTACTAACGGATGGATTAAAGGCTGAACGTGAACAAGGTATTACAATCGATGTTGCCTATCGCTATTTCGCAACTCCAAAAAGAAAATTCATCATTGCAGATACTCCGGGACACGTTCAGTATACCAGAAATATGGTTACCGGTGCATCAACTGCGAATCTTGCCATTATTTTGGTGGATGCAAGAAATGGTGTAGTAGAGCAAACTAAAAGACATTCTTTTATTGCCTCTCTATTAAATATACCACACATTGTAATCTGCGTAAATAAAATGGATTTAGTTGATTACAGTGAAGAAGCTTTTCAGAAAGTTCAGGAGCAATACACCGATTTCGCTTCGAGACTAAATGTAAAAGATGTTCGCTTTATTCCTGTTTCAGCATTAAAAGGGGATAACATTGTTGACCGTTCTGATAAAATGGAATGGTATGACGGACCTACTTTATTATATTTATTGGAGACTATTCACATCGGTTCTGATCATAATCATATTGATGTTCGTTTCCCGGTGCAGTATGTAGTTAGACCTTACAGTGATGAATATCATGATTACAGAGGTTATGCCGGAAGGATTGCCGGTGGCGTTATGAAACCAGGTGATGAAGTAATGATTCTTCCATCAGGCTTTACTTCAACCATCAAAGCAATCGATACTTACGAAGGTGAAATCGATCAGGCTTTTAGTCCAATGTCGGTCACCATTCGATTAAATGATGATATCGATATTTCAAGAGGTGACATGATTGTAAGACCAAACAATCAACCTGAAGACAGTCAAGATATCGATTTAATGGTTTGCTGGTTAAATGAAAAACC